>NZ_BAABZW010000017.1:0-19418 GCF_040365325.1 Intrasporangium sp. DVR | reverse complement strand
GCTGGATTCAGCGTGTCCAAGAACCAGGGTCAGGCCCCGGCGATCAAGGAGCTCGGCACCAACGGGGGCGGGTACTTCAACGCCAACTCTGCGCACCCCTTCGAGAACCCCACCCCGCTGACCAACCTCGTCGAGATCTTCTTCCTGCTCGTCATCCCCTTCTCGCTGCCCCGGGCCTACGGCGTCCTCGTCGGCGACAAGCGGCAGGGCTGGGCGGTCCTCGGGCTGATGGCGTCGCTGTGGGGCCTCATGCTCGCCGTCATCACCGTGTCCGAGACCCGCGCCGCCCAGCAGCCCCTCGGCGCACTCGAGGGCAAGGAGCTGCGCTTCGGTGTGTGGGCCTCGAGCCTCTTCGCCGCCAGCACCACGGGCACCTCCTCCGGCGCCGTCGACTCGATGCACGAGAGCTACAGCGCCCTCGGTGGCGGCGGCGCGCTCGCCTCGATCCTCCTCGGGGAGATCTCGCCGGGCGGAGTCGGCAGCGGGCTCTACGGCGCCCTGGTCATGGCCGTGCTCACGGTCTTCGTCGCCGGGCTCATGGTCGGCCGCACCCCGGAGCTGCTCGGCAAGACGATCGGCCGCCGGGAGATCACGACGACGTCGCTGGCCCTGCTCGTCATGCCGGCGCTCGTCCTGACGTTCACCGGTATCGGGGCGGTGGTTCCGTTCGTCCGGTCCCAGCTGAGCGCAACCGGTCCCCACGGGCTCACCGAGCTGATGTACGCCTATGCCTCGGCCGCCAACAACAACGGCAGCGCCTTCGCCGGTTTCCGAGCCGACACCCCCTACGTCAACCTCACCCTGGCCTTCGCCATGGCCGTGGGGCGCTACCTTCCCATGCTGCTCGTTCTGGCCCTTGCGGGTTCCCTTGCGGCGCAGCGACGTCGACCATCAGGGGCGGGCACGATGCCGACGCACACGCCGACCTTCGTCGGCCTGCTGATCGTCATCTCGCTGATCGTGGCCGGCCTGACCTTCTTCCCCGCCCTGTCCCTGGGGCCCATCGCGGAGGCGCTCCCATGACGTCCTTGCTCCGCCAGTTCACCTCGACCTTCCCCGAGGCCGTCCGCAAAACCGACCCGCGGCACCTGCTGGGACAGCCGGTCGTCTTCGTGGTCTGGGTCAGCGCCGTCGTCACGACGGTGATGGCGCTGGCCACACCGAGCTGGTTCGCCTGGCTCGTCACCGGCTGGCTGTGGGCGACCGTGCTCATGGCCAACATCGCCGAGGCCGTCGCGGAGGGCCGCGGGCGGGCGCAGGCGGCGACACTCCGGGCCACCCGGCGGGACACGCTCGCCCACCGGCTCCTGCCCGACGGGAGCACCGAGCAGGTGCCCGCCTCCGACCTCCACGTCGGCGACCTCGTCGTCGTCGGCCCGCGCGAGGTGATCCCCGGCGACGGCGACGTCGTCGAAGGCATGGCGACGGTGGACGAGTCCGCCATCACGGGCGAGTCCGCTCCCGTCATCCGCGAGTCGGGCGGCGACCGGTGCGCGGTGACCGGCGGGACGACCGTCCTCTCGGACCGGATCGTCGTCAGGGTCACCGCGAGACCAGGCGAGACGTTCATCGACAAGATGATCGCGCTCGTCGAGGGCGCGGCCCGCCAGAAGACCCCGAACGAGATCGCCCTGACGATCCTGCTCACGGTGCTGACGATCATCTTCCTGCTGGCCGTCATGGCGATCCAGCCGCTCGCCGTCTACTCGGGAAGGGCCCAACCCGGGATCGTCCTCGTCGCCCTGCTCGTCTGTCTGATCCCCACGACGATCGGTGCCCTGCTGTCGGCGATCGGCATCGCCGGCATGGACCGGCTGGTCCAGCACAACGTGCTCGCGATGTCCGGCCGGGCCGTCGAGGCCGCCGGGGACGTCTCGACCCTCCTGCTCGACAAGACGGGGACCATCACCTTCGGCAACCGCCTCGCGACCGAACTGCTCCCCGCGCCCGGTGTGGCGGCGCGAGAACTCAGCTCAGCGGCATACCTCTCCTCGTTGGCCGACGAGACGCCGGAGGGACGGTCGATCGTGGACCTCACCCTGCCGTCGGTGCCTGCGGAGGACGTCACCGACGTGCGCACCCTCATCGCGCAGGGCGCGACGACACAGGAGTTCTCCGCGCAGACCCGCATGTCCGGCGTGGACCTGCCCTCGGGGTCGACCCTGCGCAAGGGCGCCGCCGATGCCGTATGCCGCTGGGTGGCCTCCACGGGAGGAAGCACCGCCGACGGGGTGGCCGGGTCCGTCGAGCTGATCGCCCGGACCGGCGGGACGCCGCTCGTCGTGGCCGCGCGCAACGGGCAGGGTCCGGCGCGGGTGCTCGGGGTCGTGCACCTCAAGGACGTCGTCAAGCCGGGGATGCGGGAGCGCTTCGACCAGCTGCGCGCCATGGGGATCCGCACCGTGATGATCACCGGCGACAACCCGCTCACTGCGGCGTCGATCGCTGCCGAGGCCGGGGTGGACGACTTCCTCGCCGAGGCCACCCCGGCCGACAAGATGGCCCTCATCAAGCGTGAGCAGAAGGGCGGTCGGCTCGTCGCGATGACCGGGGACGGGACGAATGACGCACCGGCCCTCGCCCAGGCGGACGTCGGCGTCGCGATGAGCACGGGCACCTCGGCGGCCAAGGAGGCCGCCAACATGGTCGACCTCGACTCGGACCCGACCAAGCTCATCGACATCGTCGGCATCGGCAAGCAGCTGCTGATGACCCGCGGCGCGCTCGCGACCTTCTCCATCGCGAACGACGTCGCCAAGTACTTCGCGATCATCCCGGCGATGTTCGTCACGGAGTTCCCCGGTCTCGAGGCGCTCAACGTGATGCAGCTCGCGACCCCGAAGTCGGCGATCCTCTCGGCCGTGGTCTTCAACGCGCTCATCATCCTCGCTCTGATCCCCTTGGCGCTCAAGGGGGTCCGCTACCGGCCGGCCGGAAGCAGCCAGGTGCTGCGGCGAAACCTGCTCATCTACGGGCTCGGTGGCATCGTCGCCCCGTTCATCGGGATCAAGCTCATCGACCTCCTCGCGTCCCACCTCCCCGGAATGATGTGATCTCCGTGCCGTCGATCAGGGCCCGACTGCTCGCCCGCCAGCTCGTCGCCTCGGTCAGGGTGATGGCGGCCTTCACCGTCCTGCTGGGGCTCCTCTATCCCCTCGCCGTCTGGGGCACCGGTCAGCTCGTCGCGCGGGACCAGGCCGCGGGGTCCCTCGTGCGGGTCGACGACCGCGTCGTCGGCTCCGCGCTGCTCGGCCAGCAGTGGACCGGGCCGGAGTGGTTCCACGGGCGTCCGTCGGCGTCCGACTACTCCGGCGACGTCAGCGGCGGGACCAACCTCGGGCCGGGCGCGCCCGTCGAGGGTGCCGTGGCGCGGCGGCGCATCAGGATGGACCTCGGCGACGGTCCGCAGCCCCCGGACGCGCTGACCGCCTCGGCCAGCGGGCTCGACCCCCACATCTCCGTGGCGAATGCCGAGGCGCAGGTGGCGCGCGTGGCGGCGGCACGGGGGCTGCCTCCGGAGGTGGTCGGCGGGCTCGTGGTCGACGCGACCGAGGACCGGGCGCTCGGCTTCCTCGGCGAGGAGCGGGTCAACGTGCTGCGGCTCAACATCGGCCTGCGTGGGCTGTCCGGCTCGTAACGCCCACGGACACGCACGGACACGCACCGGCACCCACGGACACCCACCGACACCCAGGGCGCCCACGGACACCCACGGCGCCCGCCGACTTGAGAGGATCACCGTATGGCACGCGGCCAGCTGCGCATCTATCTCGGGGCCGCGCCCGGCGTCGGCAAGACCGTGGCGATGCTCGACGAGGCGCACCGCCGGCTCGCACGGGGCACCGACGTCGTCGTCGGGTTCGTCGAGACGCACGGCCGCAGCCACACCGCCCACATGGTGCACGGGCTCGAGGTCGTCCCGCGGCGCACCGTCACGCACCGGGGCACCACTCTCGAGGAGCTCGACACCGCGGCAGTCATCGCGAGGCGCCCGCGGGTCGTGCTCGTCGACGAGCTCGCGCACACCAACGCCCCCGGCTCGCCGCACGAGAAGCGCTGGCAGGACGTCGACGAGATCCTCGACGCCGGCATCGACGTGCTCTCGACGGTCAACATCCAGCACCTCGAGTCCCTCAACGACGTCACCCACTCCATCACCGGAGTGCGCCAGCGGGAGACCGTGCCCGACCAGGTCGTGCGCCGCGCGGAGCAGGTCGAGCTCGTCGACATGACCCCCGAGGCGCTCCGGCGGCGGATGGCGCACGGCAACGTCTACCGGCCGGAGAAGGTCGATGCGGCGCTCGCCAACTACTT
Source organism: Intrasporangium sp. DVR (assembly GCF_040365325.1). NCBI lineage: Bacteria > Bacillati > Actinomycetota > Actinomycetes > Micrococcales > Intrasporangiaceae > Intrasporangium > Intrasporangium sp. DVR. Next base: position 15,104 of record NZ_BAABZW010000017.1, on the reverse strand, counting down.
CCGCGTCGGCAACCTGTCCGCCCTCCGCGAGCTCGCCCTGCTGTGGCTCGCCGACCGGGTCGACGAGGCCCTCGAGCGCTACCGCGCCGACCAGGGCATCGCGGCGCCGTGGCCCACGCGGGAACGCGTCGTCGTCGCCCTGTCCGGAGGGCCTGAGGGCGAGACGCTGCTGCGCAGGGGTGCCCGTATCGTGTCGAGGGCTGCCGGTGGCGACCTGATCGCGGTCCACGTCGTCGCAGCGGACGGGTTGGCCACCGACGACCTCGCCGAGGTGGAGCGCCTCCGACGCCTGACGACAGAGCTCGGCGGCGAGTTCCAGACGGTCACCGGGGAGAGCCGGGCCGAGGCCATCCTCGACTATGCCCGCGGGATCAACGCGACACAGGTCGTCGTCGGCGTCAGCCGCAGGTCGCGGTGGCACGAGGTCCTCCGGCCCAGCGTCGCCTCCGCGGTCGCCGACGGCTCGGGCGACATCGACGTGCACCTCGTCACCCACGAGGAGGCGGGCGGCGGGCGGCGGGCCCGGGCTCCGGGCCTTCTCTCCCCCGGCCGACTCGCGCTGGGCTGGACGCTCGCCACCGTCGGGATCGTCGTGCTGTCGGTGATCCTCGTCGCGACGCAGGAGAGCCACCAGCTCTCACTCGAGGTGCAGCTCTACCTGGCGCTGACGATCGGGTGTGCGCTCGCCGGGGGCATCTGGCCGGCACTCTTCTGCGCGGTGGCCAGCTCGCTCGTCATCAACTGGTTCTTCACCGAGCCGCGCCACACCCTGACGATCGACCACCCGCCCAACGCGCTGGCCCTGCTCGTCTTCGTCCTCGTCGCCATCGCCGTCTCGTCCGTGGTCCACGTGGCCGCGCGTCGGACCGAGCAGGCCATCGCTGCCCAGCGGGAGTCCGAGGCGCTGGCCAGTCTGAGCCGGGACCTGCTCGCGGACCCCGCGCCGGTGCCGACCCTGCTGAACCGGGCGCGCACCGCCCTGGACATGGACGTCGTCGTGCTCGCCTGCCCTCCGGACGGAGCGCTCGACGCGCCACTGCACGTCCGGGCGAGCACGGATCCCGACCTTCTCCCGGGCAGCGCCCTGCCGGCCCGGAACTGGACGATCGACGAGAGCCTCGAGGACGGGGCGCGCCTGCTGATGGCGGGACCGCCGCCGCCCGCGGGGACCCGCCGCCTCCTCAGCGCCTTCGCGGCCCACGCGACGGTGCTCCTCGGACGGGAGCGGCTCATGGCGGCCGAGCGGGTGGCCTCGGGGCTGGCCCGCGACAATGCGGCCCGCACGACGCTCCTCGCGGCCGTCTCCCACGACCTTCGCACACCCCTGGCGAGCATCAAGGCCGGGGTCTCGATGCTGCGTCAGCCGGGGGTCACGCTCGACGCCTCCGATGAGGGAGAGCTGCTCGAGTCGATCGAGGAGTCGGCCGACCGGCTCGATGCCCTCATCGGCAACCTGCTCGACCTCTCCCGCCTGCAGACGGGGGCCGTCCGAGCACGGCGGGACGTCGTCGACCTCGGGGCGGCGGTGGAGGCGGCCGTCCAGGGCATCGGTGCGGGTGGTCAGCCCGGGTCGCCCGAGGGCATCGAGGTCGACCTCGACGACGTGGCGGCCGTGGCCGACCTCGGGCTGCTCGACCGGCTGCTGGCCAACGTCGTGGAGAACGCCGTCCGACACTCAGGTGGCGCCCCGGTCCGGATCACGGCCGGTGCCGTCGGCGACCGCGTCGAGGTGCGGGTCGCCGACCGCGGTCCCGGCGTTCCGGAGCCGGACAAGGAGCGGATCTTCGCCGCGTTCCAGCGGGTCGGGGACACTCCCAAGGGCGAGGGGGTCGGGCTCGGCCTGGCCGTTGCGCGGGGGCTCACCGAGGTCATGGGAGGCTCGCGGACGGCAGAGGACACACCAGGAGGTGGCCTGACGATGGTGCTCTCACTCCCCAGGGCGGACGGGATCGCTCCATGAGCCGCGTGCTCGTCGTGGACGACGACCCGAGACTCCAGCGGACGCTGGCCATCGCGTTGCGAGCGCACCAGCACGAGGTCGTCACGGCCAGCGACGGGCGGACCGCCCTGCAGATCGCCATGGAGGACCCACCGCCGGACATCGTCGTGCTCGACCTGGGGCTTCCCGACCTGGATGGGACGGAGGTGCTGCGGCGGCTGCGGCGGGTGAGCAACGTACGCGTCATCGTGCTGTCCGCACGCCACGAGAGCGACGACAAGGTCGAGGCCCTGGACCTCGGGGCCGACGACTACGTCACCAAACCCTTCGGGATCGAGGAGCTGTTGGCCCGGATCCGAGCGGCGGCACGCCGGGCAGGGGATCTCGCCAAGGAGATCGGCATCCTGAGGACGGACCGGATCGAGCTCGACTTCGCCGAGCGCCGGGCGACCGTCGAGGGTGCCGAGGTCCGCCTCACCCCGACCGAGTGGCGGCTCCTCGAGACGCTCTGCCGCACCCCGGGGCATCTGGTCACGCAGCAGGAGCTGCTGCGCTCGGTGTGGGGGCCGGCCTACGGCCGCGAGTCGAACTACCTACGGGTCTATGCCAACCAGCTGCGCCGCAAGCTCGAGGCCGACCCGGGTCGCCCGCGGCACCTGATCACCGAGCCGGGGCTGGGCTACCGGTTCAGTCCCTGACCGTCAGCTCCTCCCACGCTGAGGCGCCGGGAGCATCGGAGCCGACCCCGCTGGGAGGTGCCGTATGCCGCTGGGCCAGCTCAGCGGCATACGGCTGCTTCGCTGTGGGCTGAGTCCGTTGACGTGGACGCCGTGGCGAGCAATCCTGATTACATGATTACTGAGCAAGTGACTGAGCGGGTCCGCGGCTGGTTCACCGGCCGCCTACCCGAGGAATGGCAGCAGGCAGCGCCCGAGATCACCGTCGACCGCGAGGAGATCACGGTGGTCCTCACGATCGACGACGTCGACCTGCCCGACGGCTCGAGCGACGCCGAGCGCGCGGAGGCGCGGGCCGGACGGGCCAAGGCGTTCCGCGAGGACACGCGGGGACGCCGGATCGAGATCGCCCGCGAGGCGGAGCACCGGTTCGACCGGAAGGTGTCGTGGGCCGTGCGGGTCGGCGACCGGACCGAGCTGTTCACCCACGTGGCCGCGCCGGCGATGACGCGGCTGCGCCAACGCGAGCGGCTGGTCCTCGACACCCTGGTCGACGCGGGTGTGGCGCGGTCGCGGGCCGACGGGCTGGCGTGGTGCGTGCGGCTCGTCGGGCAGCACGAGTCGGACTGGCTGACCGAGCTGCGCGAGGCGATGACGCACGTCGCGGACGTGCGCAGCAAGGGCCCGGCGGCCTGAGGGGGCCTCCGGGCCAGGGCGACGGGGCCTCAGCCCTCGTTGTGCTCGCCCTCTGGCTGGTCGGCCTGCTCGCCCTCGGACTCCGGGGAGGTCTGGACGGCGGAGATCTCGAACTCGAGCGTGATGCGCTCCGAGACGAGGACGCCGCCCTTGTCGAGGGGCATGTTCCACTCGAGCCCGTAGTCACGGCGGTTGATGCGGCGGGAGCCCTCGAAGCCCGCGCGGAGCGCACCGAACGCGTCCGTCTGCACGCCGAGCAGCTCGAGGGGGATGGTCACCGGCTTGGTGACGTCGCGGATCGTCAGGTGGCCGGAGATGACGTAGGCGCCGTCGCCGACCTCCTCGACCTGGGTGCTCTCGAAGGTGATGTCGGGCCACTTCTCCACGTCGAAGAAGTCGGCGCTGCGCAGGTGGTTGTCCCGGTCGTTGTTGCGGGTGTCGACGCTCGCCGCCTTGAGGACGACGCGGGCACTCGACTTGGACATGTCGTCGAGGTCGGCGTGGAAGTAGCCCTGGACGTCGTTGAACGAGCCACGGACCGTCGTCACCATGGCGTGCCGCGCCGAGAATCCGATGCGCGTGTGAGCGGGGTCGAACTCCCAGTCACCGCTCAGGGTCGAGTCGTCGGCCATGCGGTCTCCTGTGTGTCGTGGGTGTCGTGGGTGTCGTGCGTCGTGGCTCGTGGGTCCGTGCGGGTTGTCAAACGAAGTTGAAGGTTTCATGTCGGAGCGCGTACTCGCAAGTTCGCGCCACGTGGTGGTATCGGTACCCAGACTCACTCGATCGTCATCAGCCAGCCAGTCGAGGCCTCCTGCCCTCTCCTGCCGCTGCGCAAATTCCTTTCGTGAAGGGCCCCCCGTGAGGGGTTTTGGACCTTAGAGTGCGAGCACCCCCAACCAGAGTTTCCGGAGGCTCATCCATGCGCTCGAATCGCGCCCTCGCCGTGACGGCTACCGCCGCACTGGCCCTATCCCTGGGAATGGCGGCTTCGTCAGCGGCCCAGCCCGAAGCCAACACCCGTCAGTCAGCGCCGGAGGTCGACAGCAGCTTTGCGCTCGTCCGGCTGGCGAGCGAGCCGCTCGCCACCAACCCGCGCACCGCGCCCGAGAAGGGCAAGAAGATCGGCTTCGCCAACCAGGCGGTCAAGGCCGAGCGCGACCGCATCAGGGCAGAGCAGACGGCCTTCAAGGACTGGCTGCGCGTCAACGCCCCCAAGGCGAGGGTCACCAAGCAGTTCGACGTGGCCGTCAACGCCGTCGGCGTCCAGCTCAACGGCACCTCCCTCAGCACGGTCCGCTCCGCGCCCGGCGTCACCTACGCCGAGCTCCAGGGCGTCTTCACCCCGTTGGCGCACGAGGACCCCGACCTCGAGCTCGTCGACGCACTCGAGGGGTGGACCGCCGTCGGCGGCGCCGCGGAGGCGGGCAAGGGCGTCAAGGTCGCCATCATCGACAGCGGCATCGACGTCACCCACCCGTGCTTCGACGACACCGGCTACCCCGCGGTCACGCCGCTCGGCGACGCGAAGTACACGAACAACAAGGTGATCGTCTCGCGCACCTACGGCAACAAGGTGGCGAAGAACGGCTTCGACGGCCGCGACCTCAACGGGCACGGCACCCACGTCGCCGGGACCGTGGCGTGCAACGCGCACACCTCCGCCGTCGTCGACGGCACGGTCATTCCGTACGCCCCGTCCGGCGTCGCACCCGCGGCGACCCTCGGGTCGTACAACGTCTTCCCCGGCACGGCGGGCTCGGCGCGCTCCGAGGACATCCTCGAGGCGATGCAGGACGCCTACGTCGACGGGTTCGACGTCGCGAACATGAGCCTCGGCGGTGCCCGGAACGACGGCGGCGGCGCCTTCCTCCTCGACAATGCCGTCGACAACCTCGACAGGGCCAACATGGTCGTCGCGGTCGCGGCCGGCAACGAGGGCCCCGGCTACTGGACCGTGCACTACCCGGGTGCGGCCCCGCGGGCGCTCACCGCTGGTGCGAGCACCGTCGGGCACGCGCTCGTCAACACGGTGACCGTTGCGGGCACCGACTACGACGTCGTCGTCGGTGACTTCGGGAAGCTGACCGAGGACATCACGGCCCCGCTGGCCGTCGCCAAGGATGCTGCCTCGGGGCACCCGCTCGGGCTCTCGCTGGCCTGCAACGGCTCGCCGCTGCCGAACCTCGCAGGCAAGATCGCGGTCATCGGCCGCAACGTCTGCACCTTCCAGGAGAAGATCGACAACGTCACGGCCGCCGGGGCCGTGGCCGCCATCGTCGTCAACCGCGAGGACGCCCTCCTCACCATGGCCGGAGACCAGAGCGGGGTCGTGTCCGTCATGGTCACCAAGTCCGACGGCGCCCAGATCATGGAGCACGACGGCCAGGACGCGACGATCAACGCCAACATGCTCTACAAGTCGATCCCCGAGGCGACCAACCGGATGGCCTCCTTCTCCAGCCAGGGTCCGACCCACGGCGACCTGCTCATCAAGCCCGACGTCGTCGCTCCCGGCGCCGACGTGCTGAGCGCGCAGCCCGCCTGGGCCTGCGGCACCCCGCCCTGCTGGGCCATCTTCGGCGGCACCTCGATGGCCACACCGCACCTCGCCGGCATCGCCGCCGTCGTCCGCGGCGACCACCCGGACTGGAGCGCAGCCGAGGTCCGCAGCGCCGTCGTCAACACGGCCAAGCAGGGCGTCCTCCGTGACGCACTCACTGACACAGTGACCAACGACGCCCTCAAGGTCGGCGCCGGCCTGGCCGACACCGACGCGGCGCTCGCCAGCCAGGTCGCACTCGACCCGGTGAGCCTGTCCTTCGGGGCGATCTCCAGCGGGTCCGGCCGCAGCGTGACCAAGTCGTTGGTCATCACCAACACCAGCGGGGCTCCCATCTCCGTCGGTGTCGCGGTTGCCAACAACCCTGCCTCCGGTGTCACCTACTCGGTTTCCGGCGGCACGGCCACCCTGGCGGCAGGTGCCAGCACCACGGTTGCGGTCACGGCATCCTCGGCCAAGGGAGCGGCAGACGGCTTCTACCAGGCCCAGCTCAACGTCTCGGTCGCAGGCACCGTCGTGTCCCACGGCATGCTCTTCAACATCGTGGGCAGCGGTGTCGCGGCACCCGGCCAGCACCAGGTCCCGCCCGGCCAGAGCTGACCTGTGACGTCGCCCTGACAACGGTCGCGGTGGCCGGTTCGCCCTCGGGTGAGCCGGCCACCGTCGCTCTGTGTGTGGCTTGTGACCCTCGCTGAAGCCGGGAGGGGGTCGTGTATAGTTGGCGTCGCCCGGAGCGATCCGGGTATCTGTTTGCGCAGGCTTCGACGTGATGCGCAGACCCGGCCAGGTAGCTCAGTTGGTACGAGCGTCCGACTGAAAATCGGAAGGTCGGCGGTTCGACCCCGCCCCTGGCCACTCACAAAACCGCTGGTCAGCGCCCTGCGCGGCCAGCGGTTCGTAGTCTCTGGGGGTCGTTTGATAGCGACCGTGATAGCAGCGTGCGATCTCGTGCGACAGCCGGGAGCTCATGCGAGCCGGTCTCCGAGAAGCGCCAGCGCCTTGCGCTTCTCCTCGAGTGAGGTGTGCGCGTAGATCGTCATTGTCACGTCGATGGCGCTGTGGCCGACGATCTCCTGGACGATGTGCGGGGCAACTCCCTCCGTCAACAGCAGCGTCACGCAGGTGTGCCGGAGGTCATGGAGCCGCGGCCGTGGCTCGGGCAGAATCTCGCGCACCCGGTACCAGCTGCGCCGCAGGTTGTCCGGCTCCATCGGCGTACCGACTGCCGATGCAAAGACCATGCCCGTGTCGTGCCAGTTGGGACCGGCTGCGAGCCGTTCCTTGCCTTGGGCGATCTTGTGCGCCTTGAGGGCTTCGACGACTGGTAGCGGCAGCGGCACGGTGCGACGCGACTTGCGGGTCTTGGGTGCCTTGAGCTGCAGCTGGCCGCCGACACGCTGGAGACTCTGCACCACCTGGAGGGTCTCGCCGTCGAGGTCGACGTGCTGCCACTGCAGCCCGAGCAGCTCGCCTCGACGAAGCCCGAGGTAGAGAGCGAGGACGTAGAGAGCGTGGAGCCGCTCCGTCTTTGCGGCCGCCAGCAGCTTCTTCGCCTCATCGGGCTTGAGCCCCTGGCCGACGACGTACTCCGGAGCCGGGACCTGGACGAGCTTGGCCACGTTGCGGGTGAGCAGCTCGTCGCGCATCGCGTTCTGCAGGCCCGCGCGAAGGACAGCGTGGGCGAATTGGACGCCCCGCCGTTGCATGCCGGCGGCCGCGAGGTGCTGGCACATGAGCCGGACGTCGCGAACTGTGAGTGCCCGAAGCTTCTTCTTGCCGATGCGCGGGCCGAGGTGCAGCCGGACAACGAGCTCGTAGCCCTGGTAGGTCTTGGGCGCTCGGTTCGGCTTGACCACCGTCTCGAGCCAGTGCTCGAGGTACGCCTGGACGGTCCAGTTCTCGACCGCCACCAGTACGCCAGCGTCCAGCTCCTTTTGCAGAGCTTCAAGCTTCTTGCGGGCCTCGGGCCGGCTGCGACCGTAGACGACGACGCGCTTGCGCCCGCCCGTGTTCGTGTCGGCGTACGTCGCACCGACCCAACGCCCACCCTTGGTCTGGTAGACCGAGCCCTCTCCGTTGGCGCGCCTGGTCATGCCGACTCCTCGACCATCCGCTCGACCATCTCCTGGCACGCTTTGACCGGCACGAGGCGACGCCGGCCGATCTTGATCGAGGCGAGGATGCGCATGCGCATGAGGTCGTAGATCGTCGACCTCGTGACGCCAAGGATCTCGGCGGCCTCTTCTGGACTCAACAGCAGCTTCTCCACTCCACTCACCTTCTCCCACTTGGCTCTTCATGAAGTTCGGCGCAGGGTCGACTCAGTGCGCGCGTGCGAGAGCCGCCGATCTGACTGCCTGGGCTGCCTGGTCGAGCGAGAGGTAGCCGCGCCCGACGTAGACGAAGCTCGACACGATCTCGAAACCCTCGGGAGCCTCCTCGTCGAGAATCTCCCTGATGTCTGCGTCGGGCGCGAGCGCCGCGGGCCGGCTCTTGAACAAGCGGCGCGCACGCCGGATCTGCCCGAACGTCACGGAGTAGAGCCGCGACTTGGTGATCGGGTGGCCGCGGTAACCGAGCGTCGAGTATCGGTCAGCGAGCCGGGCGTACTCCTCGCCCTCACGGCTGAGCCGCTGGGCGGCCTCGATGATCCGGACGACGTGAGGCGTCGCGCCCAGGAGCCGAGCATGCGCGGCCGAGCCGACGGCGCTGGAGAGGCCGAAGTCCTCCGCCGTCTTGGTCAGGTACTTGGCCAGGTACGCGGCCACCTGCTCAGGGTGCACCCGCTTGCCGCCCCGTGACGCGTCGCGGCCGGCGCCTTCGCTAATCGTGCGGGTGTCGGCCTGAGTGCCCCAGCGCAGTCGGTACGACGTGCCGTCGAGCAGCGGCGCGGAGTCAAGGTGCACCGCAGCGGCCGCCGTTGCGATGGCGGCCTCCAAGTCGTCGACGGTCAGCGGCAGCGCGCCGGTGGGTCCCTCCGGGCCGAGGGGGCCGTCGAGCCGCACGGGTGCGTGCACGTGGACGAGTCCGCGGGCCTGGAACTCGGCGACCTTCGAGTAGGAGATGCGGCATGCCTTGCGGAATTGAGTGATCTTGAGGCCAGCCCGTTTCGCCAGGTCTCGTTGGAGGGCGATGGTGAAGCGGCGCCACAGCTCGGGCGCGTACCACTGCCAAACGACGTGCCCGACGTAGTCGTAGCACTCCCAGCAGAGCGGCTGGCCGACCTGCGGGTCCTCAGGAACATGCCGCTTGCGGCACCACATCGGGCGACCGTGCGGGCACACGGGGTGGTCTCGACGAGCACGACACGGCCCCTTGTCCCTGACCCCGTGGACGGCTCCGAACGAGGGGGCGGTCAACGTCACGAAGGTGCAGGGTCGGTCGGCAACCGACTCGGGGATGCCCTTGCCGCCCGCCAGCCCGCACATGAGCAGGTGCCAGGCGTCGCCCTTGTACTCGTGGCTGCAGGTCGGGCAGACGCTGGCGCGACGGTTGTTGCACTTGACGTACGTGTGGCCGTCGAGCTCGTCGCTGGAGCTGTAGAGGGTCTGGGCCTCCCCGGTCGCCGTGTTCACGAGCTGCTTGGAACCTTGCAGCCGAACGGGTCGCGAGCACCCAGAGGCCCGTCGCTCGGCAGACTCGAGGCCGGCCGACCCAAGCAGCGAGTCGGTCGGTCCCGAGTTGCCTTGTACCGCAGTCATCCTCGCCCCTCGGCGGGCTGAGCGAGTTGGACCACATCGCTGTACCGGTCACGCGAAAATCGGGCAACCGTGTCCTTCACGTCATCGTCGGACATGTATGCCGCCCGCACCCTGACCGGTTCCCGGACGCCTTCCAGCACGACGTAGCCCACGCCGGGAAGGCTCGCCGGGATCTGGTCGCACTCGGCGCCCCGGAGGCGCGCAGACCGGCCCAGGACCATGTCGACCTGCACGTCCTCCAACAGCCGCAATGCGATTCGCGACGGGAAGAGGTCACGGAAGCCGACGACGTCCTTGCCCGGGTCCTGCACGGCCGCGACGACGAGCACCCCTGGCGCGCGGCCTTGCGACAGAAGCAGCTGCAGGGCGGACTCGGCACGCCGCTTGAGGTCGCGGTCACCGACGTACGCCGTCAGCGCCGCCATCTCGTCGACGAGAACAACTACCAGCGGGTCACCGGGCGACGGGACGTGGACGCGCTGCCCTTCGAGCCGCAACCGCTCGGCGCGGAACCGCATGAACGACACAGCCTCTTCCAGCAGCTGGACCATCGATGCCGGCGAGTCATAGACGAACCGCTCGAAGAGCCCCGACGACGGCGTCAGTTCCATGCCGCCCTTGGGGTCAATGGCCCACACCTCGACCGAGCCGTCACGAATGCCAGGTCCCATGGCGCGAAGCATCGACGCCATGACCGAGCCCTTGCCTGAGCCAGTGGCCCCCGCGACGAGGAGGTGGCTTCCCAGCAGCCGAAGTCTCCAATCCCCTCCGCCCTCGGTTCTTCCGATGGGCAGCGCGGTGAGGTCCACTGAGGCAGGTGGTGTGATCGCGGGAACGATCTCGGCCAGCGAGTCGCCGTGGGTGAACTCGAGCCACAGACGGCCCGGACGGTCGAGCACCACCCGACACCGAACCGACGAAAACGTATGTGCCAGTTGGCTTGTCGCGTTCTCGTACTGCTCCGGCGACTGTCCCGGAAGGATCTTCACCAGAACTCGGTCAACATACGGGGTCGAGACCACGCGTCGAATGCGAGGTAGATACTCCTCGCCGCCCATTCGCGTGTCGAGGCCACACGTGACCATCGCGGGCTGCCACATCCGCGCATAGACGAACGCTGCACGGAACGGCGAGACGACAACCCGACGGAAGGTCACCGGATGGACGCGCCACCAAACCACGAGGAGTGCCCCCACGGCGGCCGCAACGATTGCGAGGCCACGTGGACCGTGCGACCGAAGAACCACCGCAGCCAATGCCAGGACGAGCACTGCCACTGGGTGGCGGCAGGACCACACGACCAGCCGCCCGATGACCCGCGCGACGTTGACGAGAAGCAATCCCGGGAGCGACGGCCGCGATACCGGCACGAGGATCTCGCCGGAGCGCGAGCTGCGCAGGCCGGTCACCATGCCACCAGGACGCACGCTTGCCGAGCGCATCAGACTGCCCTCAGCTGCGTCATCGCCCAGGTGCCGACGGCATGGAGCGCCGCCGACAGGTATTGGCCCATGGGTGAAGCCGCGAGCGTCACGCCGAATGCGATGCGCAGCAGCGCGCCCCACGCCCTGATCGCCTTGGCCTTGATCATCAGGGCGACAAGCACCCCGAGCACGATGCAGATGGCGACGAGAGACATCAGGCCTCACTCCCCCGGTCATCAAAGCCGGCGTATGGCGTCTCTGGCGATGAGCCTGCGGGCTGCCCCGCCTCGATCACGATTCCCTGGAGCACCTCGTCCTTCTTGCACGCGAAGTTGCTCCGCTCTAGCTCGGTCGCTCGCGGGCCGAGGTTGACCAGGCGAGTGCCCTCACGGAGCAGCTGCCCGATCGCCTCAACCAAAGCCTTGCCCGTGTCCGAACGCACCGGTATCACGCGGCCTTGTCTGAGGCGGACGGTGGACGCTGGACGCCCTTGCCGCCGTCCGCGAGCGAGTCAGCAGACCAGGCCTCGATCAGGCTGCCGGACTTGACGCGGAGCTCGACGACGAGGCGGGTGAACTTCACCTGCGTGAGCGGTGCCACCTTGGGCTCGTCGAGCGAATCGACCAGCACCTTGGCGGTCACGGTCGACTTCCGGCCATACGTCTCCTGGACGTAGATGACCTCGACACGCCACAACGGCATGCCGGAGTTCTCGTTGCGGGCCGGCTTGTCGGACGGGCGACGTCGACCGTCCGCCGTCTCTTCCCACTCGAAGACCTGCTCGACGATGCCGGTTGCCGTCAGGTTGTGCCTCTCACTGTCGATCGCGTAGCTGGGCATGGTGCCCTCCTCTGATTCCCGCGCCCCGGCCTCTCCGGTGGCGACGGAACCAGACTCACCGCGTAAGAACGACACACCCCGCACACGGCTACTACCCGCACAAAAGTGCGGATTCGGGCATACCGCTCAATCGATCGCGTATTGACAGTACGTGGTCAAGCGAGAAGGTCAAGAGCCCACTCGGGCCGGAACGCGGCCGTGACCTCGTCACCTGTGCCATGTCGCGTAGGCCTGGCTTCAGCATCACCCGTCGAGGGGTCTACGAACATGACCCCTGAATTCGCCAGCGTCGCAAGGGAGTTCGCCCACGCTGGGTGACGCCAGAGGGACTCATTGACGAAGGGAACCGCTACCACGCGCGCCACCGTTCCAAGGGATTCGTTGAGCAGGCCGAGCTGGCTGTTATCGGACACTCCGGCGGCCCACTTGTTTCCCGTGTTGAAGGTCAACGGGCAGACAAGCACCGCCTCTGGCCGACGGGGTGCAGGGACGACAAGTGCTTGAGCGCCCTCGTCGAGCCAGCCGCGCGAGGACTCGGTTGCCACGAGCGAGACATCAAAGCCCAGTCGCTCGGCCGCACGGACCAGTGACACCGCGACAGAGGCCAACGGCGCACCGCACACGACGATGCTCAACGTGGCCATCTCACCGCCTAGTCGATCACCCCAGCACGAACGGCAAGGTCGTTCAGCGCGCTCGTCTGGCTCTTCCCGGACCGGGCGAGCATCTCACGGATCAGCTCGCGCACCAGTGAGTTGTAGCGCACAGCTTCTGGCGCGGTCCGCTCGGCTTCCATCAGATGCAGGGTCGCCTCGGCGTCACGCTTGCGCTGAGCCTGCGCCCAGGCGAGGTCGAGGTGCACCTGAGCCCTGCGGCTGGTCAGACCCTCTGGGAACTGTGCGGGGTCGACGTCGGCCGCGAGCCTCACAGCCTCCCCTGCGTCCCCCATCTCGGTGGCCACGGAGATCCGGTGCAACTTGACGTTCGTCGGGCCGAAGGCTGTCCACGCGTGGTTGGCGTCCTCGCCGAGCAAGCCCGCCAAGTGGTCCGCGCGATCGAGCCGAGCCCATGCCTGGTCACGGTCCATGCGGCGAGCAGCGATCACCGCAGCAATGAGCCAGAGAGCGCCAGCCACCGACACAATGGTTGGACGGTCCGACCGGGCGCCGGCCTGAACCTGCTCGGCCATTTTCACGGCGAGGTGCTCGGCATCGTCGGAACGATCCGCCCGCAGGAGCGCGCAGACAACTTGGTACGCCGCCATCCCCCTGGCCACCTTCGAGTCGATCTCCATCGCTCGGTTGGCTGCACGGTCTGCGGCGAGGAGCGCGAGATCCGTGGCCCCGAGCTTCGTTAACAGCTTCGCGGTGACCACATACGCGGACACGTACCCGAGCATGAGTTCCTTATCTCGCGCGGCCGTTGGCCCTCGCGACGCCTGGTCGACCGTGGACAGCATCGAGGCGATCTGACCGATCGCAGCCCCATATCGGGCCGCCTGATAGGTCTGGTGTGCTTGGGCAATCGTCACGCGCAACGCGGCCTGATCGATCGGGCCCTTCGGTTCGGGGTCCAGGAGGTCGTCATAGCGCGTGAAGTAGCCCCGCACTTCGTCCAGCACGTCGATCGCGGGGTCGCCGTTGGGTGCGAGCTGCCATGGTCGGCCGATCAACTTCTCTGGCTCAACGCGCAGCACCCGGCTCAGATCGAGGATGACCGGCAGGCTGTCGACTGAACGGAGCCCACGCTCCACCTGCGACAGCCAGGACTCGCTGCGCCCCACCAGTCCCGCCAAGGCAGCCTGGCTGAGCCCGCGACGGCGCCGATACGCGGACACCCGCTCACCAATTGCGCCACTTGCCATGTTCCGACCATCTCATCTACATATGACACACGCCAGTTCGGCGCGCTCAGCTTTCCGAACGGCTTGCCGAACACAGCGTCCGGCTGACGACGCATGGCCACAGGCTCGGGCGGAGGGCGTTCGGAAAAGACCCGTTTACCGAACGCCACTGCGCGGCACGACACGAAGGGCCAAGCACCTGCTGACCGTCTGCGGAGGTCAACTCGGCGCCGCTATGCGAGTTTCCGAGCTCGTTCCGCCGGGTAACCTTCGCGCCTCAGTGAGATGTATCTTGCGGCGGCCTCGAAGCTAAAATGCTCACCATCAGGATCCATGATCAAGACCTGGTCGTCCCAATCGACCAGACCACACAGAATTGCTAATCCGTCTGGCCAGCTGACGTTCACAAGATCCAGCCACTCTCGCGGCGGCTGCCCAACTCGTCGCCGATCCACAGTTAATTCGACTTTGTCCACCCCGAACAGTTCCTCCATCTTGCGGACAAATTCCGTTGCGCGTTCACCGAGGTCCAAGTTTCTGCCTCCCCTCGTCATAGAAAGCGTCCATAAGTGATATCCATCTTCTTCCCAAACACCTTGGCGCGAAGTACCGTTCGCCCGATTGCCTTCCTTCGACTAATTCTCTCGACGGTATTGACACTCCATCCGAGGGCGAACCGCCTATCCTTCCCGGGAGGATTTAGTAATCCAGGACGTCGAGCCCCTAGGGTACTGTTCCCGAAGAGACGGCTGCTTGTCCCCAGCCATCGGGAGTTTGACATTCGAGTACCGATGCGCGCGACGCTAACCATCCCGCGGACTGCTCGGTATCCCTGCCATGCCCGGTATGCCCATGCGACTCCGGCAGTGGCTGGTATGAAACTCGCTACCGTCAGTGTGACGTTGGCGATGGTTCCTCGATTTTTCCATGCCCACCGGCCCGCCGCCTTTACGCCGTTCCAGGCGCTCTTGAGCCAGCCCCATCGTCCGTCGAGGTCGAAGGCGTTGATGGGGTCTTGGGGGTAGGTGTAGGCGGTGGTGTTGCCGCCGGGGACGGGGTCGACGGAGGTGAAGAGGCCTCTTCGTGCGTTGTAGAGCCGCACGCCCATCAGGGTCAGGCCGGCGGACTCGATGCTGGTGGAGCGTTGTTTCGCGCCGAGCCAGCCGTACCCGAGGGCCCCGTCGACCTGGTCGACGTCGGCGGCGGTGACGCCGCTGGCGCCGTCGGCTGCGGTGTTGGGCAGGCCGTATTCGGTGTAGTCGGCCCAGCCGCCGATCGTGACCGCGGGGGTGGTGGCGGTGGTGCCGGCGGGGATGGTGACGGTGGTCGCGGTGTCGCCGTGGGGGTTGGCCAGCGCCATCGTCGCGGTGCCCTGCGCGTCGGTCTGAATCGCCCCGGGTTTGTCAGACGGTCAGTTCTGCCGG
>NZ_BAABZW010000016.1:296667-303653 GCF_040365325.1 Intrasporangium sp. DVR | reverse complement strand
GACCGGAAACGATGCGGCATCAAACCCGTGCCGGTTCAGCCTCCCACGGTCCCACCTGGTCAGCCGTCCACGGCAGGTCAGCACGGGCACCGCAGGCGGCCAGGGTCTGCCACGCCAAGGCTCCCAGTGGGTGACGTGCGGCGGTGTCGGCCGCCTCCTCGAACACCTGGCCCAGCCGTGCGGACCTGTTGAGGGTCATGCCGACTCGCCTGCCCTGGTCGACTCGCGAGGAGCGCGCGGCTTGCGTGGCTTCCGAGTCTTGGCCTCCAGTGAGTCAGCGGCTGGGCCGCGGGTGTCGGCGGCATCCGTGCCATTCGTTGGCATGCCGCGGAGGAGCCCGTACGGGTCCGGCGATGGTGCCAGCGACACGGCGGGCAGCCGGTGCACGGTCGGGTAGGCGCCGTTGACGGCGTGGATCAGGTCGTCGTTCGCGTAGTGCGCGCGCACCTTGGACACCGACCCGTCCTCGGCAACGGCGAACCCGGTGCCCGGGTGGCGGGGGTCGATGCGGTGGCACGGCGCCGTCTTGGTCGCCGCGTCCCCGAGAACCATCTCGGTCTCGAACGAGTCCTTGAGCCGGAGCCCAACCATCTGCGGGAACAGGTTCCGCATCGGGACGGTGTCTTTGCGCGGGTCCTGCACCCACCCCCAAACCGACCACCCGGGCGCACGGCCCTGGGTCAGCAACACGCGAAGGGCGGTGTCGGCGCGGCGGCGCAGCTGCGCGTCGCTGATGTACGCCGTCAGCGCGGCCAACTCGTCGACCACGACCAGCACGTGCGGATCGGCCGCGGTGGGTTGGTGGGCGCGGGCCTGTCCGGCCATTCGGTCCGCCCGTTTGGTGAGTAGGTCGGCTTCGCGCTCGAGGACGGCGACGGCCTGCTCCGGTGTGGTGGCCAGCGCGGAGAACAGCCCGGGAGCGTGGGTCAGTTCCATGCCCGCCTTGAGGTCGACCCCGACCAGCCGCACGGTCCCGGCGTGCACGGCGGGGGCGAGGGCGACGATCAGGGACCACATGACCGAGCCCTTCCCGGCACCGGTCATGCCCGCGATGAGGGTGTGGATCCTGGCGTCCGCTGTCCACCGGCTCCCGGACAGGGCGCGGCCGAGTTCGACCCTCTCCAACGGGTGACCCGCGAGGACTTCCGTGGGCATGGGGGTGGCGGTGGGGCGGGCCAGCAGGTTCCGCAGCGCCAACGTCAGCAGCGCGCCAGACGGTCCGTCGGGTGCGACCCGGACCGCGTGAGCACCCCATGCCGCCGCCAGGGCCGGTGCGGCACGGTCGACGTCGTCCAGGGTCTGACCGGAGGCGAACCGGAGCCGGATGATCTCGACACCGTCCCGGCAGCGGTTCTTCCGCAGCCGTGGCACCAGTCGTCGAGGGCCACCGCTCGCGGCGTCGGGCCCCGGCACCGACAGCCCGACCGCGACGCAGGTGCGGACCCAGTGGTCGTGGTGGCGACGTTGGGTGGAGAGGTCGGCCACGTCCAGCCACGAGGACCAGTGCAGCTGCGGCCACGCGAACAGCAGCCCGAGCCCGAGGCCGGACCCAACCGCGGGAACGTGGTGCCCGGCGACCCACAGCCCGACCGTGGCGACGAGGAGGAGCAGGGCGAGGCGTGGCAAGCAGCGAGCCACCCACCACACCTCACGCCCCACCTCCGCGAAACCCGACAGGAGTCGAATGAGGGACTTCATCACCACTCGCCCCGCTGATGCGCCTCCGCGGCCCGGTAGGTGTTTGCCACGTACACCACCGCGTCCTGCAAGTGCCCCGCTGCCACCGCGATGGTCTGGTCCGCGTTCGGCACCGACCCGGCCAGATCGGCGCGGACCTCCCCAAGCAGCGCCACGACCGCGTCGAGGCGCCGGGCGACCGGGGCCAGCCGCTCCACGATCCCCTCATCCGTGGTCACCCCGAGGGCCTGCGCGACCTGGTCGAGGGTGACCGTCGAGCCAAGCATCACGCTGCCTTACCCGTCGAGGACGCCGAGGTGCCCGCGCCAGTACCGGTCGAGCCGCTGGCCTTGTCGTCCAGCTCCTCGGCCCGCCAGGACTCGCTCAGCCCGCCGGCCTTGTTCACCCGGACCTCGACCGTCAGCCCCCGGAACGACACCGGCTCGAACTCACCCAACACCGGCTGCACACCCGACCCGACCCGCACGAACGCCGTCGTGGACGACTCCCGCCCGAAGGCCTGCTGCCGGTAGGTGACCTCGACTTCCCACAGAGGCATCCCCGTGTCCTCGTCGCGGGCTTGGGTCTCGCCCGGGCGACGCTTCCCATCCGGGCCGTCGACCCAATCCCGAACCTCGTTCACGATCCCTGTCGACCGCATCGACTGCCGCTTGCTCTCCACCGCGTAGAACGTCATGGCGCATCCTTCTCTCAACTCCGCGAGCCCGTTGGTCGGGCTAGTGAAACCATCAGAAGGCCGCGGGCAAGGGCCAACCCGGACAAACTGTCCGGGTTTGTGAAACAGGCGACGCGCGTGTGCCTACAGGGAGTCTTCAGCCGCCTGGATAATTGCCGCCCACGGGAGCGCACGACCGGGGTCTGCGGTCCGAGGTTCCGCGAGGGGCCACACGTCGTCGCCGTAAATCAACTGCACCCCGACCGAGCGAAGCGCGGCCAGATGCCCAGCCCATCCCGGTTGTCGGGCGTGTGCGGCGTTCACCCGAGGGAACAGCACCATCGGAGTCGTGGCCACGTTTTCACAGAGGGATGTCAACGCTTGGTTGTCGGCGATGCCCAAGGCTAGTTTGGCCACACTGCTGGCAGACAGTGGCGCGGCCACGTAGACGTCGGGCTTGGGGTGTGGACTTTTCTCCGATGGCAGGCGAGGAGTTGACCGAACGGGAAGGCCGGTCAGATTCTCGAGCTCGCGGATGAGATCCGAAGCCTGTAGCCACGTGGCTGCAGTCGGGGTAAGGGTCACTCCGACAACGTGCCCCCGGTCAACCAACGGTTTGACCAGTTCACGCGCGATGGACTCGACGCCACCGGCTGCCCCAGCGACGATTGCAAAGGCGCTCACTCCACGGCCCGACAGCGGCCGGCCAAGGCGCGCATCGGCGCTGCCCGCTGGGAGGTGGCCGGTGTCCTGCGGTACATGGTGCGCAGCGTCTCCCGAGCCGCCGCGCTATGGCGAACCAACTGCGGAGCCTTGGCTTCGGCATCGACCAGGGCGGTCAGGGCCTCTTCATCGCGTGCCACGTAGCTCAATGCCCGGGCCATGTCGATCTGATGAGTCGCAGCGCGCTCCACGGGTAAGGCGTCGATGCGAACCGACGGGCCACGCTCGACGACCTCGGCGACGTCGCCGAGGTCCAAGGACGTGGACAACTCGTGAAGCCGCACGTTGCTGGGACCGAACCCGGTCTGCCAATGGTTCACGTCTCGTCCGAGCCGTTCGGCCGCCTCGCGGGCCTGTCCGAGCAAGACGCGCGTCTCGCCCCGGTCCTGCTGGCGTGCCGCCGCGACGGCAGAGCGCAGGAAAAGCATCCCGAGCAGGCTCAAAGCCTCCTCGTCGCCGCTCTTTACTTGTCCGGCTAGCCAGGAGGCCGCGGTTTGCCCGAGCTGCATCGCGTCGTCGTATCGACCTACGGACAGGAGGGCATGTGTTCCCGACCGTGCTGCCGAGGCCAGCACAAGCGGGTCATCGGACTGGTCCGCGGCCTGCATCGCTCTCTCTGCCGCGATCCACGCCAGGTCGCCCTCACCGATCTTCGACATGGTGGACGCGGCGAGGTGATGCACTCTTGCCGAAACCGCCCAGCCGTCGCGGGCTGCCGGGGTTGCAGAATCCTCTAGCGCCTGGGCCGACGTGATCAACGACGGAAGAGCGTTCACCACACGGCCAATGCGGCCCGCTTGGAAGTCCGCCCAGCAGTGCTCGGCGGCCCGAGCGGTCGCTGAGGCATCGACGCTCGTACCTTGCTCGGAGCCGAAGAGAACCCGTGACAGTCGACGCGGAGCCATCAAGGCATCGCGAACTGCTGGGACGTCATCGTCGCGTTGAGCCTCGTCTTCCATCAGCATCGGCTGACCTAGGAGATCGCCAACGGTCACCCGCAGGGCCTTCGCCAACTCAGCCAATACGTCCAACCGGCGCAGCGGTCGATCGCCTCGCTCGATCTTGCTGAGCCAGTCTTCAGACCGGCCAACTAGACCCGCAAGGACCGCCTGCGTCAGTCCACGACGGCGACGATAGAAGGCGATCCGCTCGCCCACACTCAGCGTGTCACCAGCCCCTCTCATGGCAACACCATAGGACAGGCCCGGGACCGTCCCCACGACGTCAGGGGCCAATGCGCCTCCTTGACCGCAAGTCTGCTTGCTCACCTCAGCCACCTACCCTCGACGCATGACCAATGAACCGCACCCGGACATTGTCTTCGGACTCCACCTGGTCAATGAGATCACCACCGCCACGCAGCTCCTCGCGGTGGGGCTCAACCAAATCATCGAGCCCAATTGGTATGCGTCCGAGCCTGCGACGTCCTTCACGTGCATGGCTTCTGGGGTGGAGCGCATCCTCAAGCTCACGTTCGGCCTCAGCGCTTCTCATCAGGGTCAGCCGTTTCCCTCCGCGAAACAGCTTCAGAAGCTCGGCCATGACCTCATTGCCCTGGAGGGCTTTGTCCACCCGCCCCTGACGGCGAAGGCCCGAGCTCTTGGCAAGGGCTACGTGGCCGATCTTCTGGCTGACGTAGGCACCGACCCCTATTGGCCGGGCCTGCTCGCCACCCTCGATTCATGGGCGTCTGCATCTGGTCGCTACCGAGACCTCACGATCCTCACGGGGGAGAAGACCCACCAAGACCCGCCAACGGCCCTGTGGGATGCCACCGAGCGTGCATGCCTCCAGGATCTCGGCCTCTGGGCTGCCATCGTCGGACCAGACAATCGTGCAGCCCTCGTGCAGGCGCGCACGCGTCTGGCCCTATCGATCCTCAAGTGGTGGCACGCCATCTTTCGCGTCTGGACACACGGTCTGCTTGGCCCGGCGCGTCTCGCCCGGGACTGCGCTCTCACCTGCCGAAAACCGTTACCTCGCGCCGTCCCTCGTTGCGCTAGTCAGGCCCCGGTAGACGAGCGGATTCCACTGCGTCCTCTGCTGCTTCCGGCTCTAAGGGATCAAGGCGGCGCTTCGCGCCGCTGAGGTCCGGGGGCCCGCGATGGGGGCCCCGCGCTCCGGGCGCTTCGCGCCCTGCGCGCACCCCACCGCACCCCGGCCCCAGGGAACGACGAGGCACCCGCGGTCGTCAGGGGGCATTTTCAGGCTGATCAGTGTTGTCCCAGGTCAGCAATGTCGAGGACGAGGCCGAGTGCTGCGATCGCGATTCCTGAGTAGAGCAGGATCTGACCGGCCTTCTTGAGGTCGATGTGCGGAGCCTCCGTCGTCACAGCGAACCTCAGCACCGCTCCAACGATGGCGAGGAAGATCCCCAATCCGAGCAGACCCATGAGCGTGAGCTCCCTTCTTCTTGAGTGTGTCTTGCCGGTCGGGCCGAGAGTTCCGTTCTCTTACCCGTCGCCTGCGCCGTTCGCGCCCGAACCGACGGCGCCGTCATCAGTGTCGCCGGCACCGGTGCCGGGGCGTTGATCCGAACCGGATTGCCCTCCATCGGCGTCCAGACCCTGACCCGAACCGTTCGTCTGGCCCCCGGAGCCCCTTGCGGAACTCGAGGTCTCGGGTTCGTCGGCGTTCGACCCCTGGCTTGCGCCCTGGTTCGGACCATCCTGTCCGGCCCCTGCGTCGCCGTCGCCCAAACCGCCAGAGTCAGTGGTCGCGTCGGTTTCGGCGTCCCCGTTCTGGCCGGAGGGGCCGCCCTCCTCGTCGGGGCCGCCCGTTGTTCCCGGTGTTGTCGAGTCCTGTCCTGGCTGATCCCCTGGCGCATCGGCAGGGCCGTCCTGCTGGTTCTCCACGGGACCCTGCTCGTCAGGATTGGGCAGGTCGAACGGGGTGAGGCTACCTACGATGACCGAGACCACGCGCTGGACGGGGGCGGGCAGGTCGTTGGCCGCGGCGGCAGTCAGGCCGCCGGCCACGACCCCTGCGGACACCAAGCCTGCGGCACTGAACCTGATGAGCGACCGGCGTCGACGAGCCCTGGCCGTTGCTGCGACGGCGTTCATCGCGATGCGCAGCTCGTCGCTGATGTCCGGGGTCGCGTCCGACCCAACGGTTCGTAGGGCCGCAAAGAGATCGGCCAGGGCGGGGTCGGCCAGGGCCTGGTCGTCGCCGATGTCGGTCACGGTGCGCGATTCCACTCGTTCGTCCCTCCCACTCATTTGCGTGTCCCCGAACCCGTCGGTGATGCCACAGAAGGGGCCAAGAGCTCTTTCAGGGTTCTCAGTCCCCGGCTCTGAAGCCTCTTGACGCCGGGCTCCGAGATGGCCATGACGCTGGCCGTCTGGCTGATCGACAGGTCAGCCAAAACCCTCAGGAGAATGACGGACCGCTGGTCGTTAGGGAGGAACTCCAAAAGGTCCAGTAACTCTTCGTGGGCCACATTGGCCAAAGCGACCTGCTCCGCAGAAGCCACCGTACGGTCGTCGTCCTCACGGTCGAACGGCTGCTGCGCAGGGTGCCGCGCGCGGGCTCTGCGCTCGTCCACGAGCCTTGCGTGCGCCACCGAGAACACCAGCGTCCGCAGTCCTTCCCATCCACCTCGTGTGCTGCTGATCCGACGGATGACCTGGACGAATACCTCGTTCGTAAGGCCGTCGGGATCGTCGGCCCCACGGACTGCGAAGTACCCGCGTACTTTGGGCGCCAACGCCACGTAGATACGTTCCAACGCGTCGCGGTCGCCGCCGATAGCTGCTGTGGTGGTGGCCTCGAGGTCCGGCGCCAAGAGTCAGACCTCCTCGGTGTCGTCGGTGGAGCGGAGCCTATGCCAAGCCCCGCCCCACGTGGACTCAACCGTTGCTCTGGCCGCCGTCGTCCTTGTTGCCGTCCTGGACCTCGCCCTGGTCGG
>NZ_BAABZW010000016.1:0-296638 GCF_040365325.1 Intrasporangium sp. DVR | reverse complement strand
GGCGTTCTCGTTCTCACCGTTGTTGTCGCCCACGGCAGCATCGTCGCTGGTCCCGTCCTGAACGGTCTGCGGCGCATCCACGACAGGGGCCGTGTTGGAAGCCGGAGCCGTATCCGCCGACGCCACAGCCAAACCACCCGCCAGGCACGCTGCCGTCGTCACGCCAATGGCCACAATCGTTCGAGCGGTCGTGATCCTCATACGTCTGCCTCCTGCTTGATGGGGTTCTGGACTGGTAATCGCCCAACCGGCCCGCGACGTACTCGGCGATCTCACCATTTGAGACAAGACGCGCGTCGCCAGGGAGGGACGTCACCCCGCCACCGACCCGACGCGGCAGCATCCGGCAGGCGCTCCGAGCCGGTCAAGCCCCCAGTCCCAGCCCGGTCCAGGTGCACACTCCGTGTGCCGCCGCACCACCCGAGCGCCGCGCGGGAGGGCTTGACAGTCTCTCCGGCCTGCCTACCGGCTCCGCAATCGGGTCGGCGGCTCATCCTGGTCTGGCGGCCGAACCGATGTGGCGCACACCAGCTATTCGGCGGAGGCGGTTGGTTTGAGGCTCTGGCTCCCCTTCTCCTCGATTTCCGAAGCGCCAGTGACAAGGGCCCAGCAATTCGCTGCACGACGGGGGGACAGTCTTGGACACTCACCGTGCTCCCTCGGTGATTCGGTGAGTCCGCGTGCGTCCTTCGGGACGAAGCGGGTGACTTAGTCCCCGAAAGGTCCCCACCGCTATGCGCGCCATGCGCGGAGATGCCTTCGGCCGCGGTGCCCGGCACATCGTACTGAGCACGTGACTTGACCCCCGCCGATCTGGGGGTCAAGGGGTCGCAGGTTCAAATCCTGTCAGCCCGACCGATCGGACCGGCTCTGGACTGCGGAAACGCAGGCTCAGGGCCGGTTCTGCTTTTTGGCGGGGTGTCGACGCAGCTGAGGGACACCGGCCCGCCGACGCCCCGTCCGGGCCCGGCGCGGCCCCGGTGCGGCCCGGCGCCGGTTGACCACGGGTGGATGCGGGTATGCGCAGACACGGAGCGACCAGGAGTCGCTCCGTCCCGCGAATCAGGAGGACTCCATGGAAGGCAGCACGATCGTCTGGATCATCGTGGCGCTCATCGTCGTCGGCGCCATCATCGCCTTCGCCGTGTCACGCTCAGGCACGCGACGGGCCGAGGTGGAGCGCGCGAAGGCCGCCGAGATCCGTGAAAGGGCAGTCGAGCACGACCGCCAGCTGCGCGAGCGGGAGGCGAGTGCGACCGAGGCGCGGGCCCGCTCGGAGCTGGCCCGGGCAGAGGCCGAGAAGCAGCAGCTCGAGGCCGAGCGACTCGCGGCGGAGGCGGAGAGCCGCGCGGGGCGCGCCGACGCCGTCCGTCGGGAGCGTGACGAACAGCTGCGCCTCGCGGACCTGCGGGACCCGGACGTGCGGACCGACAAGGAAGGGCACCGGATCGACGAGCACGGCAACCGGGTCGAGGACCGGGACCGGCTGGCGGCGCGGGACCGGATGGACGAGGACCCGGACGTCGTCGATGACGAGCGCGACCGGTTGGCGGAGCGGGACCGCGTGGCCGACGACGCCGATCCGGGCGCCAGCGACCGACTCCGCTCGCACGACACTGACGGCGACGGTCACCCCGACACGCTCGACGAGCGGGACACCTCGGATCCCCGCCGCCGCGACGTCTGACCCTGAAGCCGTATGCCGCTGGGCCCGTCGCGCTCCCAGGTTCACTGGGGGTGTGGCGGGCTCCCCGTTGCCCCTCCTCTCCCGGAGCGCGACATCGACGGCCGGTGGGCGCGACCTAGCGTCTGGTCCTGGAGCGCAGGTCGGCGCGTGTGCTCGGAGCCCGCGACGTGCGGGAGGCACGCATCTGCAGCTCAGCGGCGGTGGGACCGGCCCGCCTGCGCTCGAGCCGGCTGTCCACTGGGTCCCCGGGTGCGTCGCTCGGCTCCGGCCCGAGGTTCTCGACGACTTCGTCCGCACCCGATGCGTCAGGGGAGAGGTACTCCGTCGGCAGGATCTCCGGCTCCCGGGCTCGGCCGACGGTCAGGGCTGCGATCGCCGTCGTGGCCGGCACGGCAAGCACCAGACCGATCGCGCTGGCGAGGGTCCGCACGATCTCCTCGGACATGGACTCGGCCTGGAGCAGGTCGAGCACCGGTCGTTCATACAGGAACAGCAGCAGCAGCACCGGGAGCGCAGCACCGGCATAGGCGAACACGATCGTGTAGATCGTTGACGCGATGTGGTCGCGTCCGATTCTCATGCCGGAGGTGAACAGCGCCCGTCGGGACAGGTGAGGCGCGGCCGCCCGCAGCTCCCACACGGCCGAGGACTGGGTGATCGTCACGTCGTTGAGCACGCCGAGCCCGGCGACGATGATCGCCGCGGTCAGCAGGTCACGAGGTCGCATCGTCTCGTTGAAGGCGGCCAATGTGGCGCCCTCATCATCTGCGACGCCGCTGAGGCGGGCCAGGTGGACGGCGAGCACCCCGAGCACAGCGGTGATGGCCAAGCCGAAGAACGTGCCGGCGAGTGCCGTGCTCGTCCGGGTCGAGAGCCCGTGCGCCAGATAGAGGACGACGAACATGATCGCCGTCGACGCGATGAGCGCGACGCGCATGCCGGGCTGCCCCTCGAGCAGCGCGGGGAGCATGAACTTGATGACGACCAGACCGCCGAAGCCGAGGCCGACCAGGGCCAGGACCCCGCGCAGCCGCGCGACGACCGCGACCACGAAGATGAAGAGCGCGAGCAGGAGAGCGAGCGGAGCCCCACGTTGCACCTGGAGGAAGGAGTAGGCGGCAGGCTCCGAGCCCTGTGCCGGGATCTTCAACAGCTGGACCTTGTCACCCGACTGGAGTCCGGAGGTGGAAACCGGGGCGGGGACGGAGATCGTCACGGTGAGCTTGTCGTTCCAGTCGCCGGTCTCCGGCTCGAGCACCACGCGAATGGCGCCGCAGGTGGCCAGGTCCGCAGCGACGTCACCGCGCTGGCCCTCCAGCGGTGGGGCGCCGACCTGCCTGTCAGAACTGGCACACGGTGGGAGCACCTCGGAGACGGTGGCGATCGGAAAGGTCACCCCGGGAGCCGCGAACTCGGACGAGGCGACGCGGTCGGTCGAGGCAGCGTCCGATGGCCAGTAGCGCACCAGACCGAACACGGTGGCCGCAGCGGTCAGGACGAGGAAGGCCATGAGGGCGGCCTTCGCGAGGGAGCCGACCTCGACCTGGGACCCACCACCGTGCCCATGAGCGTGCGCTGGGGATCGGTGCTGGCCTTGGGAGTGGAGGTGTCCGCCGGGCATGGCTGAGAGTGTGCCACGGCTGGCCCTGCGATGCCGGTCCGCGGGACTGGGGACCGGGTCTGTCCGGGCGAGGACTCGTCTCGGTCACGAGTGTCCCCGGGCGCCGCCCCGAGCCGACGCGGCGGTTAGGCTCTGACACGTGGATGGCGAGATCGTGTCGGAGCACCGTCCGACCGAGGTATCGGGTCGTCTGCTGACCCTTCCCAACGTCCTGTCGATCCTGCGCCTGATCGGCGTCCCCGTCTTCATCTGGGCGATCCTCACCAAGGAGGATGGCTGGGCCCTGCTGGTCCTGATGTTGAGCGGCATCACCGACTACGCCGATGGCAAGATCGCGCGCAAGTTCCACATGGAGTCACGCTTCGGCCAGCTCCTCGACCCGGTCGCCGACCGGCTCTACATCCTGACCACCCTCGTGGGACTTGCGTGGCGCGACATCATTCCCGTGTGGCTGGTCGCTGCGCTCGTCCTTCGTGAGCTCGCCATGACCGTCATGCTGCTGCACCTGAGGCGTCGGGGACAGATCGGGCTGCCGGTGCACTTCGTCGGCAAGGCAGCGACCTTCAACCTGCTCTACGCCTTCCCGCTCCTCCTCCTGGCGAACCGAACGGACTGGGTCGGCGAGCTCGCCCGCCCCGTCGGATGGGGCTTCGCCTGGTGGGGGATCGTCCTCTACTGGCTCGCGGCCGTCCTCTACGCGCTCCAGGCCAGGTTCGTGCTGGCCCGCTCCCGGGTGGGTCACGCATGAGCACCCCTTCGCCGCGTCGTCCGGACGCCTCGATGACGCTCCTGACCTCGATGTTGGAGCGCCCCCTGGACCCCGGCTACCAGCAGGCGGCCGACCGACGGGCGGCCGCGGGCCTGCCGCCCGCGACCCCCACGCGCACGGCAATGGTCATCGTCATGATGGTGGTCACGGGCTTCCTGTTCGCCGTGGGGGCGCAGGCGCTGCGCCCCCGCCCGACGGCTGCGGCGTCCGTCAAAGGTGAGCTCGTCTCGCGTATCGAGGTGCTGCAGACCGAGGGGCAGAAGCAGGAGACCACGATCGCCGACCTCCGTGAGCAGGTGAGCGACCTGGAGGCCCTGGCTCTCCGGCAGGCCGGTGCCGCGGACCTCACCGACACGATCAAGCGGCTCGAGATCCAGGCCGGCTTCATCCCCATGAAGGGCTCCGGGCTGACCCTCACCGTCGGTGACGCGCCCTCGGGGGAGCGGGGCGCCGATGCGGGAGCCCGACCGAGCGGTGGTTTCGACTCGGGACGTGTCACCTCCAACGACCTGCAGATCATCGTCAACGGCCTGTGGGGCGTGGGGGCCGAGGCCATTGCGATCAACGGCCATCGGCTCACCTCCACCGCTGCCATCCGTTTCGCAGGGCAAGCCATCATCGTCGACTTCCGACCGATCACCCCGCCCTACGTCATCACTGCCCTGGGGGACCCGGCCCGGATGCAGCAGCTGTTCGAGCCATCCTTCGCCGGGGTCTATCTCAGCCAGCTCAGCGAGCAGTTCGGGATCACCTCCGACCTGGTGGCCGGTGATGCTCTGACCGTCCCCGCGGACTCGCTGACCCGCCTCACCGCAGCCAAGCCACTCGACCCGGGCCCGACGGCAGGCACGGGGTCGACCTTCGGCACCAGGTCCGCGCCGACCGATCTATCGACCGATCTATCGACCGATCTATCGACCGACGCCACGACCGATCGAACGGGGGCCGCCGTGACCCCGACGCCCGGGGGCAGTAGCCTCACCCCGGACATGAGCGACCCCGAATCCGCCGGGGGAGCCGACCGATGACCGCAGCCCGCGACCCGCAGAGGAGCAATTCGTGATTCCAGCCCTGGGACTACTGGTCGGGCTGACGATCGGGCTGCTCCTCGACCCTGCGGTGCCGGTCTGGCTCCAGCCCTACCTGCCCATCGCGGTGATCGCAGCTCTGGACGCCGTGTTCGGCGCCGTGCGTGCGGTGCTGGACGGGATCTTCAACGACAAGGTCTTCGTCGTCTCGTTCCTGTCCAACGTCATCGTCGCGGCGTTCATCGTCTTCCTCGGCGACCAGCTCGGTGTGGGATCGCAGCTCTCGACCGGGGTCGTCGTCGTCCTCGGGGTGCGGATCTTCTCCAACGTCGCGTCCATCCGCCGTCATCTGTTCAAGGCGTGACCCGTGGCACGACGCAAGAAGGGCAAGTCGAAGGGCGCCGCGAGGGCCCAGTCGGTCTCCGCGGCCGGTCCGCCGCCGGCGGTGCCCGTAGAGGCGCCGTCGAGCACCGAGCCCGCGGCTGCCGCAGACGCCGACCAGACCCCGCCCGAACCCGCGGCACCCGAGCCGCCGGCACCCGAACCCGACCCCTCGCCGGCACCCGAACCCGACCCCGCGCCGGCACCCGAACCCGCGGCACCCGAACCCGCGGCACCCGAACCCGCGGCACCCGAGCCGCCGGCACCCGAGCCGCCGGCACCGGCGCCGGCGCCCGAACCCGCGCCGGCACCAGAGCCGGGTCCGGCGGTTGCTGAGCCGAGCCCGCCGGAGCGTCCCGCGACGGTTGTCGGGGCTCCCAGCCCAGCGGCATACGGCCTGGAGTCGGAGCTCGCCACCGCCCCGGCCGTGGACCCCCATCGGGTGCCACCCGGTCATGTGGAGGGCCGAGCGGCCTGGCGTCGGCTCCTGCTGATGAGCAAGCCGCGCACGACGAAGGCCAACGCCCTCGGAGCAGTGCTCGCCATCGCCCTCGGCGTCGCCATCGCCACGCAGGTGCAGCTGACCAACGAACGGGGACTGAGCGAGCTCAGCCAGACCGACCTGATCAGACTGCTCGACGACATCTCCGCCCGGTCAAGTCGGCTCGACCAGCAGATCCATGACCTCGAGACGACCCGCGACCGCCTCCTCAGCGGCACCGGAAGCACCGGTGACGCGCTGGAGCAGGCTCAGCGGCGCGCTGACACCCTGGGCATCCTGGCCGGCACCCTCGGAGCCCAGGGGCCGGGCATCACCGTCTCCATCACCGACCCCGACCGGGGGGTCAGCGGACCGGTCATCCTCGACCTGATCCAGGAGCTGCGCGATGCCGGCGCCGAGTCGATCGAGGTCGGGGGAGTGCGGGTGGTGGCCTCCTCGTACGTCGGTGACTCCAGTGGCAACCTCTCGGTCGACGGCGAGCCGATTCGCCGACCCATCCTCGTCAAGGCGATCGGTGACCCCAACACCCTGGCCTCGGCGATGACGATCCCCGGGGGAATCGTCGAGACGATTCGCCTCAAGGGCGCGAACGCCTCGGTGGACCAGGCGAGCTCGATCACGATCACATCGACCCACACTCCCGTCGAGCCGGTGCACGCGGAGCCGGTGCAGTGACCGGCCCCCGGCCGGGCGTGCGCAGCTTCGCCCCCCGCAGCAGCACGCACGCCGGTAGATTCGACCCGTCTACACGTCGAACCGACCGCCGGGCCCGTTCCGTGCCGGTGAGCGCGCCGCGCAGCAGATCTCGCACACCCGATCAAACCCGTTCTGACAGGAGCGACCATGAGTGACCTCGACTACCCCTCCGACCTGCGCTACACCACTGACCACGAGTGGGTCAGGGAGGGCGACGACGACGGCGTCGTCCGGGTCGGCATCACCTCCTTCGCTCAGGACGCCCTTGGTGACGTGGTCTACGTCTCGCTGCCGTCCGTGGGGGACACCGTCGCCGTCGGTGACGCCTGCGGCGAGGTGGAGTCGACCAAGTCCGTCAGCGACATCTATGCCCCGGTTGCGGGCGAGGTGACGGCCGTCAACGAGGCCCTCGACGCGACCCCGGAGCTCGTCAACTCGGATCCGTACGGCGAGGGCTGGATGTTCGAGCTGCGGCTCTCGGACCCCGCGGCGCTCGAGGGACTGCTCGACTCCAGCGGCTACGTGGCCTCCCTGAGCTGAACGAACGCCCTCCGGTGCCCTGTCCCCGAGCCGTGCGCTCGCCGACAGGGCACCGGAGTGAACTAGAGTGGAGAACCCCGAGAACCATCCGTACGAGGAGGACCGCATGTCGAGCGATCAGCCCGGCCAGGACGACTTCCCGGTCGACCCCCGCACGATGCGGTTCCAGGGTGTGCCCACCCCCGGCGCCGATCACGTCGAGCCGCACGACATCCGCGGCCTCAGCCCGGAGGACCAGGCGACGATCGAGGCGCTGCGCCCCGGCACCGCACTGCTGATCGTGCTGCGCGGCCCCAACACCGGCGCCCGGTTCCTGCTCGACGACCTCGAGGTGTCAGCCGGGCGGCACCCCGACTCCGACATCTTCCTCGACGACGTCACCGTCTCGCGCAAGCACGCGAACTTCATCGCGGGCGACGACGGCTACCTCGTTCGTGATGCCGGCTCCCTGAACGGCACGTACGTGAACCGCGAGCGGATCGAGGAGGCCCGGCTCCACACGGGAGACGAGGTCCAGATCGGCAAGTTCCGGCTTGTCTACTACGCGGCCTGACCCGACAGGTGGGTCCAGACCTTCGATGAGCGCGGGTCACCGTGAGGGGCCCGGGATGCGCAACGGCCTGACGATCGGGCAGGTCCTGGACCAGCTGCGGGACGACTTCCCTGACGTCACCTCCTCCAAGGTGCGCTTCCTCGAGACCCAGGGCTTGGTCACGCCCGAGCGGACCGCAGCCGGCTACCGGCTCTTCAGCTCCGAGGACGTGGAGCGCCTGCGTTACGTGCTGACCGCCCAGCGCGACCGGTTCTGGCCGCTGAAGGTGATCCGCGACGCCCTGGACGCCCTCGACCGCGGCCTGTCCGACCCGGGCGGCGAGTCCGGCCGCCCACAGCTGCCCGCTCCCGGGGCGGACCCTGCGCTACCCGGCCCGGAGGGCTTCGTGCCGCGTGCACGAGTGCGGCTCACGGGCCCCGAGCTGAGGCAGGCGAGCGGGATCGACAAGCCGTTGTTCTCTGCACTCGAGAGCTTCGGCCTGCTCCGGGCCGACGGTGCCGGGTACTTCTCCGCCGAGGCCGTCGACGTCGCCGTCGCGGCCAAGCGGCTGGCCGAGCACGGGCTCGAGCCCCGGCACCTGCGTCCCTTCCGCACGGCTGCCGACCGAGAGATCGGGCTCGTCGACCAGGTCCTGGCCACCCGGCGCGGAAACGGCTCGCGGGAGGAGCGGACCGCGGAGATCCTCTCGGCCTGTGTCGCCCTGCACGTGGCCCTCGTGCGGTCCGGTCTCGACCACTGAGGCTCGCCGAGGCACTCTGTGCGTCGCACGCACCCGGGCCAACCGGCCCGGCGGCCATTCGACCAGGTCGCCAGCGAGGTACGGTGGTGTGGTGAGAGAGGTCGACGTCCTGGGCGTCCGCGTGGAGATGCCGACGAACCAGCCCATCGTGCTCCTCCGGGAGCGGGACGGTGGTCGCTACCTGCCGATCTGGATCGGGGCGCCCGAGGCAGCGGCGATCACGTATGCCCAGCAGGGCGTGGTCCCGCCGCGCCCGCTGACCCATGACCTCATGCGCGACATCCTGGCCGGCCTCGGCCACGAGCTCACCGAGGTGCGGATCGTCGCCCTCAAGGACTCGGTCTTTCACGCGGCCCTCATCATCGACGGCACGACGGAGATCAGCTCTCGCGCCTCCGACGCCATCGCGCTCGCGCTGCGCACGGGTTCGAAGGTGCTGGTCGAGCCGAGCATCCTCGACGAGGCCGCCATCGTCGTCTCCTCGGAGGAGGACGACGAGGTCGAGCGGTTCAAGGAGTTCCTCGACCACGTGTCGGCCGAGGACTTCGAGCACCCGGGCGAGCCCGGCCCACCACCCACGGAGCCCTGAGCGACCGCCGATCCGGCGACACGACGGCCGGGTGTGACGTCGGTGATTGACGGTGCCCGGCGCTGGTTCTACCGTCGAACTGAACAACGTGACTGTAGTTACCTGGATGTCGTCTGCTCGACGCCCGGGATCCCGACCGAGAGGAACTCGCATGGCTGCCATCGAGGATGCTGCCCGGGCCAGCCGGCGCGCTCCGGTTGCCTCGCAGGGGATGCTCTTCTCCGACGACCTGCCCGACCTCACGGAGGACGTCGGCTATCGGGGCCCCACCGCCTGCCGCGCCGCGGGGATCACCTACCGCCAGCTCGACTACTGGGCGCGGACCGGGCTCGTCGAGCCGTCCGTGCGTGGCGCCACCGGCTCGGGGACGCAGCGTCTCTACGGCTTCCGGGACATCCTCGTCCTCAAGGTGGTCAAGCGTCTCCTGGACACCGGGGTCTCGCTGCAGCAGATCCGCGTCGCGATCGACCACCTGCGCGAGCGCGGCGTCGAGGACCTGGCCCAGATCACCTTGATGAGCGACGGAGCCTCGGTCTACGAGTGCACCTCCGCGGATGAGGTGATCGACCTCGTCCAGGGCGGGCAGGGCGTCTTCGGGATCGCAGTCGGTCGGGTCTGGCGCGAGATCGAGGGAGAGCTCGCCCAGCTCCCGAGCGAGCGTGCCGAGGACGGCGAGCCGGCCGATCACCCCGACGACGAGCTGACCGCGCGGCGTCAGGCGCGCCACATCTCCTGACGGGCCCGGTTCGACTGGTAGATTTGGCCTGCCGTCCAACCCACATGGGAGAGTCCCCGGCCGACGTGAGGTGCATTCGCCTGACGTCGCCGAGGCGCCGAAGGGGCAACATCCCCGGAACCTCTCAGGCACCCGGACCATGTGGCGAGGCACCCTGGAGGACGTCGGCATCGAAGCCGGCTCCGACAGACGGGGAGCGTGTGTCGTCCGCTCGTCCCGTCAGGAGCCCCGATGTCTTCCCAGTCCCCAGCCGTGCTGGACACCACCTTCGCCGACTTCGTGGGCCGGCACGTCGGTCCTCGCGCCGACGACATCGAGCAGATGCTCCAGGTCGTCGGTCAGCCCAGCCTCGATGCCATGAGCGACCGCGCGATCCCCGGAGCGATCAGGTCGACCGAGGCGCTCGACCTCGAGGCGGCCGACAGCGAGTCCGCCGTCATCGACGAGCTGCGTGGGTTCGCCTCGCGCAACCGCGTGCTCACCTCCCTCATCGGTCTCGGCTACTACGGCACCGTCACGCCCCCGGTCGTGCGACGCAACGTCCTCGAGAACCCCGCGTGGTACACCGCCTACACGCCCTACCAGCCCGAGATCTCGCAGGGCCGGCTCGAGGCGCTGCTCAACTTCCAGACGGTCGTCAGCGACCTGACCGGCCTCGCGATCGCGGGCTCGTCGCTGCTCGACGAGGCCACCGCGGCTGCCGAGGCCATGTCGCTCATGCACCGGGCGAGTCGAGCCACGGACGGGGTGGTCGTCGTCGACGAGCGCGTCTTCCCACAGACGATCGCGGTCATGCAGACGCGGGCCACGGCCATCGGGCTGCCGCTCGTCGTGGCCGACCTGCGTCCGGTCCGGTCCGCGGAGGACCTGGCCGCTGCCGCTGACGGCCGCACGGTCGTCGGTGTCGTGGTGCAGTACCCGGACGCGACCGGATCGGTCCTGGACTGGCGGGCGCTCGCCGAGGCGGCACACTCGGCCGGGGCCCTCGTGACCGCGTGTGCCGACCTGCTGGCCCTGGCCCTCTTCGTGCCACCGGGGGAGTGGGGAGCCGACATCGCCGTCGGCAGCGCCCAGCGTCTCGGCGTGCCGATGGGCTTCGGCGGACCGCACGCGGGCTACATGTCGGTGCACCAGGGGCTGGAGCGGCAGCTGCCCGGCCGTCTGGTCGGGGTGTCGATCGACTCCCACGGCAAGCCCGCCTACCGCCTGGCGCTGCAGACCCGCGAGCAGCACATCCGCCGTGAGAAGGCGACCTCCAACATCTGCACCGCACAGGTGCTCCTCGCGGTCATGGCGTCGATGTACGCGGTGTGGCACGGGCCCGACGGCCTGACCCGGATCGCGCAGCGCATCCACTCGCACGCGGCCAGCCTGCGAGCGGCCCTGCTCGCCGGTGGCGTCGAGCTGTCGACCGAGACCCACTTCGACACGCTGGCGATCTCGGTTCCCGGGCGCGCCGACGACGTCGTCCGTGACTTCCTCGCAGCCGGCATCAACATCCGCCGGGTCGACGCCGACCTCGTCACGCTCAGCCTAGACGAGACGACGACGGGGGCCACCCTGACGAAGATCCTCGCGGCCTTCGGCGTGCAGTCCCAGCCGGAGCCCGTGTCGGCGGACCCCGGGAGCGAGCCCAGCGGCATACCGGCTGCGCTTGCGCGCACGTCCGAGTTCCTCACCCACCCGGTCTTCCACGCGCACCGCTCGGAGACGGCGATGCTCCGATACCTGCGACGCCTCGCCGACCGGGACTTCGCCCTCGACCGCGGCATGATCCCGCTCGGCTCGTGCACCATGAAGCTCAACGCCACGACCGAGATGGAGTCGATCACCTGGCCCGAGTTCGCCAACCTCCACCCGTTCGCCCCGGCCGACCAGTCCGAGGGGATCCGCGCCCTCATCGGCGACCTCGCCGCGTGGCTCTGCGAGATCACCGGCTACGACGCGGTGTCGCTCCAGCCGAACGCCGGCTCGCAGGGCGAGTTCGCCGGGCTGCTGGCGATCCACGCCTACCACCAGGCGCGCGGGGAAGGACATCGGCGCATCTGCCTCATCCCGGCCAGCGCCCACGGGACCAACGCTGCCTCAGCGGTGATGGCGGGCCTCAAGGTCGTCGTCGTCCAGACGGCCCCGGACGGCACGGTCGACATGGACGACCTCCGGGCCAAGATCGACCAGCACCGCGACGACCTCGCCGCGATCATGGTGACCTACCCGTCGACCCACGGCGTGTACGAGGACACGATCACGGAGCTGTGCGGGCTCGTCCACGACGCAGGCGGCCAGGTCTACGTCGACGGTGCCAACCTCAACGCGCTTGTCGGCCTGGCCCAGCCGGGCAGGTTCGGCGCCGACGTCTCGCACCTCAACCTCCACAAGACCTTCTGCATCCCGCACGGCGGCGGAGGCCCCGGCGTCGGCCCCGTCGCGGTCCGGGCCCACCTGGCCCCGCACCTGCCGAACCACCCGCTCGCTCCCGAGGCAGGACCGGAGACGGGCGTGGGACCGGTGAGCGCGGCCCCCTACGGCTCGGCGAGCATCCTGCCGATCTCGTGGGCGTACGTCCGGCTGATGGGCGGCGCCGGGCTGCGCCACGCGACCCAGATGGCGGTCCTCAACGCCAACTACGTGGCAGCGCGGCTGCGCGAGCACTACCCGGTGCTCTACTCCGGTCCCGATGGTCTCGTGGCGCACGAGTGCATCCTCGACGTCCGCAAGATCACCGCCGACACCGGCGTCACGGTCGACGACATCGCCAAGCGACTCATCGACTACGGCTTCCACGCCCCGACGATGAGCTTCCCCGTGGCGGGCACGCTCATGGTCGAGCCGACGGAGTCCGAGAACAAGTACGAGCTCGACCGGTTCTGCGACGCGATGATCGCCATCCGTGACGAGATCGAGGCGGTCCACAAGGGCGACGTCCCCCTGGCGGGGAGCATGCTGCGCGGGGCGCCACACACGGCGCACGCGATCGCGAGCGGCGAGTGGGACAAGGAGTACGACCGAGCCGCTGCGGCCTTCCCGGTGGGCGTCGACGCGGCCGACAAGTACTGGCCGCCGGTCGGACGGATCGACGGCGCCTACGGCGACCGGCACCTCGTGTGCTCCTGCCCGCCGCCTGAGGCGTTCGAGAGCTGAACACGCACGTCGGATTCCCTCGCGCCGAGACGCCATGTGTGGTTGTCTCGGCTCGTGGGAGCCGAAGTCGAACAGGCCAGGTACACCCGGGAGCAGCGGCAGCAGTACCGCGAGAAGGTCCGCCGCGACCTTGACGTGTTCGAGCGGATGCTCGGGCACAGCCAGTTCGAGTTCGACCGGCCGATGACCGGGCTCGAGATCGAGCTCAACCTCGTCAACGGCGACCTCGGCCCGAAGCTCGACAACAAGACGGTCCTCGAGCACATCGCCGACCCGAACTACCAGACCGAGCTGGCCCGCTACAACATCGAGCTCAACGTCCACCCTCGACCGCTGCCGGGGGACGCGGCGCTGGAGCTCGAGCAGCACCTGCGCGAGTCGCTCAACCATGCCTCCGCGCGCGCCGCGGAGCTGCACACGGGCATCGTTGCGATCGGCATCCTCCCCACCGTGATGCCGGAGCACTTCGAGGGCGACTGGATCAGCGAGAACATCCGTTACGAGGCCCTCAACAACGCCGTGCTCGATGCCCGGGGCGAGGACGTCTGGCTCGAGCTGGAGGGCCCGACGGGGGAGCGGATCGCCCGCTACTCCGACTCTCTCGCGCCCGAGTCGGCCTGCACGTCGATGCAGCTGCACCTGCAGGTCCAGCCCGAGCGCTTCGCCGACCACTGGAACGCGGCTCAGGTCCTGGCCGGCCCTCAGCTGGCGGTGGGGGCCAACTCCCCGTTCTTCCTGGGCCAGCGGCTCTGGGCCGAGACCCGCATCCCGTTGTTCACCCAGGCGACGGACACCCGGTCGATCGAGCTGAAGAACCAAGGCGTCCGGCCACGGGTGTGGTTCGGGGAGCGGTGGATCACCTCGATCTTCGACCTGTTCGAGGAGAACGTCCGCTACTTCCCGGCCCTGCTGCCCGAGATCTCCGAGGAGCAGCCGGAGGAGGTCTTCGAGCGCGGCGAGGTCCCGGAGCTGAAGGAGCTGCGCCTGCACAACGGGACGGTCTATCGGTGGAACCGCCCGATCTACGACATCGTCCAGGGCCGGCCCCACCTGCGGGTGGAGAACCGCGTCCTGCCGGCGGGGCCGAGCATCGCCGACGTGCTCGCCAACGCGGCGTTCTACTACGGCGTCATCCGGGTCCTCGCCGAGGAGGACCGGCCGGTGTGGACCCGGATGAGCTTCTCCGCGGCGGAGGCCAACTTCGAGGAGGGCGCGCGGCTCGGCATCGACGCCAGGACGTACTGGCCGGGGCTGGGGGAGGTGCCCGCGACCGAGCTCGTCCTGCGCCGGCTCCTGCCGATGGCGCACGAGGGGCTCGAGCGGTGGGGTGTGTCCCAGAAGGTGCGCGACCGTTACCTGACGATCATCGAGCAGCGCTGCCTCAAGGCGATGAATGGCGCCTGTTGGCAGGCCGAGTGCGTCGCCCGGCTGGAGTCACACGGGCGGACCCGGGACCAGGCGCTCCGGGAGATGCTCGCGGCGTACATCGAGGGCATGAACGCCAACGAGCCGGTCCACGAGTGGGAGCTGCCGACGGCCGGGTGAGCCGGGCGCTCCGCCGGCGCCGCCCACGCCGTATGCCGCTGAGCCCGCTCCCGCCGTCGAGCTGGGTCTGCTAGGTGGCGGCGTCCTTGAGCAGACGCCACGGCGAGAGGTTGTAGGTGCCGATGCAGCGGGTGGAGCGGTGGTGGGTGAGGACGCTCATCGACCCCGCGTCGAGGATGAGGTGCTGGCCGAACCGGGGGCTGCGCCCGAGCCACACGGCCGTGAGGACGCGGAGCGCGTGCCCGTGCCCGAAGAGGGCGACGTCGCCGCGCTCGAGGCTCGGCCAGACCTTGTCAATGACCTGCTGCGCCCGCGCAGCCACCTCGTCGACGCTCTCACCGGGAGTGTCACCGGGGACGACGCCGTCGACGAAGACCTCCCACGGTCGACCGAGCTGCTCGGAGATCTGCGCCGTGGTGATGCCTTCGTAGGCGCCGTAGTCCCACTCCCGCAGCAGCGGCTCGACCTCGAAGTCGCCGAGGCCGGCGAGCTCGGCCGTGTGGCGGGCCCGTTGCAGCGG
Source organism: Intrasporangium sp. DVR (assembly GCF_040365325.1). Lineage (NCBI taxonomy): Bacteria > Bacillati > Actinomycetota > Actinomycetes > Micrococcales > Intrasporangiaceae > Intrasporangium > Intrasporangium sp. DVR. Next base: position 281,591 of record NZ_BAABZW010000016.1, on the reverse strand, counting down.
AGAGACGAGGACCCGCTCGAAGCGCCGGTTGCGCAGGATGTCCGCGAGCTCCCGGGCGGCGGCTTCTCCGTCGGGAAGCAGGGGCAGGTCGGTCGTGCCCGTGTGCTGTCCGCTCAGCGACCACTCCGTCTCGCCGTGGCGGAAGAGGTAGATGCTGCCGGGAACGACACCGTCGGGGTGGGCCATGGGCGCAATCTAGCGGCACCGCGACAGACTGAGGCCATGACGCTCAGGTTCCGGCTGCTCAATGTGTTCTCCATCGACGACGATCCGTTCTCCGGCAACCCACTCTGCGTGTTCGAGGACGCCGGGTCGCTCGACCCGGCCCGCATGCAGGCCTGGGCCCGGCAGTTCAACCTCAGCGAGTCGACCTTCATCACCGCCGCCGACCTGCCGGCGGGCGAGGCGGACGTGCGGATCTTCACCGCGTCCTACGAGATGCCCTTCGCCGGCCACCCCACCCTCGGCACGGCCCACGTCGTCGCCGAGCTCGCCGCGGCCCTCGGCGCGCAGGAGGGCTCCGGCGAGGTCCTCGACGAGGTGACCCTGTCGATGCCGGCGGGCCGCATCCCCGTGCGGCGCATCCCCGGCGGCTGGCAGCTGCGCGCCAATCCCGCGGCTTCCCGGCCGCTCGAGGTGGCGCCGGCGGAGGTCGCGGAGGTCCTCGGCGTCGGTCCGGGCGCGGTCGTCGTCGACGGCGCGCACTGGGTCGACGCCGGCGTCGAGCAGCTGCTCATCGAGCTCGAGGACGCTGACGCGGTCGCGGCCTGCACCCCTGAGGTCCGGGGCCTGCACGAGCGGCTGGCCGTGCCGGGTCGGGAGCCGCAGGTGTACGTGTGGGCGTGGACGGGGGAGTCCACCGTCACCTCGCGGCTCTTCGCGGCGAGCGGCAGCGCGCTCGAGGAGGACCCGGCGACCGGCTCGGCGGCGGCCAACCTCGGCAGCTGGTTCGCGTTGACGGAGCGACGCGGACTCCAGGTGACGATCTCCCAGGGAGCGCAGGTGGCGCGGCCGTCGCAGCTCCACCTCTTGATCGACGACGAGGGCACCGTCTTCGTCGGCGGACGAGTCAGCGAGGTCGGCAGCGGGACGGTGGGCCAGGCCGGGTCACGTCCGTGAGCGCCGGACGAGCTCAAAGCTGACGACCGCCGCGGCCGCAGCGACGTTGAGGGACTCGACTCCGCCCGCCATCGGGATGGAGACCCAGCGGTCCACGAGGCGGGCGACGTCAGGTCCGGGGCCTGACGTCTCGCTCCCGAGCACGAACGCGACCGGCTCGGGCAGGTGCGCCGAGAAGAGGTCGTCCTCGCCGGAGGCGTCGAGACCGACGACGTGGAAGCCGTGCTCCCGGAGCGCGGTGACGGCCTCGACGGCGGTGAACGTCTTGAGGATCGGTGCCCGGAACGCGATGCCGGCCGAGGCCTTGACGACGAGGGGGTCGATCGAGGCGACCCCACGGCGGGGCACGACGATGCCGTCGATGCCGGCGGCCGTCGCCGAGCGCAGGATCATCCCGACGTTGGCCGGCGTGGTGATGCCGTCGAGGACCAGGACGGTGCGCAGGTCGGCGTGCTCGAGAGCAACCTCCAGGGGGAGCATGCGCGGTGCGACGACGTCGGCGAAGACGCCCTGGTCCTGCCTGCCGTTGCCGGCCAGCTTCTTCACCCGCTCGGCCGGGGCCGACTGGACGGTGATGCCCCGTCGCCCCGCAGCCCGGCGGATCTCGGTGAGACCGGGGCCGCGGGCGTTGTCGGCGATGACGACCTTGTCGACGTGCAGGTCCGGGTCGAGGAGCACCTCGTGGACCGGGTTGCGCCCGTAGACCGTGATGAACCGGTCCTTGGGTGAGATCTCGGGGGTCACGCGCTCAGGATCCCATGCCCGGGAGGCCTCTCGACGCACCCGAGCCGAGCGTGCGGACACGTCCCCGGGGAGCCGGCCCAGCGGCATACGGCCTCTCGTCTTCCGGGAATGCGCCGAGCGGTCGAGATGTTGGTATGCTTGAATCGTCAATTACCTAGGAGCTGGGACACATGCAGTTCGGGATCTTCACCGTCGGCGACGTCACCACCGACCCCACCACCGGTCGCACGCCCACCGAGCACGAGCGGATCAAGGCCACGGTCGCCATCGCGAAGAAGGCCGAGGAGGTCGGCCTCGATGTCTTCGCCACGGGTGAGCACCACAACCCGCCGTTCGTCGCTCCCGCGAACCCGACCGTGCTGCTGGCCCACGTCGCGGCCGTGACCGAGCGGATCGTCCTCACGACCGCCACCACCCTGGTCACGACGAACGACCCGGTGCGGGTCGCCGAGGACTACGCCTACCTCCAGCACCTGGCCGACGGACGAGTCGACCTGATGATGGGACGCGGCAACACCGGCCCCGTGTACCCGTGGTTCGGCAAGGACATCCGCGACGGGATCCCGCTCGCGATCGAGAACTACGCGCTGCTCCACCGCCTGTGGCGGGAGGACGTCGTCAACTGGCAGGGCAAGTACCGCACGCCGCTCCAGGGCTTCACGTCGACGCCACGGCCCCTCGACGGGGTGCCGCCCTTCGTCTGGCACGGCTCGATCCGCAGCCCCGAGATCGCCGAGCAGGCCGCCTACTACGGCGACGGGTTCTTCTCGAACCACATCTTCTGGCCAGCCTCCCACACCCGGCAGATGGTCCAGCTCTACCGCCGGCGGTTCGAGCACTACGGCCACGGGTCCGCGGACCAGGCGATCGTCGGTCTCGGCGGGCAGGTCTTCATGGGCAGGAACAGCCAGGACGCGATCCGGGAGTTCCGGCCCTACTTCGACAGCGCGCCCGTCTACGGCCACGGCCCCTCGCTCGAGGACTTCATGGCCCAGACGCCCCTCCTCGTCGGCAGCCCCCAGCAGGTCATCGAGGCCACCCTCGGCTACCGCGACTATGTCGGCGACTACCAGCGTCAGCTCTGGCTCATGGACCACGCTGGCCTGCCGCTCAAGACCGTCCTCGCGCAGCTCGACATCCTCGGCGAGGAGGTCGTCCCCGTGCTGCGCAAGGAGTTCGCCGCGCTCAAGCCGGCCCACGTGCCGGATGCGCCCACGCACGCCGCGCTCGTCGCCCAGGCGGGCGGCGCCCACGACGCAACCGTCTACGCCGCGGCCGACGACGTCACGGGCGCCTCGCCCGACGCCTCCCGCACCCCCGTCTCAGCGAAGGGAGCCACCTCATGACCACCCGTCTGGCCGTCGTCACGGCCGGTGTCACCGAGCCGTCGTCGACCCGGCTGCTCGCCGACCGCCTGACCGAGGCCGTCGTCCGGGCGCTCCCGGCCGAAGAGGTCAGCGTCGAGGTGATCGAGGTCCGTGCGGTCGCCCACGACCTGACCAACAACGTCCTCACCGGGTTCGCCTCGCCCGACCTGCAGGCCCGGCTCGACGCCATCGTCGAGGCCGACGCCCTCATCGTCTCGACGCCCATCTACAGCGCGTCCTACAGCGGCCTCTTCAAGATGCTCGTCGACGTCCTGCCCAAGGACTCGCTCCGCGGCAAACCGGTCCTCCTCGGCGCCACCGGGGGCACGGCGCGCCACTCGCTCGCCATCGACCACGCCCTGCGGCCGCTCTTCGCCCACCTCGGCGCCCTCGTCGCGCCCGTCGCCGTCTTCGCGGCGTCCGAGGACTGGGGAAGCGTCGAGGCCGGCCGCCTCGGCGCCCGCATCGAGCGAGCCGGGGCGGAGTTCGTCCGGCTCCTCACGGGGTCACCGGCACGTCCGGCCATCGACCCGTTCGAGGACGTCACGCCGTTCGCGGCCCTGCTGGCCGACGCCTCACGCACCTGACCCGCCGCTCGGTGGACCACGCAACGGCGTGGGGGTGACCTCGTCCACATCCCGCGTGGCCTCCGCCGTGCCGTCCACAGGGCTGCCCCGACACCCTGCCGCCCGCGCCCGACTCACGCAGGCTGGACGCGGAAGGGAGGGCCATGTCCAACGTCATCCACATCTTCACCGGCCACCCGGTCGACCCCGAGACCGGAGTCCTGCCCCAGCCGGGCGAGTGCCTCACGTGCTTCGTCCATCGCATGGTCGGTCTCGGTGGCTGCAGCGACGGGCTGGGCTGGGCCGAGCAGTACCGCCTCGCCCGCGCCCGCCGCGCCGTGACGCTGACCAGGCGACTCACCGCACAGGGTGCCCGGTGTGACTGCGACGTCGTGCAGGAGGTCTGGCAGCCCGGCCCAGCACTGTGGATCCGGGATCTCGGTTCCGGCACGCTCCAGCCACCGAGCGCCCTGCCTCCGTGTGCCGGCGTCCGTGGCGGATCGACGAAGCCCTGCTCACTCTGGGTCGCCGGGACGAGCCTGGCCCTGTGAGGGGACGGACCACCTGCCCGGTCGGGTGACGTGGCAGGGTGTGCGTCATGGCCAAGTACTTCGACGTGCACCCGGTCGATCCGCAGCCCCGGCGGATCGCCCAGGCCGTCCAGATCCTCAAGGACGGCGGTCTCATCGCCTACCCCACGGACTCCGGTTACGCGCTCGGGTGCTCGCTCGACAACCCCGAGGGCCGCGGTCGAATCCTGCGCACCCGCGGGCTGGACGAGCGCCACCACTTCACCCTCGTGTGCGCAGACTTCGCGCAGCTCGGCCAGTTCGCCCAGCTCGACAACGCCGTCTTCCGGGCCGTCAAGTCGCACACGCCCGGCGCCTACACCTTCATCGTCCCGGCGACCAAGGAGGTGCCGCGCCGCCTGCTGCACCCCAGGAAGCGGACCGTCGGGGTGCGGATCCCGGATCACCCGGTCGTCCGCGCCCTGCTCCAGGCGCACGGCGAGCCGCTCCTCTCGAGCACGCTGCTCCTGCCGGGCGACGAGGAGCCGATGAGCGACGGCTGGGCGATCAAGGAGCGCCTCGACCACCTCGTCGACGCCGTGGTCGACTCGGGGGAGTGCGGGCCCGAGCCGACGACCGTGATCGACTTCTCCGAGGGATATGCCGAAGTCGCGCGGATCGGCGCTGGAGATCCGGCCGATTTCCTGACGTAGTTAAGGATCCGTACTTTTCCTTAACTAAGATACGCTCATCCCATGAACTGGCCGGCGACCGGAGCGGTCTCACGGGAGTGGACCCCTGCCCCCGAGGGACTCGCCACGACCTCCCGGCGGGCCCGCCGACGGATCCCCGCCAGCTATCAGGCCGCCGTGGTGCCATCGATCGCCGACCATGTCATCGAGCTGCCCAGCGACCTCGCCGCCGACCTCGACGAGGCGACTCGACTGCTCACCTCCTTCGACGCCGGGGGAGCGGGCGAGGTCGCGCCCTTCGCCGCAATCCTGCTCCGCTCCGAGAGCGCGGCGAGCTCGCACATCGAGAACCTCACCTCCTCAGCCCGGGCACTGGCGGAGGCCACCATCGGTGCCGGGGACCGCACGAACGCCCTGTCGATCCTCGCCAACGTCCGGACCATGCAGGCCGCCATGGAGCTCGCGGGAGACCTCGACGAGGCATCGATCCTCGCCATGCACCGAGCGCTGATGACGGGGCAGAGCCGAGTGCGTCCGGGTCAGTGGAGGCAGGAGCAGGTCTGGATCGGTGGCAGTGGCGTGCATCCCGGCGACGCCGACTTCGTCGCTCCCGTCGCCGAGGCGGTTCCCGCGCTGATGAGCGACCTCGTCGCCTTTCTGCTCCGGGACGACGTGCCGCCACTCGCCCTGGCCGCGCTGGCCCACGCGCAGTTCGAGACGATCCACCCCTTCGCTGACGGCAACGGGAGGACCGGTCGCGCCCTGCTCCACGCCTCGCTGGTCAACACCGGCGTCATCCACCGCGTCACCGTCCCCATCTCGGCGGGCCTGCTCGTGACCAAGGCGCGCTACTTCGACGCGCTCACCTCCTACCGGGACGGCGATGCCGAGCCGATCCTCCGGTGCGTCGCCGACGCGGCGCGCGCCGGCGTCGTCGTGGGGGAGTCGCTGGTCGGTCGGCTGCGCGAGATCCGCGCGGGGTGGGGCGCTCGCGTCCAGGCACGGACGGACTCGGTGGTGTGGCGCATCGCCGACGTCCTGCTGCGCCAACCGGTCGTCACGGCCAGGCTCGTCACGAACGAGCTCGACGTGTCCGCGCCGACCGCACAGAGCGCCCTGGCTCGCTTGGTCGACGCCGGCGTGCTCCTCGAGTCGACCGGGTGGAAACGCAACCGGGTCTACCGCGCACCAGAGGTGCTCGACGCGTTGGACGGCTACGCCGAGACCCTCGGGCGGCGAAGCAGGTGACGGCGCCGCCCGCCTACGCTTGAATGCGTCCATGTCGAGCGGAGCAGCGGCCAGCGGAGCAGCGTCCACCACAGGAGAGCCCGAGACCACTGGGCACGTGCTCGACGAGCTGAGCCCGGCCCGACGCACGACACTGCAGCTGCGGCTCGAGCGCTGGGTGCCCGATCTCCGAGCGGCCCTCCGGGAGCTGTACCCCGCCGAGGACCTCGCCGCGGTCACCGAGCGCCTCACGGCCATCGCGGCACGGGGATACCGGGACCGCGACGAGGAGCTGCAGCTGCTCGACGAGCGGAGGCTGCTGCGTCCCGACTGGCTGCAGCAACCCACGATGTTCGGCTACGCCTGCTACACGGACCGGTTCGCCGGACGACTCTCGGACCTGCCCGCACGCCTGGACTACCTGTCCGAGCTCGGCGTCTCCTACCTCCATCTCATGCCCCTCCTGCAACCACGCGAGGGCGACAACGACGGCGGCTATGCCGTCGCCGACTACCGACACCTCCGAGCGGACCTGGGGACCAACGACGACCTGAGGGCGCTCACTCGCACCCTGCGCTCCCGCGGGATCTCGCTCGTCTGCGACCTCGTCCTCAACCACGTCGCCAGGGAGCACGAGTGGGCCCGGCGAGCCCGCGCCGGGGACGAGCGATACCGACGCTACTTTCACGTCTTTCCCGATCGCCGGGAGCCGGACGCCTTCGAGCAGTCCCTGCCCGAGGTCTTTCCCGACTTCGCCCCGGGCAACTTCACGTGGGACGAGGAGGTGGACGGTTGGGTCTGGACGACGTTCAACGAGTGGCAGTGGGACGTCAACTGGGCCAACCCCGACGTCCTCTGCGAGTACGCCGAGGTCGTGCTGCACCTGGCCAACCTCGGGGTCGAGGTGCTGCGCCTCGATGCCATCGCCTTCACGTGGAAGCGGCTGGGGACGTCGTGCCAGAACCAGCCCGAGGTCCACGCGCTGACGCAGGCGCTGCGCGCCGTGGCCCGGATCGCCTGTCCCGCTCTCGCGTTCAAGGCTGAAGCCATCGTCGGCCCCCGGGACCTGGTCCAGTACCTCGGCACAGGGCGCCACACGGGGAGGGTCAGCGAGCTGGCCTACCACAACAGCCTCATGGTGCAGGTGTGGTCGATGCTGGCGGCCGGGAACGTCGCCCTCGCCAGACACGCGCTGGCCCAGCTGCCGGCAACTCCACCGACGGGCACGTGGATCTGCTACATCCGGTGCCACGACGACATCGGCTGGGCCATCGACGACCAGGACGCCCTCGCCGTGGGGCTCGACGGTCCTTCGCATCGCCGCTTCCTCTCGGAGTGGTATGCCGGTGACCACCCCGGGTCATGGGCCGACGGGCTCGTCTTCCAGTACAACCCGGCGACCGGAGACAAGCGGATCAGCGGCACGGCAGCCGCCCTCGTCGGTCTCACCACGGCCCCGACCGCTGATGCGGTGAACCGCTCGCTGGCTCGGATGTTCCTGGCTCACGCGATCGTCGCCGGCTGGGGCGGGATCCCGGTGATCTGGAGTGGCGACGAGCTCGGGCAGCCCAACGACCCGCGCTGGTCGGCTGAGCCGGGTCACGAGGACGACAACCGCTGGGCGCACCGACCGCGGCTTGACTGGAGGTTGGCGGAGCACCGAAAACAGCTGTCCAGCACCGTGGGCAAGGTCTTCCAGGGGATCGCCCACCTGGCCAGGACCAGGGCATCACTCCCACAGCTGCATGCCTCAGCGGTCACGCACGTCGTCCCCGACTCCGACGACGGGGTGCTCGTGGTCGAACGGAGACATCCCAGCGGGAACATGGTGTGCGTCTACAACGTGACGGACACCTGGCGCCCGGTGTCGATGCACACCTTCGGCCGTGCCGGGATCAGCGAGCCGGTCAACGCCCTGAGTGGCCACGCGGTGATCGGGGGAGCAGACGGGAATGCGATGCTGAGCCCGTATGCAGCGTGGTGGGTGGTCGACGGAGCGGTCGCGTTGGAGTCCTGAATTCCCTTGTGGCACAATACGTTTCGCCGGTAATCGACATTATGATGTCGACGCGACCGGCGCCGGTGAGAGGTCGATCCACTCGCCGTGGGGGTGGCAGGTGCCCAGGACGAGCGGCTCGACCTCCGCGCCTGCTCGCCATCGACGGAGACCGAGGACCGTCTCGCCTGATCCCTCGCCTGATCCCTCGCGCGGTCCACGTGTGGCAGCGATGCCGGGGGCGGCACCGGGCGGCTCCGCGGTCAGCCAGGACAGCGCCGGCAGGTCGCGGCCCAGGGCGGTGAGCCGCTCGGCGAGAGCCGCCCGTCGCGAGCTCTCGACGTAGGTCAGCGCCCATGAGCTGTAGACGACGACGTGCTCGGCCGATGCTGACCCGGCGCGAGCGACGTCGACCACCTCGCCGACCCGGTCGACGAGGTCGCCCTCGAGGAGAGGGGCAGGGTGGCGTGCCGCGAGCGGCAAGGCCGCCTCGAAGCGTTCGACCCTGCCGGGGACATCAGGCCAGAGGCAGGCGCGAAGCCACCGGACGTCGGCCTCTCGGCCCAGGTGCACCGGGCTGCGGTCGACCCCGGCCCGCCCGGTGACTCGGGGCATCGCCTCGACCCGCACCGGGACCGGCGAGCGGTCAACGCCTCTGCACCGGACCGGTGAGCCGGGGTCGCCACCGACGGTGACGCGTCGGTCGCGGGTGAGCTCGATGGCGTAGCGGTCCACGCCGAGCAGCAGACCGGCACTGGCCCCGAGCTCGACCAGCGCCACTCCTTCCGTGCGGTCGTCTGGACGGTCGGCCGTGGCGGCGACCAGGCCCGCCGCCACGTAGACGCACCGGTTGACCTCGTTGGTCTGGATCGATCGCGAGGCGATGACGCTCATCAGCGTCCTTCGATGTGCGAGCACCGTGGAGCGCACGTCGGGCCACGGGTCACCCTGGGGCACCGCGTCCCGACCGACGACGCTCGCAAACCACCTGGCCGCGGGCAGACTCGGCTCCGCGAGCACGAGGTCGTGGAGTGCCGCCAGCCACAGCACGGGACGATCCTGACCCGGCGCGGCGGCGAGCAGGAGGCGCGCGGTCTCGTCGTCCTCGGCGAGCCGGCGCGCGAGCGCACCGTAGAGCGGCAGGTGGGCGTACTCGCGTGCGAAGTCCGCGAACCGTCGCTGGATCGTGGCCAGACGCCCGTCTCCGTCGTTCACGAGCGGTCCGTGGTCCGCCGGAGGAGGACGGCGACCTCGTGGTGCGAGGACTGGGGGAACATGTCGAACAGGCGGGCCTCCAGGGCCACGAACGACGGCAGCGCGCGGAGGTCCCGGGCGAGGCTCTCGACGTTGCAGCTCGAGTAGACGAGGTGACCGACTCGCGAGTCCTCGATCTGGGCGGCGAGGCCCGGGCCGATGCCGCGCCGAGGCGGATTGACGATCACGAGCGAGTCGGGACCGGCCGGCAGAGACCGCAGGATCCCGGAGTCCGTCGCGTCGCCGACCTCGAACACCAGGGAGCCGACGTCGGGACGCCTCTCGCGGAGCTCGGCGGCGCTGCGGCGTGCGCTCGCGACGGCATCGGGGGACAGCTCGACGCCACGTACGCGGCGACCCGTCCTGCCCTCGGATCTCGCCGCGTGGAGGGCGAATCCGCCCACGCCACAGTAGAGGTCGAGCACGTCGGCGGGCTGGACCCGGTCCACCCACTCAGCAGCCTGCAGGTACAGGGCGGCCGCGACAGCTGTGTTGGTCTGGAAGAAGCTGTTGGGCCGCAGGTGCAGGACGAGGCCGTTGACGGGCATGCTCAGCGCATCGGACTCGGACAGGACGATCTCGGTCGGCCCCTCGAGGATCGCCTGGTGGACTGGTTGAAGGTTCACCGAGATCACGGCGACCTCGGGCAACCGCTCCGTGACCACCGACAGTCGCGACCGCAGGAGGGCCAGGTGTCGTTGCGACCGGAGGACGAAGCGGAGCATGACCTCGCCGGTGGGGGAGCGGGTCAGCAGCACGTGCTTCAGCTCGCCCCGGCGGGCCGGGACGTCGTAGGGATCGAGTCGCAGCTCGTCGATGAGGTCGGCGACCCGGGGGATGAGGTCCTGCAGGCCGGGCTCGTGGAGGCCGCACGCCCGCAGGTCGACGCCGCGGTTCGAGTCGTCGAGGATGCCCAGGGTGACTGATCCGGGCTGCCCGGCGACCACGAGCTTGGCCTTGTTGCGAAAACCGGACTCCGGGCCGCTGACCGGACCCAGCCACGACACGGATGACGCAGCCTCAGCCAGCGCGGCGTGGCAACGCTCGTCCTTGGAAGCGAGCTGAGCGGCATACGGCATGCCCATCAGGGTGCACGAGCGGCACCGCGCGTCGTCGAAGTAGCTGCACTGCATCGTGCCCAAGGGTACGGCCCGTCGACTGGTCCCAGCCCGACCGGGGAAGGGTGGGGAGGGCACTCCTCGACAGGATAATGACATAATGTCGATTATCGGCGTAAACGCCATGCGGCCGTCGACCGGTGCATCCCAGCATCAGGCCTCGTCGTCGAACAGGGTGCGTCGGTGCTCCACCCAGCGGTCCATGATCTTGACCTGCTCGACCCGCAGGAACCGGTAGAACTCCTCCGTCTCACGCATCCGTCGTGCGCCCGCCGATCCACGCGGCAGGATCGTCGCGCCGTCGGCGGCTGCCTTCTCGTACATCTCCAACGCTGGGATCCGTTGCCGGAAGATCGTGCCCCAGACGTCCTCGTCGAACACCCGGTAGACATCGCTGCGTTCGCCCGGCTCTCGCTCCTTGGCCAGCAGCCCCACCCGGGTCAGGTACCGGACGGCGCCGGAGATCGCCGCGGCGCTGACGCCGACACCCTCGGCCAGCTCGGCAGCCGTGTAGCGCTCTGCGTCGTCAGCCAGGACGTAGGCGAACACCCTCGCCGGCATGCGCGGGAACCCCGACTCGGCGAGCACGAGCGCGAAACGCTCCACGAACCTCAGCAGCTCGGTGCGTTCGTCAGCGTCCCTCGGATCGGCCTCAATGTGCACGAACCCTCCCACCTCAAAAAACATTCACACTTTTGTGAAATGAGTGTAGCGTCGATCGCATGGCTTCGATCCTCGTTTCTGGTGTCCACAAGTCGTTCGGCTCGACCGTCGCTCTCGACGGCCTCGATCTCGAGGTCGCCACGGGCGAGGTCCATGGCTACCTCGGACCCAACGGTGCGGGCAAGACCACGACGATCAGGATCCTGCTCGGCCTCCTGCGCGCCGACCAAGGAACCGTTCGCCTCCTCGACGGTGATCCGTGGCACGACGCGGTCTCCCTCCACCGACGCCTCGCCTACGTGCCGGGCGACGTCAACCTCTGGCCCAACCTCACCGGCGGCGAGGCCATCGACGTGTTCGGCTCGCTTCGCGGCGGGCTCGACCGCGGCCGCCGAGACGAGCTCATCGAGCGTTTCGACCTCGACCCGACGAAGAAGGGCCGCACCTACTCCAAGGGCAACCGGCAGAAGGTCGCCCTCATCGCCGCGCTCGCGTCCGACGTCGAGCTCTACCTCCTCGACGAGCCGACCGCCGGCCTCGATCCCCTCATGGAGGTCGTCTTCCAGGACGTCATCCGGCAGCTGCGCGACGAGGGCAAGACGGTGCTCCTGTCGAGCCACATCCTCAGCCAGGTCGAGAAGCTCTGTGATCGCGTCAGCATCATTCGGCTCGGCAAGGTGGTCGAGACGGGCACGCTGCTCGACCTGCGACACCTGACGAGAACCACGATCGAGGCCGACACCCGCGACGTGCCAGTCGGGCTCGATGCCCTCGCGGGGGTCCACGACGTGACCGTCTCGGGCCACCGCGTGCGCTTCTCGGTCGACGGCGACCACCTCGACGCAGCGGTGCGCCACCTCAGCTCCCTCGGCCTCGGCAGCCTGGTCAGCCAGCCGCCGACCCTCGAGGAGCTCATGCTGCGCCACTACGGTGACGAGCTCGCCGGCAACGGACGCGAGAAGGTCGGGCAGGAGCGATGACCAGCACGACCACCCACTCCCCCGCGCCGGCCGTGCCGACGACTCACGACGGAGGGCCGCTCACCGGCTTCGGCACCCTCCTGCGGCTCATCGCCCGGCGTGACCGCATCCGCGTGCCGCTCTGGATTCTCGCCATCGCCGGCACGCAGGTGGCCGGAGCGGCGGCGTATCCAGGCCTCTACCCCGACGCCGCCGACCGACAGGTCCAGGCGGACATCATGGGGGCCAACCCGGCCATGAAGGCGATGACCGGCCCGGGGCATGGACTCGACGACTACACCTTCGGCGCCATGATGACCAACGAGTACCTCGGCTTCATGGTCATCTTCGCCGCCCTGATGAGCGTCTTCATGGTGGTCCGTCACACGCGTGCCGAGGAGGAGGAAGGCCGGGCGGAGCTCGTCCGTGCCAACGTCACCGGCAGTGCCGCCGCCCTGAGCGCAGCCCTGACGGCCGCGGTCGTCGCCAACGTCGTGCTGGCTCTGCTGGTGGCGGGGGGCATGGCCTCCCTCGGTATCGAGACGATCGACTGGCCCGGCTCGCTCCTCTACGGCGCCGCCTTCGCTGCCGTGGGCATCGTCTTCGCGGCGATCGCCGCGGTGACGACGCAGGTGACCCAGTTCGCCCGAGCCGCCTCCGGGATGGCGGGGGCGCTCATCGGGGTCGCCTACCTGCTCCGGGCCATCGGCGACGTCATGGACAACGGCCTCTCGTGGCTCTCCCCCATCGGGTGGTCCCAGGCCACCGCCGCCTACGTCGACAACAGCTGGTGGCCGATCATCCTGTCCCTGGTCGTCGCCGCAGCGCTGACCGCGAGCGGCTTCCGGCTCGCTGGTCGCCGAGACCTCGGTGCCGGCCTCCGAGCGGAGCGCCGCGGCGTGGCACAGGCCTCGGGCGCTCTCGGCACTCCCCTGGGACTCGCCTGGCGACTGCAGCGCTCGACGGTGATGTGGTGGAGCATCGGCATGTTCGTCTTCGGCGCGTCCTACGGCTCGGCCATCGACGTCATCGAGGACTACGCGGACAACGACGTGGTCGCTGATCTCGTGGAGAGCATGGGCGGGACCACGCTGACCGACTCCTACCTGGCGATGATCATGGGGATCCTCGCGATCGTCGTCAGTGTCTTCGCCGTGACGGCGGCCCTGCGGCCCCGACGTGAGGAGACGTCGGGACGGGCCGAGGGCGTCCTCGCCACCGGCGTCTCGCGCACGGAGTGGTACGCCTCCCACCTCGTCATCGCGCTCGTCGGCAGCGTCGTGGTGCTGTTCGTCACCGCCCTCGGGCTCGGACTGGCGGCCTTGGGCACGTCGAGCGGCGGCTCCATCCTCGGTGACGTCATCCCGGCGATGCTCAGCTACACGCCGGCCGTGTGGGTGACCGTCGGCGTCGCGCTGCTCGCGGCCGGCTGGGCCCCGCGGGCAACGCTCGTCGCCTGGCTGCTCGTCGTCTACGCCTTCTTCATGCGCTACATGGGGGCACTGCTCGACCTGCCCCAGTGGATGATGAACCTCTCCCCCTTCAGCCACGTCGCCTCGATGCCGGCAGCCGACTTCCGGGCCACGCCGGTGCTGCTCCTGACGGCACTGGCGGTCGTCCTCATCACCGTCGGGCTGGCCGGCTTCAACAGACGGGACATCGAGGCGACCTGACGTCGCGCCCGGTGAACGGCGTCTAGGCTCGGGCCGTGAGCAGGTCCCGGGGTCCCGGCTGGGTGCCCAACCAGCACGGCGCGTGGGCCATGCTCGCCTCGCCCCTGGCCGTCGGCATCCTCGCCGGAGGTCCGGCGTGGGTGCACCTGCCGCTGACCGCCTTCTGGTTCGTCGGCTACTTCGCGTTCTTCGCCACGAGCCTGTGGCTCAAGGCCGGGCGTCGGGCGCGCTACCGGCCTCCGGTTCGCACCTACGGCGTCGCCGCGCTCGTCCTCGGTGTCATCACCGTCGTCGCCCAGCCCGGGCTCCTCGTCTGGGCACCCCTGTTCCTGCTCCCCCTCGGCGTCGGGCTCGCCGCTGCCGCGGCCCGCCGCGAACGCGAGCTGCTCTCGGGCCTGGCGACCGTGGTGGGCTCCGGTCTGATGACCGTCGTCGCCTACGCCGCCGGGCCGGGCACCGATCTCACGCGCGCCTGGCTGCTCGCGCTGGTCCAGTTCCTCTACTTCGCCGGGACGGTGTACTACGTCAAGTCCGCCATCCGCGAGCGTGGCAACGACCGGTTCCGCCGGTTGAGCGGTGCCGCCCACGCCGGGGCGACCCTGGTGGTCCTGACATTCTCGCCGTGGCTGGCCGTGGTCTTCGTCCTGCTCACCGTCCGGGCCGTGGCCGTGCCGCCGCTCGGGGCCTCCCCGAAGCAGCTCGGCATCGGCGAGATCGTGGCGACGACCGTCGTCGCCCTGGTCTCGCTCCTCACGGTGTAGGGCCGGCTCCCAGGGCGGGAGGGCGGGAAGGGCGGCTGGGCAGCCGAGGGGCTCAGCGGCATACGGCGTTCTCGTTCAGCGAAGATGACGTGTCTCGCCACTGCCGACGGCGCCCGTGTGGGAAAGTGCGACCCATGACCGACGTCGCCGTCCACGAGGCCCGGCCAGAGACGAAGGAGCAGCGCTCCTGGTACTGGTACGACTGGGCCAACTCCGCCTACGTCACGACGACGGCGACGGTGCTCATGAGCCCCTACCTCACGTCCGTCGCGAAGGCTGCGGCCTGCCCCGACCTCGCTGACGGTGCCGTGTGCGCCACCAACCTCATCTTCTTCGGCATCCCCATCTCGCCGGGGTCCGTCTACCCGTACACGGTGACGATCTCGACCATCGTGTCCGCGATCATGCTGATCTTCATCGGGGCCATCGCCGACCGGAGCACCCAGCCGACCCGGTTGTTCGCCGGCTTCGCCTGGGCCGGGGCGGCAGCGGCCTGTCTGATGTTCTTCGTCTCCGGCACGAACTGGCAGCTCGGCGTGCTGCTCGTCATGGTGGCCAGCCTCTGTCTCGGGGCGTCCATGGTCATCTACGACTCGCTCCTGTGTCGCATCGCCAACGAGAACGAACGTGACCGTGTCTCCTCAAAGGGCTGGTCCTTCGGCTACCTCGGCGGAGGGATCCTGCTCGCCCTCAACTTCGCCCTCGACCTCTTCCACGAGGACCTGGGGCTCGACCGGGCGACCTCGACGCGCGTCAGCCTGCTCAGTGCCGGGCTGTGGTGGGCCGCCTTCACGATCATCCCCTACCTCGGGTTGCGGCACATCACGGGCACCGTCGCCACCCCGGTCGACCGGACGGCGGGCGTACTGGGCGGCAGCCTCACCCAGCTGCGCACGACGTTCCGCGAGCTGCGCCTCTACCCCCAGACCCTGCTCTTCCTCGTCGCCTACCTGTTCTTCAACGACGGGATCCAGACCGTCATCGGCAGTTCCAGCCTCTACGGCATCGAGGAGCTGAAGTTCGACGAGACCTTCGTCCTCGGCGTCTTCCTCTTCGTCCAGTTCGTCGCCTTCTTCGGCGCCCGGCTCTTCGGGCGGGTGGCCGGGCGGATCGGTGCCTGGCGCACCGTGCTCTCCGGGATCGGGCTCTGGACCGTCGTGGTCGTCGTCGCCTTCGTCACCCCGCAGCGAGCGACGACCGTCTTCCTCGCCCTCGGCTTCCTCATCGGCATCGTGCTCGGGGGGACCCAGGCGCTCTCCCGCTCGCTCTACAGCCAGCTCATCCCGAAGGGCCGCGAGGCCGAGTTCTTCAGCCTCTACCAGGCGATGGAGCGCGGGACGAGCTGGCTCGGCACCCTGGCCTTCGGGTTGACCTTCCAGTTCACCGGTTCCTACCGGTGGGCGATCGTCGTCCTCATCCTCTTCTTCGTCGTCGGCGGGCTGCTGCTGGCCAAGGTCGACATGCGACGTGGGATCGAGGAGGCGGGCAACCCCATGCCCGTCGTCGTCTGACCTCCGGGAACAAGCCAACCGTCTGGCTCGTTCAAGCGTCTGTGAGGGTAGGTACCCGCGTGGGTACAGGCCAGGAACAGACTTCTTGGGAGGGGTCACGATGGCAGATCGAGCACTACGAGGTTCGAACCTCGGCGCACGCAGTTTTGAGAGCGACGAGAACGTCGTGCCCAGTGAGCGGATGCTCACCGTCTACGTCTGCCCCAACGGCCACCGCACCGAGCTCCCCTTCTCGGTCGAGGCGGATGTGCCGCCGACCTGGGAGTGCCGCTGTGGGCTCGAGGCCCGCCTCCAGGGTGGTCCGGAGCCGGAGGCGAAGCCGGTCAAGCACCAGCGCACCCACTGGGACATGCTGCTCGAGCGGCGTTCCATCCCGGAGCTCGAGGAGCTGCTCGAGGAGCGCCTGACCCTGCTTCGGGTGTCTCGCGGCGAGAAGCCACGACGCAAGAAGTCAGCCTGACCACCTCACTCCTGGCCTGAGAGGGCCCGTCCTGTTCGTGGGGACGGGCTCTTTCTCATGCCCGGCCGGGTCACGGAGATCGGTCACTGACCGGCGGGTCACCCGTGGCGACGGCCGCGAGGTCAGCGGTCGTCAGTCGTCGACGATCTCGCCCTCGATGACGTCGTCGCCCGGGCGTCCGTCTCGACCGGACCCGCGTGCCCCGGGGGCACCGGCCGGTGGGAAGACCCTCCCGCTGAAGCCGCTCCTGCCGAACTCGCTGCCGACAAAGGGCGTCTGCGCGAGGAGTCGCCTGGTGATGACCTTCTCCAGGAGCCGGCGCGCTGCCGGCCGCGTCACCGGGACGACCAGAGCGAAGCCAACGAGGTCGGTGAGGAACCCGGGCGTCAGCAACAGCGTGCCGCCGATGAGCACCAACATCCCGTCAGCGAGCTCGCGGGCCGGCATCCGCCCGCTCTGCAGGGCGGTGACGAGAGCGCCCCAGGCTCGCGCTCCCTCGAGACGAATGAGCCAGGCCCCGAGGACTGAGATCGCGACGAGCAGGAAGAAGGTGGGCCAGCCCCCGATCACCTGCCCGACCCCGACGAGCGCCATCACCTCGAGGATCGGGACGACGAGCAGCAGCAGCGCGGCGACCCGGGTCGGTCGCAGCCGTCCCCGACGCGGCGGCGTCGTCATGGCTTCCGTCCCACGTTCTCGGTGCCCGGGCCTACGGCGCCACCGTCCTCCACGCGGACGAGGGACTGCGCGCTCCTGCGCTCCAGGAGGGACCTCACCTGCCCGACCCGGTGCGTCACGCCCCACCTGGTGACGCTGGTCAGAGCCTCGCGGACGATGTCCTTGCCCATCTTCGAGACGCCGACCTCGCGCTCGACGAACGTGATCGGCACCTCGACGACCGTGAGCCCCGCCCGGACCGCCCGGACGGTGAGATCGATCTGGAAGCAGTACCCCTGCGACTCGACCCCGTCCAGGCCCATCGCGCGCAGGGCGCTCGTGCGGTAGGCACGGAAGCCCGCCGTCGCGTCGTTGACCTTCATCCCGAGGAGCACCTTGGTGTAGAGGTTCGCTCCCACCGAGAGGACCTTGCGTCGCAACGGCCAGTTGCGGACCTCACCTCCGGGGACCCAGCGGGCGCCGATGACCACGTCGGCGTCGTCGAGCGCGGACAGCAGGGCCGGCAGCTGCTCCGGCTGGTGCGAGCCGTCGGCGTCGATCTCGACCGCCGCGTCGTAGCCCTCCTGCAGGGCCAGGGCGAACCCGGCGAGGTAGGCACGGCCGAGTCCCTCCTTGCCCGCGCGGTGCAGCACCCGAACCCGTGGGTCGCCTGCCGCGAGCTCGTCGGCGACAGCGCCGGTGCCGTCCGGCGAGTTGTCATCAAGGACGATGAGGTCGGCGTCCGGCACGCTCGACCGCAGCCGGGCGATGATGGGCGGCAGGTTGTCGCGCTCGTTGTAGGTCGGGACGAGCACGGCCACCCGGCTCACGGCCTCGCGCTTCGATGTCATGCTGGTGTCAGTCCCATCCTTGGTCGTGAGTCTCCGTGCGGATCCGGGGCGTGACCGCGTCCGAAGCCGGTTGACGAGCTGCTTTCGGTGGTGCGCCGAGCCGCGTGCTGCGTCCCCGGCGGGTGGACACCACCACGAGGGTCACGAGGGCCAGTGCCGCCAACAGCTCCGGCAGGTCGCCGAGCCTGACGGCAGGGGTCCGTGAGTCACGCAATGGTAGGGCACCGCGCACCACCGCCTCTGTGAACAACGACGTCACCTGGTGAGCGGTTCCGTCCGGAGTGATCAGGGCGCTCTGTCCGACCGTGGACACGTGGACGACCGATCGACCGAGCTCCATCGCCCTGATCCTGCTGATGGCCAGCTGTTGCGGTGACTCCGCCGTGTAGCCGAAGGTCGCGTTGTTGGTCTGCACGACGAGGACGTTGGCGCCGGCGTTGACGACATCGCGCATGATGTCGTCGTAGGCGACCTCGAAGCAGATCGACAGGCCGGCCCGGATCACCGTCCCCGATGTCGTCGGAACGGTGAACAGTCCCACCTCGGAACCCGGGTAGAAGTCGCGGCGCACGAGATCGACCTTGTCGCTGAACAGGCGCCAGAAGTCCCGGTTGGGGATGTACTCGCCGAACGGCACGGGGTGGCGCTTGACGTAGCGGTCCGTATCACCCGACCCGGGCTCGAAGAGCAGCGAGGTGTTGGAGAGGTAGCCCTCCGGTTCTTCCAGCAGCCCACCCACGACCAGTGGGACACCGGTCTGGGCAACCGTGTTGCGGATGAGTCGGTTGGCATCCTCGTTGCGCAGGGGGTCGATGTCGGAGGCGTTCTCCGGCCAGACATACAGATCCGGGGCGGGCTGACCCTCAGCCGCCGACTCCGCGGCGGCCGCGAGCGTGGCGTTGACGTGGTTGTCGAGCACCCTGCGCCGCTCGGCGTTGAAGTCGAGACCGGGGCGCGGAACGTTGCCCTGGACCCCGACGAACTCCGCGGTGGCCCCGTCGGTGCCCAACGGAACCAGCAGCCCAGACAGCCCCAGGACCGCAGCCAGCACGGCCGGGCGCAGGCCCGCTCCCCTGGCGACCTCCAGCCGCGGAACACGCCGGAGGCTCGGCGCCGTACGGGTCGGGACCCGCCCCAGCGCGTGGGCCGCAACCATCGCGAGAAGACCCCCGACCAGGGCGACGACGAAGCCGACCAGGGGCGAGCCCCCGAGGGCGGCGAGGCGGCCGAAGGGAGAGTCCGCCTGGGAGAAGGCGAGCTTGACCCACGGGAAGCCCCCGTAGGGTGCCCGGGCCCGCAGGCCCTCGGCGACGACCCAGGCCAGCGCGAACCCCAACGGACGGACCGCGCCGCGCCGAGTCAGCCAGGCGTACAGCGCCCCGAGCGCCGCAATGAACAGCGCCTGAAGGCCCGAGAGGGCGAACCACGGAAGGTTGCCGACGTACACGCCGGACCAGTGCAGGGTGGGCACGAAGAAGGCCAGGCCGGCCAGCAGGCCGAGGCCGAAGCCCGCGCGAACGCGGACCCCGGTCAGGGTCAGGGCGAGCAGGCCGAGCGCCAGGGGCGCCGCGACCCACAGGTCGAAGGTCGGGAACGCCAGGCACAGCACTCCCCCACCAGCGAGGGCACCGAGCACGCGAGGCAGCACGCGCTCACCGTATGCCGAAACGTCGGCCACACCGATGCCGGGGGCCGTTCCTGTGGCTGGGGTCAGGGAACGACGACGACGCCACGGGCCGTCGTCGCGACGATCGGCGGCGAGAGCACGTCGGCCGCCGAGGCGCCGCGGTCCGGGTTGCCGCGGCCCACGACGCGGACCTCGAACGTCATCTCCCGGCTCCGCCGGCCGACCCGGACCAGCTCCCCCGAGATCTCGATGACGTCACCCGCCCGCACCGGCGCGAGGAACTGGACGTCGCTGTAGGAGGCGAAGAGGCCCTCGTCCCCGTCGGTGACGATGCACATCTCGGTGGCCACGTCGCCGAATGCGGCCAGGGAGTACGCCCCGTCGACCAGGTTGCCTGCATAGTGGGCGTGGCTGTAGGGGACGTAGCGCCGGTGCACCACCCGGGTGCCGACCTCCGCCGTCGACCGGCCGCGGACGTTCTCACTCATGACTTCGCCTTTCGGACAGTGATCTCGTGCACCAGGTAGCTCGCCACCTCGGCCGGCGTCGTGCCGCGTCCGAAGATGCGGTCGACCCCCAGGCTCGCCGCGGAACCCTCCTCGAAGCGCGGGCCGCCGACGACGAGGATGGGCACCTGACCGGCCGGATAGGCCTCGCGGAACGCTGCTGACATCTGGGTGGTGTTGTGGATGTGCGCGTCCTTCTGGGTCACGACCTGGCTCACGAGGACGGCATCGGCCTTCTCCGTGCGGGCCCGCGAGACGAGCTCCGGGACGAGCACCTGGGCGCCGAGGTTGACCACCTTGATCTCCCGGTAGTACTCGAGACCCTTCTCCCCGGCGAAGCCCTTGATGTTGAGGATGGCGTCGATGCCGACGGTGTGCGCGTCGGTGCCGATGCACGCACCGACGACGACGAGCTTGCGTCGGAGCAGCTTCTTGATCGCGGTGTTGGCGTCCTTGGCCGACAGGAGCGGGAACTCCCGCTCGGTCACCTCCACCTCGTCGAGGTCGACCAGATGGGTGACGCTCCCGTAGACGACGAAGAACGTGAAGTCGGGCCCCATCGCCTTGGCGTGGACGAGCAGGGCCGGGTCGAGCCCCATCCTCCGGGCGAGCTGCAGCGCGGCGCCCTCGGCGCGCTTGTCGTGGGGCACGGGC
The DNA here is from genome assembly GCF_040365325.1 of Intrasporangium sp. DVR. Lineage (NCBI taxonomy): Bacteria > Bacillati > Actinomycetota > Actinomycetes > Micrococcales > Intrasporangiaceae > Intrasporangium > Intrasporangium sp. DVR. The sequence continues at coordinate 260,677 of NZ_BAABZW010000016.1, read as the reverse complement.
AAGGTGAACGACAGCTGCACCATGCCGTCTCCGGTGGTGTCGCCGTAGGGACGGACGATGGAGGCGCTCACGTCGCTGCCCTCCCCGCCGGGACGCCCGCATCGAGGGCGGTGATCGCGGGGTTGTCGTAGCCGGGAGCGCGCTCGACGACACCCTCGAGGCCCTTGCCTGCGTCAGCCGGCCGCTTCATCAGGCCGAAGGTCCCGTCCGCGATGGCCGCGAGGAGCGGCGGGTCTCCGGCCGGGTCCGAGTCGTGGACGATCCGCTCGAGCAGGTCGACGGCCTCGGAGAGCACCTGGCGGGCCCGCGACTGGATGAAGCCGTCGCGCGGAGGGTGGAAGTCCTCGACGAGCCCGCTCGCGGCATTCATGACGTAGCGGACGTTCTGGAGGGCGAGGTCTCGGTCCGAGAGGAAGGGGGTGACGACGGCCTCGGTCATCATGCCGACGAGCAGGATGCCCTGTCCGGTCATGGCACCGACGAGGTTGAAGAAGCCGTCGAGCAGGTAGCCCCGGAAGATGTCGCCGGTCATGTGCTTCGTGGGCGGCATCCACTTGAGCGGCGCGTGGGGGAAGAGCTGGCGGGCCAGCATGGCGTGGGCCAGCTCGAGCCGGAAGCTGTCCGGCAGGTCGGGATTGATCTCGAAGGCGTGGCCGAGGCCGAGCTGCCAGTCCTCGAGCCCGGCCTCCTTGGCGAAGCGCTCGTTGAGCAGCTGGCTGACGGTCACCGTGTGGGCCGCCTCGACCGCGTCGGCCGTGGTCAGGTAGTTGTCCTCACCGGTGTTGATGATGATCCCGGCACGAGCGTGGATCTGACGCGAGAAGCGCTGGTCCACGAAGGTCCGGATCGGGTTGATGTCGCGAAAGAGGATGCCGTACATCGAGTCGTTGAGCATCATGTCGAGACGCTCCATCCCGGCCAGGGTGGCGATCTCCGGCATGCACAGGCCCGACGCGTAGTTGGTCAGGCGCACATAGCGGCCCAGCTCCTTGCTGACCTCGTCGAGGGCCGCGCGCATCAGGCGGAAGTTCTCCTGCGTCGCGTAGGTGCCCGCAAACCCCTCCCGCGTGGCCCCTTCGGGCACGTAGTCGAGAAGGGACTGGCCGGTGGAACGGATCACGGCGATGACGTCGGCCCCCTCTCGGGCCGCCGCCTGCGCTTGCGGGATGTCCTCGTAGATGTCGCCCGTGGCGACGATGAGGTAGACCCAGGGTTTCTGCGGCGGGTCGCCCAGGCGGGCGACGAGGCGGTCGCGAGTGCGGCGGGAGGCGTCGATGCGCTTGAGTCCGGCTCCGACCGCGCGCGCTGCGGCTCGGTGCGCTGCCTTCTCCTCGCGCCCCACCGGCAGCCGGAAGGAGACGTTGCCGCTCGAGGCCTTCTGGGCCAGCGTCTCCAGGTCGGGCGCCTCTCCCCGGAGCAGCGCGTCGTAGACCGGCGTCGTGACGCCGTGCTCGAGCCCCACCTGGTGGCGGACCGCAGTGACGAGGTGGTTGACCCAGGGAACCCGCTCGTGGTCGGCACCGGACAGCCCGGCAAGTCTCAGGGTCGCGCGCTCGACGGAGACCGTGGTGTGGCGCTTGGCGATCGAGACGACGGGCGCAGCCGCCTGGCGAGCGAGCGCCCGTGCCCTGCGGACGACCTCTGGGTCGAGTTCGAGACGTGCCGGAGAAGTCACGGCGTCAGCCTAGCGAACACGGACATCTTGCGGTTGCAGGGGGCAACGGCCGGAAGATCAGCGGCGCCACCGCGCGTATCGGACCTGCGTGACATCAGCGACAAAGAGGAGGACGATGGATATGTTGAAGATGTAACCATTTGCCGCCCTTCCCTCCAGGAGCGAACCATGGATGTCGCACTTCTCATCGGCCGGATCCTCTTCGTCCTCGTCTTCTTCGGGTCGGGCATGGCCCACCTGACGAAGACGGCTGACATGGCCGGCTACGCAGAGTCACGTGGCCTGCCCTCCGCGCGACTGGCCACCATCGCGTCGGGTGTGCTCATCGTCGTGGGGGCACTCATGGTGCTGCTCGGCGTCTGGGGCGACCTCGGGTCCCTGCTGCTCGTGCTCTTCCTCGTCCCCACGGCCTTCCTCATGCACGCATTCTGGAAGGAGAGCGACCCGATGACCAAGCAGATGGAGATGATCCAGTTCAACAAGGACATCGCCCTCGCCGGAGCCGCGCTCGCGTTCTTCTGGGCGTTCGCCCATGACCCCGGGCTCACGCTCACCGGCTCCCTCTTCTGACGTCAGCCGCCGTTCGGCTCGAGGCGGCTCTCGAAGAGGGCGCGCACCCTCGGGTTGCTGCGGAGGAGATCGAGGGCGAGGTCTGCGTGGCCCGGGACGTAGCCGTTGCCGATGAGCATCCGCACGTCCGACGCGAGGCCCTCAGCGCCGAGTGCCGCTGCGGCGAAGCTCGTGGCCATGCTGAAGAAGATGATGGTCCCACCCTGGGAGGTCGCCAGGATGGCCGGCTGCTCACACCCCGGCACGTCGACGCACACGACAGTGACGTCGGCCGGGCCTCCGGCGCGCTCGACGGCCCGGCTCAGGCCGAGGGGCGAGCGCGCGTCGGCGATGACGACCTCGTCGGCCAGACCGGTGGATACGAGCAGGTCGCGCTCGCGCTCGATGGGAACGACAGCGATCAGGCGTCCTGCGCCGGCTCGGCGGGCCGCCGCCAGGGAGAGCGAGCCCGACTTGCCGGCGCCGCCCAACACCGCGACGGTCGGGGGTGTGCCATCGCCGATCCGCCCGCTGGTGTAGTCCTGCACGACTCGCTCGACCAGGGCCGGCGCGCCACAGACGTCCATGACCATGAGCGAGAGACGAGGGTCGAGGTCCTCGGGGATCCGGGCGGCGATGGTGCGCCCGAAGAGGATGGCGTGGCCGCGGGCCGGAACCTGCTCGCATCGGCCATCCCATCGCTCGAGCCCGTCGGTGATGGCCAGCGGGGTCAGGGACAGGGAGACCAAGGTGGCCACCCGGTCCCCGACCTGGAGGCCGGTCGGGCTCTCGGGCCCGACCTCGGCCACGGTGCCGATGAGCATGCCGCCTGAGCCGGTCACGGGGTTCTGCATCTTTCCGCGCTCCGCGATGATCTGGAGCACTTCCGTGCGGACGGCGTCGCCATCGACGATCCCGTCGCTCGAGTGCTTCTCCGCGAGCTGGCGGAACGATGCCGCGTCGAGGTTGAGGGTCTCGACGTCGATCCGCACCTCGTCGGGCCAGAGCTCGGGGCGGGCGTCGAGCCGACGCGCGGCTTGCGGCAGTGTGGCGGCGTCGCCCGTCGGCTCGAGGACGCGGTGGAGCCCCACCGGAGATGAGGTCGAGCGAGTGGTCACGAGTAGATCCTTCGGTGGTTGGGGCGCTGAGCGCAAGATCCTCTTGCAGCATACGAGATCGACGGCGAATGCTTCGGCTATCGTGGTCATATGACCAAGGTTGAGCAGCCCTACGTGTACCAACGACGTGAGCTCGTGGAGCCCGACTGGACGCGCTTCCCGGGATGGCGTGGCGTCACCCAGGCCGACTGGGACAGTGCCCAGTGGCAGCGCGTCAGCTGCGTCCGCAACGTCAAGCAGCTGCGCGCCCTCATGGGGGACCTGCTGGAGGACCGGTTCTACACCGACCTCGAGCGGGACCAGGCCGAACGCGCCACGATGTCCATGCTCGTGCCCCCGCAGATGCTCAACACGATGGTGCCGTCGACGGACACGCCGATGCCCAGCGCCGGGGCCGCCTTCACCGAGGCGTTCTACGCAGACCCGATCCGCCGCTACATGCTCCCGGTCTTCTCCGACCGCCGGACCGACTGGCCGTCGCACCCCTTCGCGTCCCGCGACTCGCTGCACGAGCACGACATGTGGGTTGCCGAGGGACTGACGCACCGCTACCCCACCAAGGTGCTCGCCGAGCTGCTCCCGACGTGCCCGCAGTACTGCGGCCACTGCACGCGCATGGACCTCGTCGGCAACTCGACTCCGCAGGTCAACAAGCTGAAGTTCGAGCTGAAGCCGGTCGACCGCTACGACGCCATGCTCGACTACCTGCGTCGGACCCCGGCCGTGCGCGACGTCGTCGTCTCGGGCGGTGACGTGGCCAACATGCCCTGGAAGAACCTCGAGGCCTTCCTCGACCAGCTTCTCGAGATCGACAACATCCGCGACATCCGGCTCGCGACGAAGGCGCTGATGGGCCTGCCCCAGCACTGGTTCGCCGACGACGTCGTGGAGGGCGTGGCCCGCGTCGCCGCCACGGCACGCGCCCGCGGCGTCTCGCTGGCCATCCACACCCACGTCAACAACGCGCAGTCGGTCACTCCGTCGGTGGCCCGCGCCTCCCGGGCGATGCTCGAAGCGGGCGTCCGGGACGTCCGGAACCAAGGGGTGTTGATGCGCGGCATCAATGACTCGACCGAGCAGCTGCTCGACCTGTGCTTCGCCCTCGCCGACGGTGCCTCGATCACGCCCTACTACTTCTACATGTGCGACATGATCCCGTTCTCCGAGCACTGGCGACTCTCGCTCGCCGAGGCCCAGCGCCTGCAGCACTCGATCATGGGCTACCTCCCCGGCTTCGCGACGCCTCGCATCGTCTGCGACGTGCCGTTCGTCGGCAAGCGGTGGGTCCACCAGCAGGACGAGTACGACACCGAGCGCGGCGTGTCCTACTGGCGGAAGAACTACCGCACGTCCATCGAGGGCGAGGACACGGAGGCTCTCTCCCGCGAGTACGTCTACTACGACCCGATCTACACGCTTCCCGCCGCGGGTCAGCAGTGGTGGCGGGAGCAGGTCGACCACGATGCGCTCCTGGTCACCGCGGGACAGCGAGCCGCCGAGAGTCGTGCCGCCGCCGAGTCACAGCTCGTTGACGCCCACTGACCAGAGGTCGCTCCCCCGCTGCCGAGGGCGGTTCCACCCTTCGGCGGCCCAGCAGGTGACGACTCGGTCTGACCGTAGACTGCCGTCGTGACTGCCAAGCCGCCGACCCGCACTCGCATGCCCAGAGCCAAGCGCGAGGCGCAGATGCTCGAGGTTGCCGAGCGCGTGTTCGGCGTCAACGGCTTCCACGCAGCGACGATGGATGAGATCGCGGAGCGGGTCGGCGTCACCAAGCCCCTCATCTACGACTACTTCGGCTCGAAGGAGGGTCTGCTCGCTGCCACCATCGAGCGCGCCCGACACCAGCTGCTCGACGCGCTCATCACCGCGTGGGGAGCCGAGCCGGAGGCGACCCCTCGCGACCGAGTTCGAGGCGTCATCACCGCGTTCTTCGCCTTCATCGACGAGCACCAGCTCGCCTTCGCTCTCCTCCGCACTGAGGGATCCCTGATCGGCGACGCTGCCGCCTCCGTCGAGCGCATCCGTCAGCAGACGGCCAAGGCCCTCGCTGAAGGCATCAGCATGCTCCCCGAGTTCGCTGACCTGGCCCCCGGGCGCGTCGTGGCACTCGCCGAGGTCATGATCGGCGGCATCGAGCGTCTTGCCGTCTACCGCAGTGAGCACCCGGGCATGACGTCGTCGGAGGCTGCCGAGCTGGTGATGACCATGGCCTGGGACGGCCTCGGGTCGCTGGCCAGGCGCTGACCCGTGGGGCACCGTAGGGGCCGGAGCCAGACCGGAGGTCCCGGCACTCCGGCGACCCTGGCACTGGACGCGCTCGGCATCGAGTACCACTCCCACACGTACTCCCATGACCCCGCCGAGACCGCCTACGGTCCCGAGGCGGCTCGGGAGCTCGGCGTGCCACAGGACCGTATCCTCAAGACCCTTCTCGTCGACACCGGTGGCGCGCTCGCCGTCGCCGTGGTCCCGGTAGCCCGCCAGCTCGACCTCAAGTCGGTGGCAGCGGCCCTCGGCGTCAAGGCCGTCCAGCTCGCGCGGGCAGCCGACGCCACCCGGGCCACCGGCTACGTGATCGGCGGCATCTCTCCCTTCGGCCAGCGCCGCAGGCTGCCCACCATCATCGACGGCTCCGCTGCCGACCACCCGACGGTCTACGTGTCGGGTGGTCGCCGCGGGTTCCAGGTCGAGCTGGCCCCTGAAGCGCTCCTTCGCGCCACGGACGGGTCGTACTCCCCCATCGGCCGGGCCTGACCGCGGTGCCTTCGTCCACCCGTCTGGGACGCGCCACGCTCGTCGTCGTCCTCGCCGCCCTGACCATGGTCGGCCCGTTCAGCATCGATGCGATCCTTCCGGCCTTCGACGCCCTGTCCGCCGACCTGCAGGTGGACGCCGGCGCCGTCCAGCAGGTCCTCAGCGTCTACCTCCTCAGCTTCGCCCTGGCCAGCATCTTCCACGGCTCCCTCTCCGACGCGCTGGGGCGCAAGCCAGTCATCCTGACCGGCTGCGGTCTCTACGCCGTGACCTCGGTGTGGTGTGCCCTGGCTCCGTCCATGCCTGCGCTGCTCGCCGGACGGGCCGCGCAAGGCCTGGTCGCCGGGGCCGGCATGATCGTCGGGCGCACCGTCGTCCGCGATGTCTACGAGGGGCCCGCGGCGCAGCGCTTCATGAGCCACATCTCGATGATCTTCGCGATCGCCCCGGCGATCGCTCCCATCATCGGTGGCTGGCTCCTGGGCTGGGGCTCCTGGCGGACCATCTTCTGGGTCCTCGCGGGCTACGGCGTGCTCACCGTCATCGTGGCCGCCATCCTGCTGCCGGAGACCCATCCGCCGGCCCGACGGGTTCCCTTCCACCCGCGACCTCTCGTCACATCGTTCCTGGGCGCCGCACTCGACCGGTCGGTCCTGCGACTGACCATCGCCATCGCCCTCAACTTCGCGGCGCTCTTCCTCTACATCGCCTCGGCGCCGGCAATCGTGGTCGACCACCTGCAGCTGGGCCCAGCGGACTTCGGCGTGCTCTTCGTCCCGCTGGTCCTCGCCATGATTCTGGGCTCGTTCCTCACGGGTCGGCTGGTCGGGCGGGTGCGTCAGGGTGCGTTCGTCGCCAGTGGCTTCGCCGTCGCTGTCGCGGGATCGGTCTTCGCCGCGGTCTACCAGTCGACGGTCCAGTCCCCCGCCATCGTGTGGACGGTCCTCCCGGCCGCCACGGGGGCCCTCGGGGTCGCTCTGGTGTTCCCCATCCTCACGATCAGCCTGCTCGACCTGCGGCCCCGCGAACGAGGCGCCGTGTCGTCCTTCCAGGCCTTCCTCAGCACCCTGCTCAACGCCGTGGTGGCCGGGGTGGTCTCGCCCCTCGTCAGCGCGTCCCTGTCGGCCCTCGCCTGTGCCGCCGGGGCGCTGACGAGCGGCGCCATGTTGCTCTGGGTGTGGCATCGCGCCACACACCGGCCGCCCGTCATGCCGGCGGGCCAGCCGATCGAGGAGCCCACGGACCAGCTCTGACCCCGCAGGTCCGCTGGTGACCCGTGGCCCGGACCCCGGGTCAGCTCGGCGGCTGCGGCTCGGCCGCGCTGCTCCGGCGCTCCCATGGCGTGGACAGCACGACGGTCGTCCGGGTGGAGACGTTGGCCGCGCTGCGGATGCGGCCCAACAGGTCCTCGAGGGCCCCGGGCGTCGAGGTGCGGATCTTGAGGATGTAGTTCTCGACCCCGGCCACCGAGTAGCAGTCCTCGATCTCGGGGATGTCCCGCAGCCGCTCCGGCACGTCGTCGGGGGCGCTGGGGTCGAAGGGGGTGACTGAGATCAGGGCGGTGAGCGGGAGGGAGAGCGCCTCAGGCGACACCGTGGCGCTGTAACCGGTGATCACGCCGCGTTCCTCGAGCCGGCGCACCCGCTGGTGGACGGCAGACGTGGACAGGCCGGTGGCCCTGCCCAGGTCGGTGAAGCTCATCCGGCCGTCGGCCAGGAGCAGCCCGACGAGCCGACGATCGAGGTCTTCCATGCTCGAACCCTAGTCGAGTGCGCGACGGCGGGACCGGTCGTTCCACGATGGGGATCACGAGCCATCCACGCGACCGGCCCGCCTCAGCCACGGGCGACACAGGGCGTCGACGAGATGGCACGATGACCGACATGACCGGACGTCTCCTGCTGCTCGACTCAGCCTCCCTCTACTTCCGCGCCTTCTACGGCGTCCCCGAGGTCGTCGGACCGAGCGGGGTGCCGACGAACGCCGTCCGTGGCCTGCTCGACATGATCGCGTCCCTCGTCGAGCGGTCCCGCCCGACGCATCTCGTGGCCTGCTGGGACAACGACTGGCGACCTGCCTTCCGCGTCGCGGCCATCCCCACGTACAAGACCCACCGGGTCGCCGACGGCGCCGCCCCGGTGCCCGACCCGGACGGTGGGACCGGTGTCGTCGAGGAGGAGGTGCCCGACCGACTGGCGGTCCAGGTGCCCATCATCGTCGACGCCCTCGCCGCCCTCGGGATCGCGCGCGTGGGCGTCGACGGCCACGAGGCCGACGACGTCATCGGCACACTGACGACCCTCCACCGCGGTGAGCTGCCGATCGACATCGTGACCGGCGACCGGGACCTCTTCCAGCTGGTGGACGATGCCAACGAGGTCCGGGTCCTCTACACGGCCCGTGGCGGGGTCCGTAACCCCGACCTCGTCGACGAAGCCTTCCTGCAGGAGAAGTACGGAGTCGCGGACGGCGCCGCCTACGCCGACATGGCGGTGCTTCGAGGGGACACGAGTGACGGGCTGCCCGGAGTCACGGGGATCGGCGAGAAGACGGCGGCCAAGCTGATCACGACCTATGGGTCGTTGCAGGCCCTGCGGGACGCCATCGACGCAGGTGACCCCGCGATCAAGGGGGCGCAGCGCGCTCGGCTCGAGGCCGGCGCGGACTATCTCGACGCGGCACCACGGGTGGTCGAGGTCGTCCGGGACGCTCCCGTCGGCGAGGTGGACCTGCGCGTGCCGAGCCGGGTGGCCGACCCCGCCCTGATGTCCCGCCTCGCCGTCGACCACGGGCTGACGAGCTCCTTCGACCGCGTCATCAGCGCTCTCCGGCTCGGCTAGCCCCCATCGGAGCTCACGTATGCCGCTGAGCCGGCTCAGCGGCATACGGCACCTTGGCGTTGGGCTCAGTCGAGCCGGTCGGCGGCGACGACGCCCCTCAGGACGGCATCACTCGCCTTCCTGGCGACGCGCTGGAGGTCACGGTCACCCGCATCCGTCAGCTGGCCGAGCAGGTCGATGACCTGCTTGCACCGACGCACGAAGTCACCGGCCGCGAGCTCGGTGCCGCGCAGCACCTCCTCGAGAGCCCGCCCACTCGCCCAGCGGTGCACGGCCCAGGCGATCCCCGGGTCGGGAGCACCGGTTGTCGGCAGGGCGAGGGCACCCTCCGCGTCCTCGATGTCGGACCAGATGGCGAGCATCCGGTCATGGGCTTCGCGGACGTCGTCATTGGGCCAGCGCGGCGCGAGCCCAGCGTCCTCGCGGCGCGGCTCGTGGATGAGCATCGACACGACCGCCGCCAAGGACGGTGCGTCGAGGCTGCGCCAGGCGCCCTCACGGAGGCACTCGGCCGCGAGCAGGTCCTTCTCGGTGTACAGCTGCCGCAGCCGCTCGCCGTGCTCGGTGACGCGCTCGCCGCCCTCGGCGAGGTATCCCATGTCGATGAGCAGCTCACAGATGCGGTCGAAGGTCTTGGCAACGGAGTTGGTCCGACCCTCGATCTTGCGCTGCAGGCCTTCGGTCTCACGGCGCAGGCGCCACCAGCGCTCTGCCCACCGGGCGTGGTCCTCCCGCTCCGGGCACTGGTGGCACGGGTGGGCCCGAAGCCGGCGGCGGAGCTCGTCGATCCGCACGTCCCCGGCGTCGTCCTCCACGATCCGGTGCCGGCGGGGCGGGTCGTGCGGGAGCGCCGCGCGCAACGTCGCGGCGAGGTCGCGCCGCGCCTTGGGGTTCTTGGCGTTGAAGTGCTTCGGGACCCGGATGGTGCCGAGCGGCTCCACCGGTGCCGGGACGTCGTGGAGCGTGAGGCGTCGCAGGTGGTGGTCCTCCGTGACGACCGCGGGCGATGGTGCGTCTCCGCGACCGCCGCCGCGGTTCGGCAGGACGACCACGGCCAACCCGCTGTGACGGCCGCTCGGGATCCGGATGACGTCGCCGATCTTGAGGTTCTCGAGGGAGACCGCCGCCGCAGCCCGCAGCGAAGCGGACCGCGCCTTGGCCCCCTCCTTCTCGATGGTGCGGATCTCGTTGCGCATCGCGGCGTACTCGGAGAAGTCGCCGAGGTGGCACGTCATCGACTCGGCGTACCCGGCGAGGGCCTCCTCGTTGCGGCGCACGGTGCGCACGAAGCCGACGACGGCGCGGTCTGCCTGGAACTGCGCGAACGACGTCTCGAGGATCTCGCGGGCGCTCTCCCGCCCGAACTGGCGCACGAGGTTGACGGCCATGTTGTATGTCGGCCGGAAGCTCGAGCGGAGGGGGTAGGTCCGGGTCGAGGCCAGACCGGCGACGCTCTCCGGGTCGAGCCCGCGGTTCCACAAGACCACCGCGTGACCCTCGATGTCGATGCCGCGCCGGCCGGCGCGCCCGGTGAGCTGGGTGTACTCGGCCGGGGTGACGTCGACGTGGCTCTCGCCGTTGAACTTCACGAGCTTCTCGAGCACCACGGTGCGCGCCGGCATGTTGATCCCCAGCGCCAGCGTCTCGGTCGCGAAGACCGCGCGCACCCGTCCCTGGACGAACAGCTCCTCGACGATCTCGCGGAAGGTCGGCAGCATCCCGGCGTGGTGGGCGGCGAACCCTCGCGAGATGCCCTCCACGAAGTCCCAGTAACCCAGGACGGCGAGGTCCTCCTCGGCCAGGCCACGGACGCGTTCTTCCACGAGCCGGCGGTTGGCCGCCCCCTCCGCGTCGGTGACGAGGCGCATCCCCGTCGCGAGCAGTTGTCCCACCGCAGCCTCACAGCCGGCGCGACTGAAGATGAACGTGATGGCCGGCAGGAGACCCTCCCGGTCGAGCCGGTCGATCACCTCGGCACGGGTGGCGCCGCCTCCCGGTCGCCCGCCGCGGGAGAAACCTCGGCCGGGATCACCGCTTCGCGGGCCCCGTTGATCGCTCCCGCGCCGGCCGCGGCCACCCCAGTCGTCTCCGCGGCCGGAGCCGCTCCCGTTGCGTCGACCGCGCGAGCGGCCCCGACCGTCCGTCGACCAGTGGGTGTCCCAGGCGCCCCGGCCCTCGGTGCCCCGGATGGCATGGACGAGGTCGGGGTTGACGCTGAGCTGGCGCCGGGACGCCTCGTCGGGAGACCTCCGCTGGCCACCGGTCTCCTCGACGAACAGGTCGAAGAGCGTCTGACCGACCATCATGTGCTGCCACAGCGGCACCGGTCGGTGCTCGGAGACGATGACGGCCGTGTCCCCGCGCACCTCGTCGAGCCAGGCCCCGAACTCCTCGGCGTTGGAGACGGTCGCGGACAGGGACACCACGCTGACGTCCGGTGGGAGGTGGATGATGACCTCCTCCCAGACGGCGCCCCGGAAGCGGTCGGCGAGGTAGTGCACCTCGTCCATGACCACCCAGCCCAGGCCGGCCAGGGTGCTGGACCCGGCATACATCATGTTGCGCAGGACCTCGGTCGTCATGACGACGACGGGGGCCTCCCCGTTGATCGACGCGTCACCGGTGAGCAGACCGACCCGTTCGACGCCGTGGCGGCGCACGAGGTCGGCGTACTTCTGGTTCGACAGGGCCTTGATCGGCGTCGTGTAGAACGCCTTGCGGCCGGTGCGCAGGGCCAGATGCACGGCGAACTCTCCGACCACCGTCTTGCCCGCCCCGGTGGGGGCGGCGACGAGCACCCCGCGGCCGTCCTCGACCGCGCGGCACGCCGCGACCTGGAAGTCGTCGAGCGGGAAGTCGAGCTCAACCGTGAACTCGCGTAGCGCGGGACCGCTCAGGCCACCGGCCCCACCGGCCCCACCGGCCCCAGCGGTGCCGGGTGTCGACATCATCGCTCTCCGTCCTTCCCCGCATGGGGCTGGGTGAGCACCCTGAGCGCCCGTGGCGCGATCGCGATGTCGAGGGGCAGCTCCGTGAACGCCTCTCCGTCAGCCTGGGAGCGAATGGACGGGGCCTCCAGCCGGACCCGAGCTGCCCGATGGATCTCGACCGCATCGTGGGAGACATGTGCCCCTGAGTAGACCGACGGAAACACCCGCAGGAAGGCAGGCACGGAGATGGCCCGCACGACGAGGACATCGAAGAGGCCGTCGGTCGGGTCCGCGTCGGGGCAGACGCGCATGCCGCCCCCGAAGGAGGTCGTGTTGGCCACGGCCACGAGCATGGCGCTCGTCTCGATCCGGCGCTCGTCCAGCACGATGGCATACGGGATCGGCTTGAAGACCGGCAGCTCACGAAGCACGGCGAGGTTGTAGCGCATCTGCCCCCGGGGCCAATGCATCCGCGCCGCTCGAGCCGTGACGACGGCGTCGAAGCCCGCACCGAGGACCCCGGCGAACCACTTCGACTCCCCGCCGGGCCCGGTCACCCGGCCCGCGTCGATGGCGCGCACCGCACCCCCGGTGATGATCTCGACCGCCCGGGCGGCGTCCCGGACCGGCAGACCGAGGTTGCGGGCGAAGTCGTTGCCGGTGCCAGCCGCGACGACACCCATGGGCGTGCCCGTGCCGGCGACGACGTTGACCGCGAGGTGGACCAGGCCGTCACCACCGACCACGACGAGCGCGTCGACACCGCTGCTCACGGCGGCCGCGGCACGATCCCTCGCCTCCGCCCACGTCCGGCCGGAGGCGTCGACCACCTCATGGCCACCGGCAAGGAGGCGTCCACGCGTCTCTGCCCCCATCGTCCGACCAGCGCCTCGTCCGGCGGTGGGGTTGACGATCAGGGCGACGCGTTGGGACACACCCGAACGCTACAGCGCCGACGCCTGGTCGTCGGGGACGTCCAACCAGTCCGGAAGGTTCTCCTTCTTCTTGCGGTCGAGGAGGAAGGCCACCCCAACCGAGCTGAAGTAGAGAAGGACCATCGGCGAGGCCATGAAGAGCATGGTGAAGGCGTCGGGCGTCGGCGTCATGATCGCCGCGAAGAGGAAGATCACCATCACGGCAGGCCGCCAGCCCTTGAGCATCGCGCTCGCGGAGAGCAGGCCGATGATGTTGAAACAGATGAGGAAGACGGGCAGCAGGAAGGCGCACCCGAAGGCGATGATGAACTTGAGGACGAAGGACAGGTAGAGGGACGCGTCCTGGATGTTGAACGCGCCGACCGGCGTGAAGTCGAGAAGGACCGCGACGGCCTTCGGGACCATGATGAAAGCGGCCGAGCAGCCGGCCACGAACAGCGGCACTGCGGCCACCACGAAGAGCCGGGTGACGCGCTTCTCCTTCTTCGTCAGCCCGGGGACGACGAAGCCCCAGATCTGCATGAGCCACACGGGCGAGGCGAGGATCAGGCCGACGAAGAGAGCGACGGTCAACTTGATCGCGAACGCGTCGGTCATCGTGCCGAAGTTGATGTTGACCAGACCTGCCTCACCGCGCTGCGCCGCGACGTCCTTGAGGGGCTGGATCAGCTCGTTGATGATCCGGTCGTAGTACAGCCATCCCACGACGGCTCCGGCGACGATGGCCGCTCCGGCCACCATGACGCGGTTGCGCAGCTCGCGCAGGTGGTCGGCGAGGGACATCCGTCCCTCGGGATTGCGTTTGCGCAACAGCGACGGCATCAGGGCCTTCGGTTTTCGATCTGTGGTGACGGGAGGTCAGGCGGCTGCGCTCGGCGTCAGAGCGAGGGGTCGCTCCGGAGACGGTCGGCGTCCGCTCGGGCCTCGGCAGCACGGGCCTCGGCCTCCTTGGCACGGGCCTCAGCGACGCGGGCCTCAGCCTCGGCGTCCTCGACCCTCCGAGCCGCCTGGTCGTCGACGATGTCGCCCTTGACCGTGCTCTGCGCTGCGTCGGACGGGGTCTTGCCGTCCTTCTTCATCTCGTCCACCTCGGACTTGAAGACCCGGGCGCTACGGCCGAGGCTGCGCGCCATGTCGGGCAGCCGCTTCCACCCGAACAGGGCCACGACAATAAGCCCGACAACCAGAAGTTCCTGCCAACCAGGGGTCATGGTCACTCTTTCCTGCGGGGCTGCGCCCGCCGTCCGACGCACTCGCTGGCATCGATGGTGTACGCCCACCAGCATACGTGGGGAGCATGAACAGTGGGGACATCATACGTCTCGATCCGGTCAAGGGCCGGGTGCCTCGACACCGGTAGGTGGGAGGCACCGCGGGGTCGCCCACGACGGGCGGCCTCGGGTGGCGTGCCCAGAGGAACCCGGCACGCAGGGCTCACCGGGCCGTGCCGCCTGCGCCATAGTGAGCCAGGGCGGCTCGGGCCTCGTCAGCCACGGCCTCGATGAGCTCCGGGGGCGAGACGACGCGCGCCTCGCCGCCGAGCCGCAGGATCAGGCGACGGACCAGGGCCGGGTCCGCCACCTTGAGGGTGACCCGGACCGAGGCGCCCGGGGCCCGCTCGATCCCCTCGTTCGGGTAGTAGTCCGCGATCCACGCCGCGTCCGGCCTCGCCTCGATGACGACGGTCAGGTCGCTGTCGCTCGGGACGAACACCTCGTCGTCGAGCTCCCGGGGTCGGGCCTCCGGCGGTGGCGTCCCGTCCTGGTCCAGCACCGTGGCCGCCGCGACCCGGTCGACGCGGAAGAACCGGACGGCGTTGGCCCGGTGGCACCAGCCCTCGACGTACCACTGGCCGTCGAGGTTGACGATCCGCATGAGGTCGACGTCGCGCTCGGTCGTCTCGTCGCGGGTGGCGACGTAGTAGGTCAGGTGAACTCGCCGGTGGTCGGCGAGGGCCTGCTTGAGCTGCGCCATGACGGCGTGCTGGCTGCCGTCGTCGAGGTCGAGGGCGATGCGCCCTCCCCCGGGGTCGCCTGCGGTCGTGGCGGCTCGAAGCTTGGCCAGGGTGCGCTCGGCAACCTCGGAGTTGACGAGGATGGAGCTGAGCGCCTGTAGGCCGGCGGTCAGGGTGACGGCCTCGTCGCGCGTCAGGCGCATCGGGGCGGCAATGTCGTCGGCGTTGGCGAGGTAGATGTGGCCGTCGTCCCACTGGGCATCGATGAGCTCTGCGTGGGTGTAGCCGGGCGTGCCACACAGGAAGAGCAGCTCGAGGTCCGACTCGACCTGCGCCGGGCTGATGCCGAACTCGCGCGCCGTCTCCTCGACGCTGACACCTTCGTGCCGCAGCACCCAGGGCACGAGGTCGAGCAGCCGCCCGAGCCGCTGAGTGGCGGTCTCGGGCGTGATGCGAGTGCTGCGCGGCGCCGCTCCCCGTCGATCGGTCACACGCTTGTCGCTCATTCGGCCTGCCCCCTCGACATCGGTGAGTGCGACTCGAGGACGCGTCGTAATGCCTCGCGCACCCCGTCGACCAGCTCGGCCGGCGCCAGCGCGACCGCGTGGCTGCCGAGGGCCGCGACGTCGCGCTCGGTCCGACCGCGCTCGTAGGGGACCTCGACCTCGCTCCAGCGGTGGTCGACGTCCCGAGTGTGGAGGGCCGCCTGCCGCAGCAGGTGGCCACGTCCGTGGCGCAGCCGGATGGTCGCGGTGCCCTCCGGCTCCGGGGCCTGCGCTGCCAGGGACACCTCCGGGACGTGGTCCGCCGGCACCTCGTAGGAGCCGGCCCGTCCCTTCTTGCGGACCGGCCCGACGACGCGGCTCAGCCGGAAAGCCCGCTCGGCCCCACGGTCGACGTCGAAGCCGGTGACGTACCAGCGACCGTGCCAGTGCTTGAGGGCCCATGGACGGACGTGACGCAGGCCGATCGAGCCGTCGTTCTTGCGGTAGTCGAAGGTGATGGGCTGCCGGGCCGACAGTGCCGCGCGGACCGGTTCGAAGGCCGGGTCGGCCGTGCGGATGCGCGGCTCGACTCCGGCAGCGAGCGACTCGTCGATCTCCACGCCGGCGAGCCGCAGCTTGCGCAGCCCGGCCGTGGCCGCGCCCGAGATGCTCGCGGTCGACCACGCGCGAGCGGCGAGGGCGAGCGCCGCGACCTCATCGGGCTCGAAGGTGATCTCGGGGAGGGACGTCTCGCTGGAGTCGATCCGGTAGCCGACCTCGTCGTCGAAGAGCACGTCGACGACCGTGGTGGTGATCGGGATGCCCATCTCCCGCAGCTCGTCCTTGTCGCGCTCGAACATCCGGTCGAAGGCTTCGTCCGAGGGCGCCTCGGCGTAGGCGGGGAGCGCCGCGCGCAGCTTCTCCTTGGGGATCGGCCGCCGGGTGGACTTGAGCGCGAGGATGAGGTTGAGCAGCCGCTCGGTCTTCTCCGCCGATGCGGACGTTGCGCTCATGGCCACCTTCCTCCGATCCAGGGTCGCGCTGCGGGCGCAGTCCGACGCTACCTGACTCGGGCGGCACCACGGGGCAGGTGTGGTCGGTAGGGTCCGGGCATGATCCAGTGGCGGCCCGCAGTCATCACGAAGGTTCAGTCGCGATGGGCGGGGGCGGTGGAGTATGCCGCTGAGCTCGCTTCCGGGGACACCATCCGCGCGCTGGGCTACGTCGACAGCGTCGGCGACCTCCCGGTCGGCGCGCGAGTGCTGCTCAACACGACGGCCCTCGAGCGCGGACTGGGCACCGGCGGCTTCGCGATCGTCGTCGCGGCGCCGGACCACCTTCCCGAGCCGGTCGACGTGCGTGGGGTCGCCGGCCACCTCGTCAAGGCGCGCTACACCCCGGGTCAGACGATGGTGCTCGGTGTCGACGAGCAGGACAGCCCGGACCACGAGCGCCTGCGTGACGCGGACGACCTCGGCGGCCTGCCCGTCGTCGTGGCGGACCTGCACTCGGCCCTGCCGGCCATCATCGCGGGACTGCGTGACTCCGCGCCCGAGGCCCGGGTGGCCTATGTGATGACGGACGGCGGGGCCCTGCCGGCCGACTTCTCGCGCACCGTGGCAGCGCTGCGCGAGTCCGGGTGGCTCGAGGCCTGCATCACCGTCGGCCAGGCCTACGGTGGCGACCTCGAGGCGGTGAACGTGCACACCGGCCTGCTCGCCGCCCGGCTCGTGGTGGAGGCTGACGTGGCCGTGGTCGCCCAGGGTCCGGGCAACCTCGGCACGGGGACCCGCTGGGGGTTCTCCGGCACCTCGGCCGGTGAGGCGGTGAACGCCGCGGGCGTGCTGGGCGGACTGCCGATCGCCTCGCTCCGGGTCTCCGAGGCGGACCGGCGGCCCCGGCACCGCGGTCTGTCGCACCACAGCGCCACGGCCTACGGTCGCGTCGCGCTCGTCCCCGCCGACGTCCCGGTCCCCCGACTCAGCGAGGACCTGGCGCTCTACGTGCACAGTCAGGCTCGCGCCCTGTGCGACTCCACCGGCGGTCGGCTCCGACTCGTCGACGTGGACTGCGACGGCCTCGACGATGCCCTGCGGGGCACCCCCGTGCGACTGTCGACGATGGGCCGCGGGCTCGAGGACGACCGGCTCTCCTTCGTCGCCGCCGCGGTGGCCGGCCGGCACGCAGCCTCCCTGCTCCGCCCCCGCTGACCCCGCCCCCTCCCGCAACGCAACACACCCGCAACGCAACACACCCGCCTACCGACTGCAGGTGCCGCCTGGAGCAGGCCTGGTCAGTCGATGAGCGGGTGTGTTGCGCGGGTGAGGGGCTGCTGGGAGCGAGCCCAGCGGCATACGGCTCGGCGTGGTCAGCGCACGTCGTCGAGGTCGACGACGAAGATGAGGGTCTCCCCCGGCTGGATGGCCGAGCCCGCCCCGCGGTCGCCGTAGGCGAGGTGCGCGGGGATGGTCAGCTTGCGCCGGCCGCCGACCTTCATCCCCTCGATCCCCTTGTCCCAGCCCGGGATGACCATGCCGACGCCGAGCCGGAAGTCGAGGGGCGCCCCACGGTTCCACGAGGAGTCGAACTCCTCACCGGTCGAGTGCGCGACGCCGACGTAGTGCGCGCTCACCGTGTCGCCCGCCCTGGCCTCACGTCCCTCGCCCTCGATGAGGTCCTCGACGACGAGGTCTGCCGGCGGCTCCCCCTCAGGGAAGTCGATCTCCGGCTTGGTGCGGTCTGGGTCAAGTGGCATGGCTATCCCTTCGTCGGAGCGTCACGGCACGCCCCAGTCTGGCAGCGGCCGGTCGCGATCGGGTCAGTAGGCGTCGAGGATGTCGACGACGAAGACGAGCGTGTCGGTGCCGCTGATGCCGCCGTTGGGGTTGCCCTGCTCGCCGTAACCGTCCTTCGGCGGGATGACGAGGAGCACGCGGCTGCCCACCTTCTTGCCGACGAGGGTGTCGTCCCAGCCCGGGATGACCGCGCCGATCCCGATCGGGAAGTCGGCTGCCGCGCCCCGCTCCCACGAGGAGTCGAAGACGGAGCCGTCCTTCCAGAGCACCCCGTGGTAGTGCGCCGCGATGAACTGGCCCTCCTTGACGACCGGGCCGTCACCCTCGATCAGCGTCGCCTCGCGGGTCTTCTTCGGTGCGTCGGCCTTGGGGATGGTCACCGTGGGCGCCTTCGCGTTGCCATCGGCGAACTCCACCTTCGGGAAGCCTTCCGGGCTCGGCGAGCCGGTGCCCTCGAGCTGGGTGAGCCCCCGGTGCACCTCCGACACGTCGGCGACCACGACGATGGTGTCGGTCGCCCCGACACCCAGCTGGGCGTTGCCGCTCGCCCCGAACCCCTTTGCCGGCGGGATCGTGAAGGCCACTCGCGAGCCCTGCTGGGAGCCCACCAGACCCTCCGTGAACCCGGCGAGCAGGTCGGTGCGTCCGAGACGGTAGCCCTCGTCGGCGCGGCCCTTGCCGTAACCGTCGTCGAGCAGCTTGCCCGAGGTCCCGTTGTAGATCAGGGCCCGGATGCGAACGGTGTCCTCCCGCGTCGCCTCGGAGCCGGTGCCGGGCGTGAGGACCCGGCGCTGGATGGACGTGGTCGAGATCGGCGTCCTGCCCAGGTCGACCTTCGGCGCGGTCTTGAAGTCGACCGGCCCGGTGGCGGTGACGGCGGCCAAGGCATTGGGGGTGTCGGCCGGAGCCGACGTGGCTGCGCCGGTGCCGGCACCCGTGCCCGTCGCCTCGGGCGCCGCGGGGGTCGGTTGACCGCAGGCGGACAGGAGGGAGAGGCCGAGGACGGCCGCGGCAGCCGTGGCGGCGGTTCGAATTCGCACAGAAACGCTTTCGGTCGGGGAGTCAGCGATCAGCCCACCGAGAGGCGGGCCCCGGTCACTGTAACCCTCGTTCTTGTGGGACTCGCGACCGCCGGGTCAGGGCGGTGCTCACAGGCTGCGCGGCACTGCCGGCGACCGGGCGATCGTCTCCATCAGCCGCTCCACCCGCTCGTCGACCGCGCGGAAGGGGTCCTTGCAGAGGACCGTCCGCTGAGCCTGGTCGTTCAGCTTGAGGTGGACCCAGTCCACGGTGAAGTCACGTCCATGGGCCTGAGCAGCCCGGATGAAGTCTCCGCGCAGCTTGGCCCTCGTCGTCTGGGGCGGACGCACCTTCGCCTCGAACACCTCGACGTCCGAAGCGACGCGGGCCGCCTGGCCGCGCTTCTGCAGCAGGTAGAACAGGCCGCGGGACCGGTTGATGTCGTGGTAGGCGAGGTCGACCTGGAGGACCCGCGGGTCGGACAGGCCGAGCCCATGACGGGCGCGGTAGCGCTCGATGAGGCGGAGCTTGATCACCCAGTCGATCTCCGTGGCGATGGCGTCCAGGTCACCGGCGCCGATCGCCTCGAGGGTGCGTCCCCACAGGTCCAGGACCTGCTTGGTGTCGGGCGACTCCATCCCTTCGCGGTCGACGAAGTCAGCCGCCTTCTCGAAGTACTCCCGCTGCATGTCGAGCGCGGAGAGCTCCCGCCCGTTGGCCAGGCGCACCTTCGCACGGCCCGTCGGGTCATGGCTCATCGTGCGGATCGCCCGGATCGGGTTCTCGAGCGTCAGGTCCCGCATGACGACACCGTGCTCGATCAGGCGCAGCACGAGGTCCGCCGACCCCACCTTGAGCAGGCTGGTCGTCTCGGACATGTTCGAGTCACCCACGATGACGTGGAGCCGACGGTAGCGCTCGGCGTCCGCGTGCGGCTCGTCCCTCGTGTTGATGATCGGACGCGAGCGCGTCGTGGCGGAGGACACACCCTCCCAGATGTGGTCGGCCCGCTGGCTCACCGCGAAGCTCGCCCCGTGCGCCGTGGCGACCACCTTGCCGGCACCGCTCGTGATCTGGCGGCTGATGAGGAACGGGATGAACATGTCGGAGACACGCTGGAAGTCGCCGGTGCGCCCGAAGAGGTAGTTCTCGTGGCAGCCGTAGGAGTTGCCCGCGGAGTCGGTGTTGTTCTTGAAGACGAAGATCTCGCCCTCGACTCCGTCGTCGCGCAACCTGGCCTGCGCGTCCTCGACCAGTCCCTCGAGGATGCGCTCCCCCGCCTTGTCCTGGATGACGAGCTCGCGCACGGAGTCGCACTCCGCCGTCGCGTACTCCGGGTGCGACCCGACGTCCAGGTAGAGACGGGCGCCGTTGCCGAGGAACACGTTGCTCGAGCGACCCCAGGCGACGACGCGGCGGAACAGGTAGCGGGCGACCTCGTCGGGCGTGAGCCTGCGCTGTCCCTGCGTCGTGCAGGTCACGCCGTACTCGTTCTCGATCCCGAAGATTCGCCGCTCCATGCACCAACTCTAAGCACCGGTTCTCTGCTGCGCGCGAACGTCGTGGACCGCGGCGCGGTGCACGTGGTGTGCTCGCTCCATGGCATCGATCCTGGTTCTCGGAGGTACCAGCTGGCTGGGCGGTGCGGTGGCAGCGCAGGCGCTCGCCTCGGGGCACGAGGTCACCTGTCTCGCGCGCGGAGAGTCGGGCTCCGTCCCGGAGGGCACCCGTCTGGTGCGGGCCGACCGAAGCGACCCGATGGCATACGCTGCACTGCCCTCGTCCGCCCACTGGGATCTCGTCGTCGACGTCGCGCGCCAGCCCGGCCACGTCCGCGGGGCGGTCCGGTCCCTGGCGAGCCGAGCGATGCACTGGGTGTTCGTCAGCTCGTGCTCGGTCTACGGCCGGCACGACGAACCCGGCGCCGACGAGTCGGCGGCGTTGCTCCCGGCCCTCGAGGCCGACACGGCGACGCCCGAGCAGTACGGCGAGGGCAAGGTCGCATGTGAGCGGGCCGTGCTCGAGGGCAGGAACCGGGATGCCCTCATTGCGCGCAGCGGGCTCATCGTCGGACACGGCGATCCGAGCGAGCGGTTCGGCTACTGGCCGGGTCGCTTCGCCGAGGCAGCCCGTGACGGCGGTCCCGTCCTGGTGCCGCAGGCCGGGGAGCAACCAGTGCAGTGGGTCGATGTCGTCGACCTGGCCGCCTGGCTGGTCGCTGCGGGACTTTCCGGCACCACCGGCGTCCTCAACGCCATCGGTTCGCCTGTGCCCTTCCGGGAGGTGATCGACAGCGCTGCCCGGGTGGCCGGTTTCACGGGTGACATGGTGCAGGCCGACGCTGCGTCCCTGGGTCGGCACGGTGTCCAGGAGTTCATGGGACCGCGGTCGCTGCCCCTGTGGCTGCAGGACCCGCACTGGCAGGCATTCATGGACCGGAGTGGCGCCGCAGCGGCGCGGGCGGGGCTCACCACGCGGCCTCTGGGGGCCACCGTGGCCGACGCCCTCGCCTGGGAGACGGAGCTCGGCACGGGACGGTCGAGGGTCAGGGCGGGGCTCGACCGTGCCGACGAGCTCGCCATCCTCAGCACATTGTCGGTGGAGCGCCCGGCAGGACGGCGATGAGGTCGGACCACCCCTGTGTCGATTTGCGGGGGCCTGTCAGAATGGCCAACGCCCCCCTTCCGACGCACTCCTCCACACTCTCTCTTGGATGGCCATGATCGACAGACCCAACTTCAAGTTCTCCCGTCGCGGATACGAGCCGGAGGAGGTCGATGCGTTCCTCGAGACGCAGAACCGCACTCTCCAGGCTGCGAAGAAGGACGCCTCCGAGCGCAGCGTCGAGCTGACGAAGCTCAACGCACAGCTGGCGGACCTCCGCGGGCAGCTGGCGCAGCAGTCCCGTGCCATGGCCGACCTGAAGAAGGCGGCCCCCACCCAAGCCCAGACCTACACCGAGCTCGGGGAGCGCATCGGCCAGATCCTCGCCCTCGCCGACGCCGAGGCCGCCGAGATGCGCAACCGCGCCGCCATGGAGGCCGACCAGATCCGCGAGCGCGCCAACAACGCGGCCGCAGAGCTCAAGGCGACCACGGGTGCCTACGCGGACCAGGCCAAGGCGCGCGCCGACGAGGAGGCGCAGCGGATCGTCGCGCAGGCGAACCGCGAGGCGCAGGCCATCATCGCCGAGGCGCAGAGCGTCGCGTCCGCCCAGCGCCAGGAGGCGGCTGCGGAGTACGAGTCGCACCGCGCCAAGGCCGCGGCTGCCACCGCCGAGCTCGAGACGACGCTCGCGCACCGGCGTGAGCAGGCCGACAAGGAGTTCGAGGCACGCCGTCAGGCCCTCGAGGCCACGCTCGTCGAGGCCGAGCGCCAGGCGCGACAGCTGCGCGACCGGTCGGAGCAGGAGGCCGCCGAGCTGCGCGGCCGCGCCCAGGCGATCCTCAACGGCGCGCAGTCCCAGGCCGACCTCATCGTCTCCGAAGCCCGCGACCACGCGTCGCGCCTGCGCGAGGAGTCCGAGCGAGAGCTCGCCGCGTCGACGGCGCAGCGCGATGCCATCACGGCCCAGCTGTCCAACGTGCGTCAGATGCTCTCCACCCTCGGCGGTGGTGCGATTGCCGACGCGCTGCCGGCGCAGCCGCAGGAGCCCGCAGCGCAAGCGGCGCCTGAGCCGCAGGCTGCGTCTGGACGGGCGCCCGTGGCCGAGCCGGCCGCGGCGGACACGACCATCGTCATGCAGGCGATCCCCTCACCGGACGACCGGAGGCAGGGCGAGCGCCGCAGCGACGACGCCGACGCCGACGGCGATGCGGCCGACACCGAGGCGAGGGAGCCGGCCCGCAGCAGCTGAGCGGTCGGACGTCGTCCGCGCTGACACCATTCGACACACTGTTCGACGCCGTCCGGCCCGCACGGGCTGGGCGGCGTCGAGGTGTCGGACTGACTGGCGGCGGCGAGGGGTGGATCGCCCTCTCAGCCTTGCTGGGTGGGCCCGTCGTCCCTGCCCTGTCCATGGTGCGGTGGGCCGGCGTTGTCGTGCCCCAGGGAATGACCGTCCGGGCCTGCGTCGTCGGCATCGTCCTCCGGGGAGCGCGTGCCCTCGGGGCCGGCCGGCCCAGCGGCGACGTCGTCCGACTCGCCGCTGAGCACCTCGGGATGACCGGGGTGCGTCTCGTCGACCGGGGCGTCCGACATCGGGTTGTCGCGGCTAAGCAGTCCGTCGAGGAGGGTCCCCACGACGCGGCGGAAGGTGCGGCGTGGCCGGTCGCGGTCGAGCACGGCCACTTCGAGCTGGTCCGCTCCGAGCTGGCGCGGCTCACCACCATCGGGCGAGACCGCCAGCACGTCGACGGCCAGGCGCAGCGCCTCACCGAGGTTGAGGCCAGGCCGCCACAGCTCCGACAGCCGTGCCTCAGCCTGCTCGCTGGCCCCGCCCATGACGACGAAGCCTCGCTCGTCGGCAACGGACCCGTCGTAGGTGAGGCGGAAGATCTGGTCGTGCTCCACGCGCGACCCGACCTCGGCGACGACGATCTCGATCTCGAAGGGCTTGGACTCCTGGGTGAAGACCGCTCCGAGGGTCTGGGCGTAGGTGTTGGCCAGCGCGCGCGCCGTGACGTCGGTGCGGTCGTACGAGTAGCCACGGAGGTCCGCATAGCGGATCCCGGCGACTCGAAGGGACTCGAACTCGTTGTAGCGGCCGACCGCGGCGAAGGCGATCCGGTCATAGATCTCGGACACCTTGTGCAGAGCACGGGAGGGGTTCTCCGCGACGAAGGCGATGCCCTTGTCGTAGGCGAGCACGACAACCGAGCGACCGCGCGCAATCCCCTTGCGGGCGAAGTCTGCCCGGTCCTTCATCACCTGCTCTGGCGGGACGTAGAACGGCATCGTCATCGGGCACCTCCGGGGTTTCCTCGGCGCGACTCGACGATCGCCGACACGTGGCGCTCGAGGACGTCAGCCTCGATGAAGCGTGATCCCGCGTGGTCGACGACCGCGACGGTGGGCCAGATCTGCCGGCCGACGTCGGGACCGCCGGTGGCGGAGTCGTCGTCGGCGGCGTCGTAGAGGGCCTCGACGGCAACGCGGACCGCGGTCTCCTCGCTCATCCCCGGACGCCACAGCTTCTTCAGCGCTCCGCGGGCGAACACGGAGCCGGAGCCGCTCGAGTGGTGGCCGCCCTCGAGATAGCACCCGCCGGTCACGTCGTAGGAGTAGATCCGGCCCTGGCCCTCGTCGAGGTCGTAGCCGGCATAGGTGGGCACGACGGTGAGCCCCTGCATCGCGAGGGCGAGGTTGCCGCGAATCATCGACGCGAGGCGGTTGGCCTTGCCCTCGAGGGACATGATGGCGCCCTCGATCTTCTCGTAGTGCTCGAGCTCGACCTGGTAGAGCCGGATGAGCTCGACAGCGATGCCGGCGGTCCCCGCGATGCCGACGACGCTGTACTCGTCGGCGATGAAGACCTTCTCCATGTCGCGGTTGGCGATGATGTTGCCCATGGTCGCGCGGCGGTCACCGGCCATGACGACCCCGCCGTCGTGCAGGAGGGAGACGATCGTCGTCCCGTGGGGCGCCTCGATGCTCGCGCCGAGTGGAAGTGGTCGGCCCGACGGCAGCAGCTCGGGTCGGTAGCCGGACACGAACTCGGTGAAGGACGACGACCCGCTCATCATGAACGCGTCGTCAAGGCGCGGGGCGCGTGAGGTCGGTCGGCCGCTCACTGGCCGCCCTTCTGCACGAACCCTCGCACGAACTCCTCGGCATTCGACTCGAGAACGCCGTCGATCTCATCGAGGACGCTGTCGATGTCGTCGGAGAGACCCTCCTTGACGGCGGCGCCCGGCGGAGCCGCGGGCGGGGGCTCGGGAACCTCGGGGGGCTCCTCGTCCCTGCGCTGCGGTCTGGCGTGTTCCTGGCCCGGCATGGCTACCTCCCAAAACGCGAATCACCGACACACCGACCCTAACCCGTTCCCGCCGCACCTGCGTCGGCGTCCCATGCCGATCGCCCGGTCCCGCCCATCGGTGGACCACCGGGATCGGTCGCTCGGGGTGGCTAGTCGGGTGTGGCGAGGGCGCGGAGCAGCGACTCGACGTCCGGGCTCTCGTCGATCAGCTGCCCGACCTGGGCCCTCGTGCCACGCTCCGGCTCGAGGATGGGCACCCGCTGGAGGTTGGGCCGCCCCGGGACGTCGAAGACGACCGAGTCCCAGCTGGCCGAGAACACCTGCGGGGTGAAGCGGCTGACGCAGTTGCCACGGAACCAGGCGCGGGTGTCCTCCGGAGGGGTCGCCTGGGCGGTCCGGACCTCGTCGGCCGTCACGAGGTCGACGGTGCGCCCGCGGTCGCGGAGCCGGTGGAGCAGGCCCTTCTCGGGGCGCACGTCGGCCCACTGGATGTCGATCGCGGCCAGCCGGTGGTCGTCCCACTCCAGTCCGTCGCGCTGCCGGTAGCCGGTGAGCAGCTGCAGCTTCGTCACCCAGTCGATGAGCCCCGTCGCCGACATGACGTCGCCGGCGAGCCGGGTGAGGACGTCCTCCCAGTGCTGCATCACCTCCTCGGTCGCCTCCGGCACCGGGTCGTCGGCGCGCCCGTCCAGCCAGGCCCGCGCCGCCTCCAGGTAGAGCCACTGCACGTCGAGCGCGGTCATCGAGCGCCCGTCGTGGAGCTCCACCGTGGTCTTGAGGGTCGGGTCGTGCGAGATCGCCTGGAGGGCGGCCACCGGTCGCCGGATCGACCAGTCGGACCGGAGGTGCCCGTCCTCGATCATGCCGAGCACGAGGGAGGTCGTGCCCATCTTGAGCAGTGTCGTCACGTCGAGCAGGCTCGCGTCGCCGATGATGACGTGCAGGCGGCGGTAGCGGTCCGCGACCGCGTGCGGCTCGTCCCGCGTGTTGATGATCGGCCGCTTCAGCGTCGTCTCGAGCCCCACCTCCGTCTCGAAGAAGTCCGCGCGCTGCGAGATCTGGAACCCCGCCCCCCGGGAGTCCACGCCCAGGCCGACACGCCCGGCCCCGCAGATCACCTGTCGCGTGACGAAGAAGGGGATGAGGTGCCGGACGATGTCGGGGAACGGGGTCCGTCGGGGCATGAGGTAGTTCTCGTGGGTGCCGTAGGACTGGCCCTTGCCGTCGGTGTTGTTCTTGTAGAGGTTCACCGGCGCCTGCCCCGGTCGGCCCGCGAGCAGCCGCACGGACTCGAGGGCGATCGCGTCCCCGGCCCGGTCCCAGCGGATCGCGTCGCGGGGAACCGTCACCTCAGGGGAGCTGTACTCGGGGTGGGCGTGGTCGACGTAGTAGCGCGCGCCGTTGGGCAGCACGACGTTCGCGAGCGTGGGGTCCTCGATGTCCGTCAGCTGGCTCGGGTCGGCCGTGTCGCGGTCGACGTGCCAGCCCCGTGCGTCCTGCAGTGGGTCCTCGAAGGCATAGTCCCAGCTCGACTGGTTGGAGCGGATCCCGTGGGCGGCGGCATAGACGCTGACCACCTGCCCGGAGAGGAACATCGGGTTGGCCATGGGGTCGCCGGGCACCGAGATGCCGAACTCGGTCTCGAGCCCCATGATCCGCCGCACCGTCATGGTCGAGACGATAACCACAGCATCCGGGCGCCGGACCGGCAGGTCGACTATCGTCGACACACACGCGAACCTCGAGAGGGGATCACCAGTGAAAGATGTGGTCGTCTTCAGCGGCTCCGCCCATCCAGCCCTCGCCGACCGGATCTGCGCTCATCTCGGCGTGACCCGGTCCCCCGTCGACATCAAGCGCTTCAGCAACGACTGCCTCCAGGCGCAGCTGCTGGAGAACTGCCGGCTCCGCGACGTCTACATCGTCCAGCCCCTCGTGCCGCCCACGCAGGAGCACCTCATGGAGCTGCTGCTCATGATCGACGCGGCGCGCGGGGCGTCCGCGGCCCAGATCACCGCTGTGATGCCGCACTACGCCTACGCCCGTTCCGACAAGAAGGACGCGTCCCGGATCTCCCTCGGCGGGCGCCTCGTCGCCGACATGATCTCGACGGCCGGCGCGCACCGCGTGCTCACCATGGCCCTGCACGCGCCGCAGGTGCACGGGTTCTTCTCCATGCCGGTCGACCACCTGACGGCCATCGGCGTGCTCGCCGACCACTTCCGCGGCTCGGACCTGTCGGACTGCGTCGTCGTCAGCCCGGACCTCGGCAACGCCAAGGTGGCGAGCCAGTTCGCCCGGCTGCTCGGGTTGTCGGTCGCAGCCGGCTCCAAGCGGCGCATCTCCGACGACGAGGTCGTCATCGACTCCATCGTCGGCGACGTCGCGGGCCGCCGGGCGATCATCCTCGACGACGAGATCGCGACGGGCGGCTCCATGCTCGAGCTGATGGACCGCCTCCGCGACGAGGGGGCCACCGAGGCCACCGTCGTGTGCACCCACGGTCTCTTCGCCGGCAAGGCCGTGGAGCGACTGCGGGGTCACCCCTTCGTCACCGAGGTCGTCACCACCGACACCGTCCCGCCCCCCGCAGGCTGGCCCGAGCTGCGGGTCCGCTCCGTGGCGGCCCTGCTCGCCGAGGCCATCGACCGGATCCACCACGGTCGGTCCGTGTCGTCCCTCTTCGAGGGGGTCGACCCCACGTATGCTCCCCCGCAGGCCCGTCTCCCCTTCGAGTCACTGGCGTGACGCCCGGATGACCGTCCGGGCACCGCTCTGGCGCGCTCCCGCAGTGGCGTTCGGCATCGACGTCCTGCTCGTGGTGGTCTTCGCGACGATCGGGCGAGCTTCCCACGACGAGGCCCTCACCGTCGGCGGAGTGCTCGCGACGGCGAGCCCGTTCCTCGTGGGCACGGTCATCGGCTGGCTGGTCGTGCGCAGGCGCCGAGGCTCGTGGCCGCTCGAGGTCGGGCCGGGGATCACCGTCTGGTTCTCGACCCTCCTCATCGGGATGGTGCTGCGCGTGGTCGTGCTCGGCAGCTTCGCCTGGGCGTTCCTCGGGGTCGCCGCGGCCGTCCTGGCGGTGCTCGTCATCGGCTGGCGCGCGCTCGCGAGCCGGGCGGGCACCCGCCGCGCCGGACGCTGAGAGCGAGCCCAGCGGCATACGACCCTCAACTGAGCCGTATGCCGCTGAGCTCGCCTCCGTCCTCGACGTCCTTGGGTGCCACGGCGTTTGACGACGGACTAGAGGTACTGCCCGGTGTTGGCGGTCGCGATGGACCGGCCCGGCTCCGTGCCCTCCTTGCCCTTCATGAGGGTCCGGATGTAGACGATCCGCTCGCCCTTCTTGCCGCTGATCCTGGCCCAGTCGTCCGGGTTCGTCGTGTTGGGCAGGTCCTCGTTCTCCTTGAACTCGTCGACGCAGCTGGCGAGGATGTGCTCGACCCGGATCCCCTTCTGCCCGGTCATCAGGAAGTCCTTGATCGCGAGCTTCTTCGCCCGGTCGACGATGTTCTGGATCATCGCGCCCGAGTTGAAGTCCTTGAAGTAGAGGATCTCCTTGTCGCCGCCCTGGTAGGTGACCTCGAGGAAGCGGTTCTCCTCCATCTCGGAGTACATCCGCTCGACGGCGGCGGTGATCATCGCCTCGACGGTGGCGTCGCGGTCCCCGCCGTGGATCGTCAGGTCGTGCTCGTGGAGCGGCAGCGACGTGACGAGGTACTTGCTGAAGATGTCGCGCGCGCTCTCGGCATCCGGCCGCTCGATCTTGATCTTGGCGTCGAGGCGCCCGGGCCGGAGGATGGCCGGGTCGATCATGTCCTCGCGGTTCGAGGCGCCGATGACGATGACGTTCTCGAGCCGTTCGACCCCGTCGATCTCGGCGAGCAGCTGCGGCACGATCGTCGTCTCGACGTCGCTCGAGACGCCGGAGCCGCGGGTGCGGAACAGCGAGTCCATCTCGTCGAAGAAGACGACGACGGGCGTGCCGTCCGAGGCCTTCTCGCGGGCTCGCTGGAAGATGAGCCGGATGTGCCGCTCCGTCTCCCCGACGTACTTGTTGAGCAGCTCGGGCCCCTTGATGTTGAGGAAGTAGCCCTTCTCGGTCTCCTTGCCGGACCGCTCGGCGACCTGGCGGGCCAGCGACGCGGCGACCGCCTTGGCGATGAGCGTCTTGCCGCACCCGGGAGGACCGTAGAGAAGGACCCCCTTGGGCGGTTTGAGGGCGTGCTCCTTGAACAGCTCCGGGTGCAGGAACGGCAGCTCGACGGCGTCGCGGATCTGCTCGATCTGCCCGGCGAGGCCACCGATGTCCTCGTACGCCACGTCGGGCACCTCCTCGAGCACGAGCTCCTCGACCTCGAGCTTCGGGATCAGCTCGTGGACGAAGTTGGACCTCGCGTCGAGGGTGAGGGAGTCGCCGACGCGGATGCGCTCGCCGAGCAGGGGTGTGGCGATCCGGCAGACCCGCTCCTCGTCGCCGTGCGTGACGACGACGACGCGGTCGTCGCCGAGCTTCTCCTTGACGGTGACGACCTCGCCGACGCGCTCGTAGCCGTGGGCCGAGACGACGTTGAGCGCCTCGTTGAGCATGACCTCGCGCCCGAGCGTCAGCTCCTCCGAGGCGACGGACGGGCTCACGGCAACGCGCATCTTGCGACCACCCGTGAGGATGTCGACGGCACCCTCCTCCGGCCGGTCCAGGACGAGGCCGAAGGTGCTCGGCGGCTGGGCGAGGCGGTCGACCTCCTTCTTCAGGGTGACGATCTGCTCCCGCGCCTCCTTCAGGGTGCGCACGAGCCGTTCGTTCTGGGTCGAGAGCGACTGGAGCGACGACTGCAGCTGGCTGAGGCGCGCCTCGAGCTCACGGGCCTGGTGCGGCGACGTCCGCGCCGCGTCACGCAGGGCACGCACCTCGCTCCTCAGCGCCTCGAGCTCACGGTCCGCGCGCCCGGGACCGCCTGCTGTCCAGGGGGCGCCCCCAGCCCCACTCATGCTGGTGATCGGCTCGGGACGCGGGCTCGTCTCCGCAGCCGATCCGGGGTCTCCGAGCCCGCGGGCCCGGGCCTCCTCGTTCGTGCTGTCGTCGGTCATCTCGGGCCTCCTCATCCGTCACGGCGGTCCCTCCACCGAGTCCCCGGAGGGGTCGTGACCCTTCGACCCTAACCCGGACGGGTCACAGATCCTCGGACGTTTCGGCCACGGATCGGCGAAGACGGCGGATCGTCTTGTCGCTCTTGACCCGCTCGCCCAAGGCCTCCGGGGTCCAAGCGGCATCGGGGATGTCGGTTGACGCGACGGAGCCGGACACCGTGGTGGGGTGCTCGGCCTGGGCCGGGACGCCGGCCCCCGCGTCGGGGTCGACTGTCTCTCCCATACCCTCGACCGGCGGGTGGGCACCCTTGGCCGGGCGGCGCTTGCGCTCCGGTGGGACCACCCCTGGCGCGAGACGACGGGTCGTGATCAGGAAACCCGTGTGCCCGTGCATCCGATGCTGGGGACGCACCGCGAGGCCCTCGAGGTGCCAGCCGCGGACGAGGGACTCCCAGGCGCTGGGCTCCGTGTAGCCGCCATGGGCCCGGATGCCTTCGGCGACCCGGCTCAGCTGGGTCGTCGTCGCGACATAGCAGATCAGCACCCCGCCGGGGAGCAGGGCGTCCGCGACGACGTCCAGGCATTCCCACGGAGCGAGCATGTCGAGGACGACCCGGTCGACCGAGGCGGGCGCGACCGTCCGGGGCAGCGCCTCCACGAGGTCGCCGACGGTGACCGTCCAGGCGGGGTGGTCGCCGCCGAAGAAGGCGCGCCCGTTGCCCCGGGCGATCTCGGCGAAGTCCGCCCGCCGCTCGAACGACAACACCCTGCCGTGCTCCCCGACCGCCCTAAGCAGGGACATCGACAGGGCTCCCGAGCCCACCCCCGCCTCCACGACCGTCGCGCCGGGGAAGATGTCGGCCATCGTCACGATCTGACCGGCGTCCTTGGGGTAGACGACGGCTGCGCCCCTCGGCATGGACATGACGTAGTCGCTGAGCAGCGGCCGGAGCGCGAGGTACTCGACGCCTGCCGTGTTGGTGACCACGGACCCGTCCGGGGCGCCGATGAGGTCGTCGTGGCGCAGGAAGCCGCGGTGCGTGTGGAACTCCCGGTCCGGCTCCAGGGTGATGGTGTGCAACCGGCCCTTGGGATCGGTCAGCTGGACCCGCTCGCCCACCTCGAAGACCCCTCGCCGATGGTGTGCGGTCGTGGGCGCAGCTGGGCTCGTGGCCACCTCGGCTTCGGTCATGGCAGGCAAGTCTAGGTGTCCGCGGCGCCGCTGCCGTGCACCCGGCGCAGGGCCTTGGCCTCGACCTCGTAGCGGCTCTGGCGTCCCTTCGGCGTCGCGAAGAACCGTCGTCGCAGCGACCCCTCGACCTCGATGGTGACGCCCGGGTCCAGTCGCAGAGCGGTCCGCCTGGTGCGAGCGCCCCAGCACACGACGTCGATGGTGTCGACCCGGCCCTGAGGTCGCTCTCCCTCTCCAGGACCGGCGCGTCGTGTGCTGTCGAGCCTGGGGACGACGACCCGGAGCGTGACGAGGGTGTCACCGCTGGGGAGCACGCGTTCCTCCGCGGCCGCGCTCAACCGGCCGCAGAGCCTCACCTCGTTCCGCCCGGGACCCGAACGGCCGGACCGGGCGTCCGCCCCGGACGACGTGCTGGCTGTGCTGCTTCTCGGCATCGCTGTGCTCCCTTCCGGCCCGGCGTTCTCGGGCACCGCAGAAGCGTGCGACACGGCGACGACCGACACGTCCCGTCCGACTGCGGCTGTGGACAGTGACCGGCGCGCCCGAGGGGGTGTGGACGACGCCATCTGCCGTGGTGGGCAGGCGTCAGCCGGTGGCCGCGTCAGCCGCGTCAGCCGCGTCAGCCCCGTCGGCGACGCGCCAGCGCGGCACCGACGACCGTGTTGACCCGGTCCGCCGTGACGAGCCCCCGGACACCCCGGGTCGCGTCGTCGACCACGAGGGCGACGGGAAGGTTGCGCTCGCCCATGGCTCGAACCAGGTCGGTGAGCACCGCATCCGGGCCCAGCGCCACGACCCAGTCGGCCGGCTGGGCGGTGACCACGGCGCCGAGAGGTGTCGTGGCGGCCGCCGCGTCGGGCACCTGCCCTGCCGCCGTCGGGTCGAACAACGCGAACGGCCAGCCCGACCCGTCCACCGCAGCCAGCCAGGTCGAGCCACCACCCGCAGCTGCCCGCCGCTGCACGTCGGCCACGGAGTCGGTCGCCGGGACCAGCAGCACCGGCTCGAGGACGTCCTCGACCGGCCCGGACGTCGCGTCGGTGATCGCACCGGCTCGGATGGCCTGGCTCGCACCCTGCCACAGGAAGAAGGCGATCGCGACCGGCCAGACGGCCTCGAACAACGCGATCCCCGCCCCCTCGAGAAAGGGTCGCCCGACGAACCACAGGACTGTGGCAACCGCCATGACGCGACCGAGCCATCCTGCGGCGACGAGGCCTGCGCCCCTGCGTCCGGTGACGCGCCAGACGAGCGCGCTGATGATCTGGCCGCCGTCCAACGGCAGCCCGGGCAGGAGGTTGAACAGCCCGACGAGGAAGTTCGCGCGGGCGACGATGAGCAGCAGGGTCGAGGCGGTCTCGTTGGTCACCCCGGCCTCGGCGATCCACGCGACGAATGCGAGCGCCAGGTTGGACAGCGGCCCCACGACGGCCACGATCGCAGTCGTCCCGGGAGAGGAGCGGGTGGCGTCGTAGACCGTGTGGCCGCCCCACACGTCGGCGACGATCCGCCCCACGGAGTGCCCGCGTGCCCGCGCTGCCAGGGCGTGGGCCGCCTCGTGGACGAGGACGGAGACGAGGAGCAGGAGCGCGTAACCGGCTGCGACGAGGTAGCCGTACGAGGCACCGCGGTCCGCTTGGCCGAGGGCAGGGCCGAAGACCGCGACGATGAGCACCGCGATGACCGGCCAGGACCGGGCGATGTACACGGGCGTGCCCGCGATGCTGCCGATGCGCCAGCCGTGGCGTCGGGAGTCGTCCGGCGCAGGTGAGGTCATGACGGGAAGCCTATGCGGGGCTCGGCGCGGCGTGGGCCACACCACGGTGTCGGAGCCCCGGCCTACAGTCGGGTCATGGTTCCCGCCCTGTCACCGAGTCGCGCTTCCGACTTCATGACGTGCCCGATGCTCTACCGCTTCCGAGTCATCGACAAGCTGCCGTCACCGCCGACCGCCGCGACGGCCCGCGGGACCCTCGTGCACGCGGTCCTCGAGCGGCTCTTCGACCTGCCGACAGCGCACCGCACCCTTGACGCGGCGATCGCCCTCGTGCCGCAGGAGTGGCAACGCATCGCGACCGAGGAGCCCGACATGCTCGCCCTGCTCGCGGAGCACGACGGCCGGACCGAGGAGTGGTTCTCCGGGGCCGGCGCCCTCCTGGAGACCTGGTTCGGTCTCGAGGACCCGACCCGCCTCGAGCCGGCGGAGCGCGAGCTGTACGTCGAGACGGAGGTCGACGGGCTCGTCCTGCGCGGTTACGTCGACCGCCTCGACGTCGCCCCGGACGGGGCGATGCGGGTCGTGGACTACAAGACCGGCAGGTCCCCCTCCGAGCGGTTCGAGGGCAAGGCGCTGTTCCAGATGAAGTTCTACGCCCTCGTCCTGTGGCGGCTGCGCGGTGAGATCCCCCATCTGCTGCAGCTCGTCTACCTCGGCAACGGTGAGATCGTCCGCTACCAGCCGGACGAGCAGGACCTCCTCGGGGTGGAGCGCAAGATCAAGGCGCTCTGGGCGGCCATCGAGCGAGCCGCCGAGCTCGGCGACTGGCGGCCGAGCCCGAGCCGCCTCTGCGACTGGTGCGAGCACCGACCGCTCTGTCCCGCCTGGGGTGGCACTCCCCCGCAGCTGCCGGAGGACGCCGCAACGCGCGCGGTCGACCCAAGGGCCAGCGGCCTGGTCACGATCGACGACTGAGCCGTATGCCGCTGGGCTTGCTTCCAGCCCACCCCTCCCAGCCGCTCGCAACACACCCGCTTACCGCGTGCGTGCACCCCCTCCAGCAGGGCCCAGCACGCGGTAGGCGGGTGTGTTGGCGCCGGTGACGGCGGCAGGGCGCGCGAGGCCGCTGGACCCGGGAAGCGGGCCCAGCGGCATACGGCATCAGGTCACGTGGTGAAGGTGTCGGCCACGTCGAGGGCCTCGTCGAGGATCGCCAGGCCCTCCTCGGCCTCCTCCGGCGTCGTCGTGCACGGTGGCACGACGTGGGTCCGGTTGAAGTGGGTGAACGGCCACAGTCCCCGCTCCTTGCAGGCGGCAGCGAACGCGGCCATCGGCGTGGCGGCGTCGCCAGAGGCGTTGAAGGGGACCAGCGGCTCGCGGGTCTCACGGTCACGGACGAGCTCGACGGCCCAGAAGACGCCCAGCCCACGGACGTCGCCGACACTCGGATGCCTTGCCGCGATCTCGCGGAGCCGCGGACCGATGACGTCCGTGCCGAGCCGGCGGGCGTTGTCGACGATGCCCTCCTCGTGGAAGGCGGTGATCGAGGCCACCGCCGATGCGCACGCCAAGGGGTGGCCGGAGTAGGTCAGGCCGCCCGGGTAGGCCCGCTCCCGGAAGGTGTCAGCGATGGCGTCCGAGATGATGACCCCGCCGAGCGGCACGTAGCCGGAGTTCACCCCCTTGGCGAAGGTGATGAGGTCGGGCACCACGCCCCAGTGGTCGACGGCGAACCACTCGCCGCACCGGCCGAAACCGGCCATCACCTCGTCGGCGATGAGCATGATGCCGTGCTCGTCACAGATCGCTCGCACGCCCTCGAGGTAGCCGTCCGGCGGGACGAGGATGCCGTTCGTCCCGACGACGGGCTCGAGGATGACCGCCGCCACCGTGTGGGGACCCTCGACCATGAGGGTGTCGCGGAGGTGGGCGAGGGCTCGGTCGCGCTCCTGCTCGGCGTTCTCGGCGTGGAACGCCGACCGGTAGGTGTAGGGCCCCCAGAAGTGGACGATCCCCGGCTGTCCGGGCTCGGAGGCCCAGCGGCGCGGGTCCCCCGTCAAGGTGATCGACCCAGCGGTCGCTCCGTGGTAGCTGCGGTAGGTCGCCAGCACCTTGTGACGACCGGTGTGCAGGCGAGCCATCCGCATGGCGTTCTCGTTCGCCTCCGCACCTCCGTTGGTGAAGAACACTCGGTCCAGGCCGTCCGGTGCGACCTCCGCGATGAGGCGAGCGGCCTCGCTGCGGGCGTCGTTGGCGAAGGCCGGCTGGATCGTGGCGAGACGGGCAGCCTGCTCCTGGATCGCGGCGACGACCTTCGGGTGCTGGTAGCCGATGTTGACGTTGACCAGCTGCGAGCTGAAGTCGAGGTAGCGGCGACCGGTGTAGTCCCAGAAGTACGAGCCCTGCGCCCGTGCGATGGGGAGGGGGTCGATGAGTCCCTGCGCGGACCACGAGTGGAAGACGTGGTCCCGGTCGAGCTGCCGGACGGTGTCCTCGCCGAGAGCGTCCATCCGCTCGGTGAACGAGGCCGCCGACGTGGTGGTGTCAGTCACGAGTCCTCCTGGAGCTCAACGGGTCCGCGGAAAGCCGAGGTCGACGGTCGACGCCGCCGGACCGGGCCATCGCTGGGTGACGACCTTGCCACGGGTGTAGAAGTTCACTCCCTCGGGACCGTACATGTGCGTGTCGCCGAAGAGGGAGTCCTTCCAGCCGCCGAAGGAGTAGTAGGCCACGGGTACCGGGATCGGCACGTTGACCCCGACCATCCCGACCTGCACCTCGGTCTGGAAGCGCCGGGCCGCACCACCGTCGCGGGTGAAGATGGCGGTGCCGTTGGCGTAGCGGTTGGCGTTGATGAGGGCCAGTCCCTCGTCGAACGACGAGACGCGGACGACCGAGAGAACGGGACCGAAGATCTCGTCCGTGTAGACCGTCATCTCGGGCGTCACCTCGTCGAGGAGCGTCATGCCGAGGAAGAACCCGTCGGACGGGAGATCCTGCCGGCGCCCGTCCACGACGACCTTCGCCCCCGCCGCGGCGCCCTCCCCGATGTAACGAGCCACCCGGTCCCGGTGCTCCCGGGTGATGAGCGGGCCCATGTCGGTGCCGGGCTCGTTCCCGGGACCGACCGTGAGGGACGGCAGACGGGCTCCGATCGCCTCGACGAGGCGGTCGGCCACGCCTCCCACGGCGACGGCGACCGACAGGGCCATGCAGCGCTCCCCGGCTGCACCGTAGGCCGCGGACACGATGGCGTCGGCGGCGAGGTCGAGATCTGCGTCCGGGAGCACCAGAGCGTGGTTCTTCGCGCCACCCAACGCCTGGACTCGCTTGCCCGCTGCGGTGCCCCGCTCGTAGATGTACCTGGCGACGGGTGTGGAGCCGACGAAGCTGACGGCGGCGACCTCATCGTGGTCGAGGAGCGCGTCGACCGCCTCCCGGTCACCGTGGAGAACGGTGAAGACCCCGTCCGGGAGCCCTGCCTCCTTCCACAGCTGGGCCAGGAAGAGGGCGGCGGACGGGTCCTTCTCACTCGGTTTGAGCACGAACGCGTTGCCGCAGGCGATGGCGTTCGCGCACATCCACAGCGGGACCATGGCCGGGAAGTTGAACGGGGTGATCCCGGCGACCACACCGAGCGGCTGGCGGATGCTGTAGACGTCGACGCCAGACGCGGCCTGTTCGCTGAAGCCGCCCTTGAGCAGCTGCGGGATGCCCGTGGCGAACTCGACGTTCTCGAGACCGCGCGCGATCTCCCCTGCCGCGTCGGCCAGCACCTTGCCGTGCTCGGAGGTGATGATCGCCGCCAGCTCGTCGGCCCGGGAGTGGAGCAGCTCGCGAAAGGCGAAGAGCACCGCGGCCCGGCGGGACAGGGAGCTGTGTCGCCACTCCCCCGCTGCGGCAACGGCCGTCTTGACCGCGGCGTCCACCTCTGCACGGGAGGCGAGCGGCACCAGGGCGGTGGGGCGTCCGGTGGCGGGGTCGAAGACGCGGGAGGTGCGTCCCGACGTGCCCGGGACCGGGCCGCCCGAGATCCAGTGGTCGAGCGTGCCTGGGGAGAGGACGGAGGTGTCGTTCATGGCAGCAGGCTAGGTTCCAGGTCGTGGCCGCACAAAGCATCTATTGATATGTTACAAACATGCGCGACACCCTCTCCGCTCTCGAGGAACGCCTGGACGCACCGACGAGCAGGGCCTTGGCTCAGGCGGTGTCACGCGCCATCCGAGATGGGGCTCTCGCGCCCGGGGAACGCCTGCCACCCATCCGGCGGGTGGCCCAGCAGCTCATGCTGTCCCCCACGACGGTCAGCTCCGCATGGCAGCTGCTGGCCCGTTCCGGTGTCATTCGGTCGGATGGTCGACGCGGCACCACCGTCGCCCTCGCCGGCTACGGCGGCGACCGCTACTCGAGCGCCCTCAAGCACGATCCGGGCAGCCGCCTCGACCTGTCGACAGGGGTTCCCGACCCCGCGCTCCTGCCAGACCTGGGCCGCCTCGTCGACCTGGTGGGGCGCGCCGAGGGACACGCTGCGCCGGGCAGCTACCTCGACGACCCGGTCCTGCCCGAGCTGCGGGACGTCCTGCTCGCCGACTGGCCCACCCCCGCCGAGGACCTGCTCGTCGTCGACGGCGCCATGGACGCCCTCGACCTCATCACCCGCGCTCTTCTCCGCCCCGGAGACCCCGTGGTGGTGGAGAGCCCCGGCTTCCCGGTGCTGCTCGATCTGCTCGAGGACCGCGGGGTCCTCGTCCTGCCCGTGGAGCTCGACCACAGCGGCCCGGATCCGGACGCCCTGGCCGCCCTGCTCGCCCGCAGACCGGTCGCCGTCATCGTCCAGCCGCGAGGCCAGAATCCGACCGGCGTCTCGCTGACCCCGACGCGTGCCCGACGGCTCGCCTCCCTCCTGGCTCCCACGTCGAGTCTCGTCATCGAGGACGACTCTGCCGGCGACATCGCATCCTCCCCCGCGCTGAGCCTGGGTCGCTGGCTCCCGGACCGGGTGATCCACATCCGCAGCTTCAGCAAGTCCTACGGGCCAGACCTCCGGCTCGCCGCCATGACCGGTCCCGCGTCGGTGCTGGCGCCGATCCGGCACGTCCGAGCCCTCGGGCAGGGGTGGACCAGTCGGCTGCTCCAGAGGGTCCTGACAGCACTGCTGACGGATGCGGAGACGCAGGCCGGGGTGCGCTCGGCCAGGGCCGAGTACGCGCGCCGCCGCGGCCTGGTCACCGGCCGTCTCGCCGAGCACGGCATCCCCGTCTCGGGGACCGACGGGCTCAACATCTGGGTCCCGGTGCGGGACGAGCCGGCCGCCGTGCTCCGGCTGGCCAGCGAGGGCATCGCCGTCGCCCCAGGGAGGCCATTCCTCGTCGATCGACGTGACGGCGAGCCACACATCAGGGTCACCACGGGGCTCATCACCGAGGGTCACCTCGCCATCGCCGACGCCATCGCCGACGCAGCGAGGGCGTCGGCCTGGTCGGCCCAGCACCGCTG
Source organism: Intrasporangium sp. DVR (assembly GCF_040365325.1). Classification (NCBI taxonomy): domain Bacteria; kingdom Bacillati; phylum Actinomycetota; class Actinomycetes; order Micrococcales; family Intrasporangiaceae; genus Intrasporangium; species Intrasporangium sp. DVR. Next base: position 222,206 of record NZ_BAABZW010000016.1, on the reverse strand, counting down.
ACCCTCCCCGAGTGGACCCGGGGCACCCCGGGGACGCCTCACCTACGATCGGGACCGTGACCGGTGCGAGCAGGCGTGACCGTGGCCCGCAGTGGGGGTCGGCCACCATCGCCGACCTCGCCATCGCGGTGGTCCTCGCTGCGTTCCTGCTCACCGCGAGCCTCGGGGCGGTCTCCGACTCCGATCTGGGTGGCGTCTGGCGTGGCACCGTGCTCGGCGCCCTCGTGGTGCTGCACGCGGCGGCCCTCGTCCGGTCCCGATGGCCCGTCGCGACGTTCGCGGCAACGTCTGTCGCGATGCTGCCGCTCGCCCTCGCCCCCGACCTCTCCGGGCGGGCCGGCCTCGAGGTGGGCGGACCCTACTCGGCGCTCCTGCTGCCGAGCTCCCTCGTCTTCTTCGTCGCCCTTTACACGATCAGCTCACGCGCCGACCCTCCCCTCCCCCACCTCGCGCTGGGCCTCGGGCTGCTCGGCGCCGTCATCACGGTCGCCCGGCTCTGGAACGCCGACGAGTACGTCACCATCCCGGTCTCGGGCCTCATCGCGTGGCGACTGTTCATCGCTGCCGCCGTCACCGCCGGAGTCGTGGCGGCATGGTCCCTCGGCCGCTACCGCGCCACCCGAATCGCGTGGGTGTCCGCGCTGGAGGAGCGAGCCGTCCGTGCGGAGCGGGACCGGCTGGCCGCGATCGAGCAGGCTCGGGCCGACCTCGAGCGCGAGACCGAGCGCTCCGCCGCGGCCGAGCGACGTCGCATCGCCCGAGAGATGCACGACGTCGTCGCGCACTCGCTCGCGGTCGTCGTGGGGCAGGCGGAGGGTGGTCGCATGCTCGTCGAGAGCGAGCCGGGTCGAGCCAGAGAGGTGCTCGCCACGATCGCCGAGCAGGGACGACAGGCGCTGACCGAGATGCGGTCCCTGCTCGGAGTGCTCCGGGACGACGACACCGGCCCGGAGGCAGGCACCGCACCGCAGCCCGGGCTCGCAGATCTCGGTCGGGTGCTCGACGAGGTACGACGGGCCGGGACGACGGTCCACCTCGTCGAGGGTGGTGGGCCGGTCCCCTTGCCCGCCACCGCCGACCTCGCGGCGTTCCGGGTCGTCCAGGAGTCGCTGACCAACGTGGTGAAGCACGCACCGACGGGGGTCGGTGCGACCGTGAACTTGGACTGGCAGCCGAAAGGTCTGCGGATCCGGGTGCGCGACGGCGCGCCGGCTCCAGTCGCGCCACCGGTGCCCGGCCGTGGGCTGCTCGGGATGCGGGAGCGCCTCGCCCTCGTCGGCGGGGACCTCGTCCACGCCGGGCCCGCCCGCGACGGCGGCGGCGGGTTCCTCATCGAGGCCTGGGTCCCGAGAGCGCCCGAGGCTCGACGCCTCCCGGCCGCGGGCGACTCCGATCCGTCGTCCGAGCCTTTGTCCGGGCCCTCCTCCATTCGCCCAACCGAAGGAACCCATTCGTGACGTCCTCATCGACGATTCGCGTCGCCGTCGCCGACGACCAGGAGCTCATGCGGTCCGCCCTCGGCATGGTGATCCGCAGCCAGCCGGACCTCGAGCTCGTCGGCGAGGCCGTGGACGGGAGACAGATCGTGAGCCTGTGCCGAGAGCGACGCGTCGACGTCGTCCTCATGGACGTGCGGATGCCGCACCTCGACGGGATCGAGGCGACCCGGCAGGTCCTGGCGCTGCCCGATGGACCAAAGGTCATCGTCGTCACGACCTTCGACCTCGACGAGTACGCCTTCGCTGCCATCCGCGCCGGCGCGAGCGGCTTCCTGCTCAAGGACGCGCGCGGCGAGGACATCGTCGATGCCATCCGGGTCGTCCACGCGGGACACGCCGTGGTCTCTCCGTCGACGACACGTCGCCTCATCGAGCACCTCGTCGCGTCACCGGCACCGGACCGCGGAGAGGCGCAGCGGGTCCTCGACGGGCTCACCGCTCGCGAGCGGGACGTCCTCCTCGAGCTGGCCACCGGTGCGTCGAACGCCGAGATCGCCAAGCGGCTCTTCCTGTCGGAGTCGACGGTCAAGACCCACGTCGGCCACCTGCTCGGCAAGCTGCAGCTGCGCGATCGGGTGCAGGCGGTCGTGCTCGCGTACGAGATCGGGCTCGTGCGGCCGGGGACCTGACCGCGGCGGTGAGCCCAGCGGCATACGGACGCCGGTCGAGCACCTCACCCTTGAGGAGGATGGGAACGGGACCTCCGGGCGATGCGCCGGCCCTCTGGGGAGGGAGACGCTCCCACCATGAGACACACCAGCACGGATTCGGTGCCCTGGGTGTGGGGCCACGTCGGCGACACACTCCCCCCTTCGCCCAGCCCGTCGCGAGACGTGCACCTCGTGCGTGCCGTTCGTGTCGCCGCACCGGCGGCAGTCGTGTTCGGCTGGTTGGCGCAGCTGCGCGCCGCGCCCTACAGCTACGACCTCGTCGACAACCTCGGCCGGAGCAGCCCCGACGCGATGACGCGGACCGAGCCGGTCGAGCTGGGGCAGACGTTCATGAAGATCTTCACGCTGACGGCCTTCGAGGCGGACCGGGGGCTCACCCTCGAGCTCACTGATGCGGGAGCCCGACGCGCATTCGGGCCGCTCACCGTCGTCTATCGCGCGGTGCCCCTTCCCCCCGAAGCGCCGGAGCAGACCGGACCGCCCGCGTGCATCCTGCGCTGCGACCTCTTCCTCCGCCGGCCTCGCACCGTCCTCGAACGCATGCGTCTGATCATTCTCGCCTGGGGCGACCTGGTCATGATGCGACGCCAGCTGCTCAACCTCCGGAGGCTGAGCGAACGAACCGCATCCGCGCGGTGACCGGCCGCTAACGGGCCGCTGACGAGGCGGTGGTGCCCAGCGCGGTCGCCCGCAGCTCGGCGGCTCGCAGCCCATCGAGCGTGGTCACCCGCACCGATCCCGCTACCGGTGGCACGGGGACGATGTGCGGGATCGCGATGGTGGGCACCCCCGCAGCGGTCGCCGATCGGACGCCCGTCGGGGAGTCCTCGAGTGCGACACACTCCGATGGGTCGGCGCCGACCAGCTGCGCTGCCCGGAGGTAGGGCTCAGGGTGTGGTTTGCCGTGTGTCACCTCGTCGCCCGTCACCAGGGCGGTGAACGATGCAGGCGGCAGGAGGTCGACAACCGTCTCGGCGAGGTTGCGCCACGACATCGTGACGAGGACGTTCGGAACACCCAGCCCGATGAGCTCGTGGAGCAGCTCACGAGCACCGGGGCGCCACGGGACCTGCGCGCGCACCTGCTCGATGACCCGGTCCAGCAGCGCGTTGACCACCTCGGGCACCGAGAGCGGTATCCCGGTGAGCTCGATGATCACCTGGGCGGAGACATCCAGAGCGTTCCCCACGAGGCGGTGGGCCAGCTCCTCGTTCCAATCACCACCGTGCGCAGCCACCAGCTCGTGCTCGGCCGCGATCCAGTAGGGCTCGGTGTCGACGAGCGTGCCGTCCATGTCCCAGAGGACGGCGGCAGGCAGCCCGGCTGACGGGGGGCGGACATCCCGCCCGGAGGTGACCCCGTCGAGCTGCGGATCCGTGGCCACGCCTCAGTCCTCGGGGTCGTAGGCAAGGTACGGGGACAGCCAGCGTTCGGCCTCGGTCAGCGTCCAGCCCTTGCGCGACGCGTAGTCGGTGACCTGGTCTCGCCCGAGCCGACCCACGACGAAGTACTGCGACTCCGGGTGCGAGAAGTACCACCCGGAGACCGAGGCACCGGGCCACATGGACATGCCCTCGGTGAGCTGGATCCCGGTGTGGGCCTCGACGTCGAGCAGCCGCCACAGCGTCTCCTTCTCCGTGTGCTCGGGACACGCGGGATATCCGGGCGCCGGCCGGATGCCTTGGTACTGCTCCTTGATGAGGGCGGCGTTGTCGAGGTGCTCGTCCGGTGCGTAACCCCAGAGCTCCTTGCGGACCTTCTCGTGCATCCGCTCGGCGAAGGCCTCTGCCAGCCGGTCCGCCACGGCCTCGAGCAGGATGGCGTTGTAGTCATCCAGGTCCGTGCGGAACTCGGCCACGCGCTCCTGGCTGCCCAACCCGGCTGTCACCGCGAAGCCGCCGATGTAGTCGCGCAGGCCCGCGGACCTGGGCGCGACGAAGTCGGCCAGGCTCCGGTTGGGGATCCCCCCGCGATGCTCACCCTGCTGGCGCAGGTGGTGGAGCACGGCGATCGGACTCTCGCGCTGCTCGTCCAGGTAGACCTCGATGTCGTCGCCGACCGAGTTCGCCGGGAACAGGCCCACGACGGCGTTGGCCGTCAACCAGTTCTCCTCGATGACGCGCTCGATCATGACCTGGGCGTCGTCGTAGAGCTTGCGAGCAGCCTGCCCGCTCGCGGGGTTGTTGAGGATGTCGGGGAAGGATCCCTTGAGCTCCCACGCGTTGAAGAACGGCTGCCAGTCGATGTAGCGCCGCAGCTCCTCGACCGGGTAGTGCTTGTACACCCGGACGTGCTGGGTGCTGCCCTGGTGCCAGACGACCGGCGAGACGTCCTTCTCCTGCTGCAGGAGCAGATGGGGGCGCGGCGGGTGGTAGCCCTCCCAGGAGATCGGCGTCGCCCGCGATCGAGCCTGCTCGAGGGTGAGGAGCGGCCGCTCGTGCTTCGTCGCGTGCCGGGTGCGGAGGGCGTCGTAGTCGGCCTTGACGTCGAGCATCAGCTGGGGTCGCTGATCGGCGCTGAGCAGCGCAGCGGCCGTCGGCACGGACCGTGAGGCGTCCTTGACCCAGACGACCGGTCCGTCGTACTTCGGGTCGACCTTGACGGCTGTGTGGGCCCGCGAGGTCGTGGCCCCGCCGATCAGCAGCGGGATGTCGAAGCCCTGGCGCTGCATCTCGCCGGCGAAGCCCACCATCTCGTCCAGGGACGGGGTGATCAGCCCGGACAGTCCGATGAGGTCGGCGTCGTGCTCCCGAGCCGCGTCGAGGATCTTCTGTGCGGGAACCATGACGCCGAGGTCGATGACCTCGTAGTTGTTGCACTGCAGGACCACCCCGACGATGTTCTTGCCGATGTCGTGGACGTCGCCCTTGACAGTCGCCATCACGATCGTGCCGTTGGTGTCCTTCTGCTTCGCGAGCGCAGGGTCCTTGGCCTTCTCCTCCTCGATGTAGGGGATCAGGTAGGCGACGGCCTTCTTCATGACCCGAGCGCTCTTGACGACCTGCGGGAGGAACATCTTGCCGGCACCGAAGAGGTCGCCGACGACGTTCATCCCGTCCATCAGGGGACCCTCGATCACCTCGATCGGCTGTCCCCCGGCCGCGGCGATCTCGGCCCGGAGCAGCTCGGTGTCGTCCTCGATGTGCGCGTCGAGGCCCTTGACGAGCGAGTGGGTGATCCGCTCCCGGACGGGCAGCGACCGCCACTCGTCCTCGGCGACCGACTCCTCACCCGGAGCGCGGTTGTAGCGTTCTGCGATCTCCAGCAGCCGCTCCGCCGCATCCGGCCGCCGGTTGAGGATGACGTCCTCGATCCGCTCCCGCAGCTCCTCGTCGATCTCGTCGTAGACGGCCAGCGCGCCCGCGTTGACGATGCCCATGTCGAGACCTGCGGCGATGGCGTGGTAGAGGAAGACGGCGTGGATGGCCTCGCGAACCGGATTGTTGCCGCGGAACGCGAAGGAGACGTTGGAGATGCCACCCGAGACCTTCGCTCCGGGCAGGTTCTTCTTGATCCAGCGGGTTGCCTCGATGAAGTCGCGCCCGTAGGAGGCGTGCTCCTCGATGCCGGTGGCGACGGCGAAGACGTTGGGGTCGAAGATGATGTCCTCGGCCGGGAAGCCGACCCGCTCGGTGAGGATCCGGTAGGCGCGAGCACAGATCTGGGTGCGCCGCTCGAGGGAGTCGGCCTGGCCCTCCTCGTCGAAGGCCATGACGACCGCGGCGGCGCCGTACTTGCGCACGAGGCGCGCATGCTCGATGAAGGCCTCCTCGCCCTCCTTGAGCGAGATGGAGTTGACGATCGGCTTTCCCTGGACGCACTTGAGGCCGGCCTCGATGACCTCCCACTTGGACGAGTCGATCATCAGGGGCACCCGGCTGATGTCGGGCTCGCTGGCGATCAGCTTGAGGAAGCGGTCCATCGCCTTGACGCCGTCGATCATCCCCTCGTCCATGTTGACGTCGATGACCTGGGCGCCGCTCTCGACCTGCTGGACCGCCACGGACAGAGCGGTGTCGTAGTCGCCGTCCTTGATCAGCGTGCGGAACCGCGCCGAGCCGGTGATGTTGGTCCGCTCCCCGACGTTGACGAAGAGGCTGTCCTCCCGGATCGCGAAGGGCTCCAGCCCGGACAGATGCATGGCGGAGTCCGCCGGGGTCACCTCGCGCTGCGGCTTCCCGTCGACCGCCTTGGCGATCGCGGCGATGTGCTCGGGGGTCGTGCCGCAGCAGCCCCCGACGAGGTTGACGAATCCGGCCGAGGCGAACTCACCGATCACCTCGGCCGTCTCGTCGGGAGCCTCGTCGTACTCGCCGAAGGCGTTGGGCAGACCGGCGTTCGGGTAGCACGACACGAAGCAGTCGGCGACTCGTGCCATCTCGCTGATGTAGGGACGCAGCTCCTTGGCCCCGAGCGCGCAGTTGAGCCCCACCGCAAGGGGGCGGACGTGCCGGACGGAGTTCCAGAAGGCCTCGGTGACCTGGCCCGACAGGGTGCGGCCGGACGCATCGGTGATGGTTCCGGACACCATGACCGGCCAGCGGCGGCCGTACTCCTCGAAGAGGTTCTCGACGGCGAAGATGGCCGCCTTGGCGTTGAGCGTGTCGAAGATCGTCTCGATGAGGAGCAGGTCGGCCCCGCCGTCCACGAGCCCTCGCGCCGCCTCCGAGTAGGCGGCGACCAAGGCGTCGAACGTCACGTTGCGGGCTCCGGGGTCGTTGACGTCCGGTGAGATCGAGGCCGTGCGCGTCGTCGGCCCGATGGCCCCGGCGACCCAGCGGGCACGGTCGGGGGTGCGGGTCGTCATGGCGTCCGCCTCGCGGCGGGCGAGGCGAGCGGCTTCGTGGTTCAGCTCGTAGGCCAGCTCGCTCATGCCGTAGTCGCCGAGGGAGACGGCGTTGGCGTTGAACGTGTTCGTCTCGATGATGTCCGCGCCGGCCTCGAGGTAGTCGCGGTGGATCTGGGCGATCATCTCGGGCTGGGTCAGGGTGAGCAGGTCGTTGTTGCCCTGCAGGTCGGAGGGCCAGTCGGCGAACCGCTCCCCGCGGTAGCCCGCCTCATCCGGGCGGTCGCGCTGGATCGCGGTGCCCATCGCGCCATCGAGCACCATGATGCGCTCGCGCATGATGGCAGCGAGGATCTCTGTGGCGTCGGCACGGTGCTGTCTGGGCTGGGTCACGGCTTCTCTCCGGGGTTGGCAGGATCTCCAAGTCTAGAGAGGTTGCGTCCGGACCCTCTCCTGTGGCCGGAGTGTGGTCGTCCGGGCCGTCCGGAAGGGCCGGAGGGGACCCACCTCGGCCGCCCACGTCACGGTTCCTGTGATGCGCCCCATCCCCGGCATAAGGTGAGAGGCGGGGGCACCTTCGCCCCGCGGTGAGAGGAGGCCACGTGCTGGAGTTCGAGGACGTCCCGGATCTCGTCGACCCTGTGCTCATCGCGGCTTTCGAGGGATGGAACGACGCCGGTGAGGCCGCGAGCGCGGTGGTCCGCCACCTGGCCGAGGCGTGGGACGCGGAGCTCGTCGCAGCGTTCGACCCCGAGGACTACTACGACTTCCAGGTCAACCGGCCGAGAGTGGCCCTCGAGGAGGGCAGGCGCGTGGTGTCATGGCCGACGACGCGGGTCCTCGTCGCGACGGAGACCGGCTTCGACCGGGACGTCGTGCTCATCCAGGGGATCGAGCCCTCGATGCGCTGGCGGGCCTTCTCGGTGGAGCTGCTCGATCTCGCCCAGCAGCTCGGGGTGTCGACGATCGTGACCATCGGTGCGCTGCTGGCCGACGTCCCCCACACCCGACCCATTCCGGTCACCGCGACAGCGGAGGACGAGGCGGCGATTCATCGGTTCGACGTGGAGGCCAGCCGCTACGAGGGCCCGACCGGCATCGTCGGGGTGCTGAGCACGACGGCGAGCGACGCAGGGGTGCCGACGGTGTCCGCGTGGGCGGCGGTGCCGCACTACGCAGGCGGGTCGCCGTCCCCGAAGGCGACGCTGAGTCTGCTCCGCCGGATCGAGTCCCTGCTCGGGGTGACCATCCCGCACGGCGAGCTCGAGGAGAGCGCCCGGGCGTGGGAGCGGGGCGTCGACGAGCTCGCGCAGTCCGACGAGGAGGTCGCAGAGTACGTCCAGTCGCTCGAGGAGGCCCAGGACACCGCCCAGCTGCCGGAGGCGTCGGGGGATGCCATCGCGCGTGAGTTCGAGCGCTACCTGCGCGGTCGCGACAACGACCAGGGCGGGCGGGCCTGACCACGGGAGCAGGAGCGCCTCCTCCTGGCGTGGGTCGGTCGTGCCGTGCGTCGGTCGGTGGTGCCGACGCGGAGGTCTCGAGCTTCCTCTCGCTGGTCAGAGCCGGACGCCCAGAAGCGCGTCGAGGGCGCGGGCCAGAACGCCAGGGGCACCGGGGTCGTCGCCGCCTCGCGTGAGGGACTCGGTGGCCCAACGGTCCACGGCGGCGAGGGCCCGCGGGCTGTCGAGGTCGTCGGCCAGCGCTGAGCGCACCTCCTCGACCGTCGCGTCGGCGCCGGGCCCGCCGTTGCCGGACACGGCTTCACGCCAGGTGGCGAGGCGCTGCTGGGCAGCCGTGAGGTCGCCGTCGTGCCACATCCAGTCGCTTGCGTGGTGCCTGGCCAGGAGTGCGAGCCGGATCGCCATGGGGTCGACGCCGTCGCGGCGCAGCTGCGAGACGAAGACGAGGTTGCCTCTGCTCTTGCTCATCTTCTCGCCGTCGAGGCCCACCATGCCCTGATGGACGTAGGCCCGCGCGAACGTCGCGGTGCCGCTGAAGGCGCGGGCGTGCGCGGCGCTCATCTCGTGGTGGGGGAAGATGAGGTCCGTCCCGCCGCCCTGGACGTCGATGGGGAGGCCGAGGCGGGAGCAGGCGATGCACGCGCACTCGATGTGCCAGCCCGGACGGCCCGGCCCGAGCTGACCACCGTCCCACTCCGGCTCTCCCTCGCGGTGCGCACGCCACAGGAGCGGGTCGAGCCGGTTGCGCTTGCCCTCTCGCTCGGGGTCACCTCCCCGCTCGGCGAAGACATCGAGCATGCCGAGCTCGTCGAGCTGGCTGACCGAGCCGAACTTCGGGTCCCGGCTGACGTCGAAGTACACGTCGTGCGCACCGTTCCGGGATGCATCCGCGGCAGGCACCTGGTAGGCGTCGCCCGACGCGAGCAGCTGCTCGATGGGTGCGATGAACGTCGGGATGCTCTCGACGGCGCCGAGGTACTCGTCCGGTGGGAGGACGGCCAAGGCTGTCATGTCCTCACGGAAGAGGCCGATCTCCCGGGTGGCCAGCTCCTCCCACCCGATACCGTCGCGCTCTGCGCGCTCGAGCAGAGGATCGTCGATGTCGGTGATGTTCTGCACGTATCGGACGGGCACGCCGCTGTCGCGCAGTGCCCGGACCAGCAGGTCGAAGGTGACGTAGGTGGCTGCGTGGCCGAGGTGGGTCGCGTCGTAGGGGGTGATCCCGCACACGTACACCGAGGCAGATCCGCTCACAGCGGCCGGAACGAGCTCGCCGGAGACCGTGTCCCTCACTCGGACCTCAGGTGATCGACCTGGGACCTGCGGGACGAACGGTGCGGGCCAACTCTTCACGCGCAGACTCTATCCGGCGACGGGCGCCCTCCTGCGCCCCCTCTCAGAGCGGGGGCCAGGGGACGGCCGGCCAGCCGGGGCTCGGCCGGGGGTGTCGCCGGAGCCGCAGCAGGCGGGCCACCCGCTCGCGAAGGGCGAGGACATCGGTGTGGGGCAGCAGCGTCTCGAGGGCCTCTGCCAAGCCGACAGCCGGGTCGTCCAGGGCGTCGCGCAGCCGCTCGAGGCGGCCGAGGTCAGCATCGGTCAAGGGATCGCCGGACCAGCCCCAGAGGACCGTCCGGAGCTTCGGGGTGGCGTGGAACGTGACGCCGTGGTCGATGGCCCAGAGCCGGCCGGCCGCGTCCCGGAGGCAGTGGGACCCCTTGCGGTCGGAGTTGTTGATGACTGCGTCCAGCACGGCCAGGGCTCGCACGTCGTCGGTGGCGGCGTGGACCACCGTGACGGGCTCGCCGGTCGAGGTCTCCGCGGAGAAGGTCGGCAGCCATCCCGGCGGCACCGAGCCGGCGGGCGCGAGGTCCACGACCTGGTCGTCCGGAAGGGGTGTGAAGGGATCGCCGACCCACCGCTGCACCGATCCGGCGCCGAGCGGCCCGTCGCGCAGGACCGTGGCGGGGACGAGGTGCCAGCCCCCCGCCTCGGAGACGAGATGAGCGGCGACCTCGCGCCCGGCGAGCGTGCCCTCCGGGAAGTCCCACAGCGGCTGCTCGCCACGAACCGGTTTGTAGATGGCGTAGGCGTCGTCCGCAGCGAGCAGGCGAACGAGCACCGCGACGTTGGAGGAGGCTGCGAGCCGACCGACGACCTCCAGGTCGCCGAGCAGTGCGGCGTCACGTGGCGTGCCCCCGACCTCCGGGAACCCTCCCTCAGCGACGGTAGCCATTGGCCCGCGGGCAGATGTGCCCCGTCGGGTCGAGGGGGCCGCCGCAGAAGGGGCACGGGGGTCGCCCGGCCCGGACGATCGTCAGCGTGCGCCGGGCAAACGCTCGGGCCTGCACCGGGTCGAGCGACACCCGCAAGGAGTTGCGCGCGAACGGCGAACCCTCGAGCTCGTCCGGGTCGCCCGCCGGGTCGGCAGCACCTTCCGGCAGCTCGTCGGGGTCGTGGTCGTGGCACTCGATGACGAGCCGCTGGTGCTCCTCGTCCCACGCCAGGGAGAGGGTCTGGACGCGCCAGTCCTCCTCGAACGGGGTCTCCAGGGGGTCCGTGTCCTCGGCGGCGCCACCCGGCTGGCCCGGCTCGATCGCCGCCGCCGGCGCAAGCTGGTCGAGGACGTCGTTGATGCGGTCGGCGAGGATCGAGACCTGCTGCTTCTCGACCGCGACGGTGACGACGCGCCGACCATCCGTGGCCTGCAGGTAGAAGGTCCGGTTGCCGGCAGGCCCGACCGTGCCCGCGACGAAGCGCGTGACGGGGTCGAAGTCCTGGAAGGTCATGCCGTCGACCCTATCCGACCTCGCGAGCCTCACCTGAGGCGTCGTCGCCACCGACACCGGCGGCCGAGGGGGCCCCGGCGCCGCCCCCGATCTCGGCATCACCGTCACGCCCCGGCGCGGTCGTGGGCCGCAGCGGGCTCAGGTCCCCGCCGACATCGTTGAGCCGGAGCAGGAAGGGCCGGCGCGAGGTGTAGCGCACCACACTGACGGACCCGGGGTCGACGACGAAGCGCTGGAAGTCATCGAGGTGAGCGCCCGCGGCATGCGCCAGCACGGCCTTGATGACGTCACCGTGGGACACGGCCACCCAGACCGCCTCCGGGCCATGGCGCTCGAGCACGTGCGCATCCGTCTCACGCACCGCCCGCAGAGCCCGGTCCTGGACGTCTGCGATCGACTCGGACGAATAGGCCTCGGACGGAGGGAACCGCGCCTCACTCGGCCGGTCCTGGACGACCTCCCACAGCGGCTCCGAGACGAGGTCGCGGATCGACCGTCCGGTCCACGCCCCGTAGTGGCACTCCCCCAGGCCCGGATGAACGGACCGGGGCAGCGAGTCGAGCTCACGGGCGATGAGGTCGGCGGTCTGCAGACAGCGGTCGAGCGGCGACGAGACCAGCTCGACGACCTGGAGACCCGCGGCCGCGATCGAGGCCCCAACCCGGCTCGCCTGGGCCTCCCCCGTCTCGTCGAGGAAGACACCAGGGGCCCACCCCGCGAGCAGGCCCGCGGTGTTGGCGCTCGATCGGCCGTGGCGCACGAAGAGGACGGTGGGCACCCGGCCAGCGTAGACGCGCCGTCGCAACCCAGCGGCATACGCCTCCTGGCTGTGGTGAAGTAGGGCTGTGATCGTGGACCAGGCCATCTACCGGCGCGGGGAGCGCGTCGAGTGCGGTGACCTCAGCGACGAGCTGGGGCGCCTGCGTGCCGGCGCGGAGGGTTTTCTCTGGATCGGGTTGAAGGACCCGACCGACGACGAGTTCGCCCTCGTCAACAGCGAGCTCGGGCTCCACCCGCTGGCCGTCGAGGACGCCGTCAAGGGCAACCAGCGCGCCAAGATCGAGCAGTACGAGGGATCGGTGTTCGTGGTCCTCAAGACGCTGCGCTACATCGACGAGACGAGCGACATCGAGACCGGCGAGGTCATGCTGTTCATCGGCGACCGCTTCGTCGTCACGGTGCGACGTGGCGAGGGCAATCCCCTCCGGGACGTGCGACAACGTCTCGAGCTCGAGCCGGACCGGCTCGAGCACGGTCCGCTGGCCGTCCTCCACGCGGTGATGGACTCGGTCGTCGACAACTACGTCTACGTCGACCGGGAGCTCAATGTCGACCTCGACGACATCGAGGCCCAGGTCCTCGCCGAGGACGGGGCCGGTGACGCGAACGCCATCTACCGGCTCAAGCGCGAGGTCCTCGAGTTCAAGCGAGCGAGCTGGCCGCTCGCGGACGCACTGGGGATGTACATGGACCGCGGAGGTGGCCGCGAGCTCCACGTCGATGTGCGGCACCTGTTCCGGGACGTCGCCGACCACCTGCGCCATGTCAACGACCACATCGAGGCCTACGACCGGCTGCTGACCGACATCCTCTCGGCCCACCTCGCCAGCGTCTCCGTGCAGCAGAACTCCGACATGCGCAAGATCTCTGCCTGGGTCGCCATCGCCGCGATCCCCACCATGGTCGCCGGTGTCTACGGGATGAACTTCGCGGTCATGCCCGAGCTCGTTGCGAGTGTCAATGTCGGCGGGACCGAGTACTACTACGGCTACTTCGTCGTTCTCGCCCTCACCGGTGCAGCGTGCGTGTTCCTCTGGACGAGGTTCAAGCGCTCCGGCTGGCTCTGAGTCGACTCTTAGTCGGCTCTGAGTCGGCTCTGAGTCGGCGCTGGCAAGGTCGGGATCCCGCGCGGGCCGGGCAGCCAGGGGGCTCGCCAGGAGCTCCTCCTAGGTGGCCGAGATCCAGCTGGCCATCAGGGCGACGGCGAGGAGGAGGCCGAGGCCGACCCGGTACCAGACGAAGGACAGCAGGCTGTTGGACGCGACGAATCGCAGCAGCCAGGCGATCGACGCGTACGCGACGACGAAGGCCACGACGAGACCGACCGCCATCGGGCCGAGTCCGAGCGCACCCAGCGCCGACCGCTGCTCGACCGCCTGGAAGATGCCGGCCGCGGTGAGAGCCGGGATCGCCAGGAAGAAGCTGAGCCTGGTGGCGGTGACCCGGTCGATCCCGCGGACCAGCCCGGCTGAGATCGTCGCACCCGAACGGGAGACCCCGGGGATCAGGGAGAAGCACTGGACCAGACCGATGACCAAGCCGTCCATCGGCGTGACGGAGTGCTCGCCCCGGACGGCGTCCCTCCGCTCGTAGGTGGTGTGCACCCGCTCGGCCACGACCATGACGGCGCTCCAGAGCACCAGGGCCGCCGCGACGACCCAGAGGCTGCGCAGGCCGCCCTCGATGAGGTCGCGCCCGACGAACCCCACGAGACCGACGGGCAGCGACCCGATGACCACCGCCCAGGCGAGCCCGTAGTCGGGGTCCCGACGGCCTTCTGCTGACGACAGCCCCCGGAACCAGGCGCGCGCGAACCGGACGATGTCGGCGAAGAAGTAGATCAGGGTCGCCGCGATGGCGCCCAGCTGGATCACTGCGGTGTAGGCAGTGACCGCTGGGTCGTCGACCTCGAGCCCGAGCAGCTTCTCGGTGATGGTGAGGTGGCCCGTCGACGAGACGGGGAGGTACTCGGTCAGGCCCTCCACGACGCCGAGGATGACTGCGTCGAGGTAGCTCAGGTCAGCCACGATTCACGAAACCTTCTGGGTGGACGGACGCCGGAGTGCCCGCCGGGCCAGCATCAGCTCGCCGCTGGGCACAGTGGTGCAGCCTAGCCCGACCCGACCGGCCCAACGACCCGGCTGGTCGAGACGTCATCCCTCGCGGACTCCGTGGAGCTGCGCCACGACGGCCAACGTCGCCGTGGCCTGGTCACGGGTCATCCTCCCACCGGTCGCCACCGCCAACGTCGTGACGCCGGCTTCCTCGTAACGCCGGAGCCGCTGCGCCACCCGCTGCGGGGACCCGAGGAGGGCGGTCTCGTCGATGAACTCGATCGGCACGGCGGCCGCTGCCTCTCGATGCTGCCCGGCGAGGTAGAGGTCCTGGATCCGCGCGGCCTCCTCCTCGAAGCCCATCCTGCAGGCGAGCCGGTTGTAGAAGTTCTGCTCACGGGAGCCCATGCCGCCGATGTAGAGGGCGCAGTAGTCGCGGAGGTGGTCAGCGGCGGCTCGGACGTCCTCGACGAGGACGACAGGCGTGGAGGACACGACGTCGAACCCAGCCATCGGGTCCGTCGGCGTTCCTCGGCCCGCTGCGCGACGTGCCTCGGCTATGGTGCGGATCTCCTCGCGGGCGTGCGCTGGGCTCAGGAAGATCGCCAGCCACCCATCGGCGATCTCCCCGGTCAGGGCAAGGTTCCTCGGGCCCACGGCCGCGAGGTAGACGGGGACCTCGCTGCGGAGTGGGCGGGAGCCGAGCTTGAGCGCCTTGCCCGGTCCGTCCGGCAGGGGCAGCTCGTAGTGCGGACCGGGATGGGTGACCCGCTCCCGTCGCAGCACGGCACGGACGATGTCGACGTAGTCGCGCGTGCGACCCAGCGGGCTGGTGAACCGGACGCCGTGCCAGCCCTCGCTGACCTGTGGGCCCGAGACGCCGAGGCCGAGCCGGAAACGGCCGCCTGACATCGTGTCGATCGTCGCCGCCGTCATCCCCGTCATCGCGGGCGTCCGGGCGGGTATCTGCATCACCGCCGAGCCGAGGTGGATCCGCTCCGTGAGCGCCCCGATCCAGGCCAGCATCGAGGGCGCATCCGAGCCGTAGGCCTCGGCGACCCAGAGGCTGTCGTAGCCGAGGCGGTCCGCCTCCTTGGCGATGGCCACCATGTCGTGGGCAGCCGTGGCGCGGTCCCAGTACCCGAGGTTGACTCCCAGTCGCATGGGGGGAGGCTAGCGGCTTGCCGGTCCCCGGACACCGGCGTGCCGACGCGGCGGCCCGGTCCTCCGAGCGACTACCGTGCTGCTCCATGCACAGACGTGTCGGCTCCTCCGGCCTTCGGGTGGCCCCCCTCGCCCTGGGGACGATGACGTGGGGCAACTCGGTCGACCGGCACGAGGCCACCGACCACGTCCGCGCCTTCCTGGACGCCGGCTGCCAGCTCGTCGACACGGCCTACGGCTACGGGGGTGGCGACGCCGAGAGGTGCCTCGGCGACATGCTCGACCACGTCGTCCCGAGGGATGACCTCGTCATCTGCACCAAGGCCGGCATCCATCGGGTCGGTGACGAACGCCGGGTCGACGTCTCCCGCAGGGCCCTGATGCAGCAGCTCGACAGCTCACTGCAGCGCCTCCGAACCGACCATGTCGACGTGTGGCTCGCCCACACCTGGTCCGACGAGGTGCCGCTGTCCGAGACACTGTCCGCCCTCGAGTGGGCGCTCACCACCGGTCGCGCCCGTTACGTGGGCGTCTCCAACTACTCCGGGTGGCAGGCTGCGCGGGCGCTCAGCCTCCTCGAAGCAGCACGAATTCCATTGGTGCTGAACGAGATCCAGTATTCCTTGCTGGAGCGCGAGGCCGAGAGCGACGTCCTCCCAGCTGCTGAGTCCCTCGGCTTCGGTGTCCTCGCCTGGTCACCTCTCGGTCGGGGCGTCCTCACCGGCAAGTACCGCTCAGGCGTGCCCGCGGGGTCGCGGGCGACGTCGCCGGACTTCCCCGCGTTCGCCGAGCGGTTCCTCGACGAGCACAGCATGCGCGTCGCCGAGGCCGTCGTCATGGCGGCCAAAGGACTGGGCGTCACGCCGACCGAGGTCGCGCTCGCCTGGGTGCGGGACCGTCCGGGCGTCACCGCGCCCATCGTCGGCGCCCGCACCGGGGCACAGCTGCGGTCCGCACTGGCCAGTCTCGAGCTGACCCTGCCACCGGAGATCGTCGAGGCGCTCGACGACGTGTCGGGCGAGCGATGAGGCCGCGAGCGAGCTAGGCGCCGTCGCCCGACGCCCCACCCCGACCGCCGGCCTGGTCGCCGGGCAGCCCCTCGTCCACTTCGTCCTCGTCGTCGAGGTCGTCCTCGTCGTCGTACTCGAGGTCGTCGTCCTCGTCGTCGTCCTCGTCGTCGTCCTCGTCGTCCTCGTCGTCGTCGAGGTCCTCCTCGTCCTCGTCCTCGTCGTCGCCGTCGTCGTCGTACTCATCGGGATCGAGCCCGACGTAGACCCCGTCGGAGTCCTCCTCGTCCTCGTGACCGTCGAAGTCGTCACCGTAGACGGCGAGCGGCGTGGCCACCTCGGTGGCGTCGAACAGCGCCTCGTCGTAGTCGTCGAATGCCTCGGCGAGGTCCTGCGCCGCCGCGGCGACGAGCGGGTGGTCGGGGTCCTTGGTCGACCCGGCCGCCTCGTAGTGACGTTCGAGCGCTGTGATGAGCCGCTCGAGGGCGGCGCGGGGCTCCACGGTCATGACTCGACCGTAGTCGACCTGCGAGTGCGATGACACCGAAAGACCCCACCAAATGGACCACCCTGACCAGCGACGGCTCGCGAACGTCGAGAACGTTCGCGAGCCGTTGACCGGCTGCTCGACGTGAGCTCGTCAGGAGTTGGGGACCTCGACGACGTCGGCCGCCTTGGGAGCCGAGATCTCCACGGGCTCACCGTAGTTGCTCATCTTCATCTGGGCGTCGATGCCTGCGACGGAGTAGATGACCTGTCGGATGCGATCCTCGTCGTCGAGCCACATGTCGTACGTGATGGTGTCGGGGAGCGACGCTGCGTCGTCGGGGAGGGTGTCGCCGAGCGCCTTCGTGTCCATGGTGACCTCGTACTGCTGCAGGCTCTCCCCGTCGACGGTCTGGGGGCCGACGAACGTGACGTCGGTGATGGCCTGCTCGTAGGACTCGGCGAGCTTGGAGGGGTCCGCCTGCTGGAGCGACTTCTCGAACTCCTTGGCCATCTCTCCCGTGACTGCGACCTTGGCCCACTTCTTCGCGTCCACGCCTGGCACGCCCTTGAGGTAGAGGACGCTGTCGAGCAGGATCATGTCCAGGCTCATGGCTGCGCCCATGTCGATGGACATCTGCATCGCCGGGCTCTTACCGTCCATCTTCGTGTCACCGGCCATGGTGATCGTCTGGCCCTGCGCCTCCATCACCATCTCGACGTGCGCGGTGGTCATCTGGGTGCTGCCGGCCTTCAGGGCCGCGATGAACGAGTCCTTGTCAGCGTGACCCTGAGCGGCCGGAGTCGTCGTGGTCGTCGGCGCGGCCGACGTGCTGCCTGCCGTCGCGGTGGCGCTCGGAGCGGGCGATTCCGTCGACCCGCACGCCGTGAGCAGCGCCGCGGGCAGGACGATGGCGGCCGCCGTGAACCGGCGGGTCCTTTTCAGCATGGTCCCCTCCTGGGACTTGAGTGCCCGTGGGACGGGCTTCCCCCGATCCCCCTGGACCGGACCGTGCGACGGTACCTCACGGCTCCCGGCCGTGTGGTCGCCGTGATGTCACAATGTCGGCGATGAGCGATCCTGACCTCCGCTACGAGTACCGCGTCCTGACCTTCGACCGGCACACGCCGAAGGCTGCTCGACGACAGGCGGTGCGGGAGCACGCGGAGTACGGCCGGTGGGAGCTCGCGCGGTCGGTCCGTTACGAGGGCGGGGTCCACCGCGTCTGGCTGCGTCGGAAGGTGATGCGCGTCGAGCGGACCGCCTGAGCGGGACTCTCTCAGCAGGTGCGCAGGAAGTCGCCGAGCACACGTGCCCCGAAGCGGAGCGAGTCGACCGGGACGCGCTCGTCGATCCCGTGGAACATCGGCGCGAAGTCCAGGTCGGCCGGCAGTCGCAGCGGCGCGAAGCCGTAACCCGTGATCCCGAGCGTCGCCAGGGCCTTGTTGTCGGTGCCACCCGAGAGGCAGTAGGGCAGCACGGTGGCGCCGGGGTCGGCGCGAAGCAGCGACTGCTTCATCGCCTCCACGAGGTCGCCCTCCCACGGCGCCTCGAGGGCGATGTCCCGGTGGACCACCTCGACCTCGACGTGCTCACCTGCGAGCTCGCGGATCGTGGTGAGCAGCGACTCCTCGTGACCCGGGAGGTAGCGGCAGTCGACGGCAGCGGATGCTGACTGCGGGATGACGTTGTGCTTGTACCCGCCGTCGAGCATCGTCACGTTGGCCGTGTCCTGGAGCGTGGCGCGCACGAAACCCTGCGCGCCGCGGAGGGAACCGAGGAGCGGGTCGAGCCCAGCGGCATACGGCTGCTGGGTCAGCGCACTCATGCCGTCGAGGAGCTGCTTGACCGAGGCGATGTACTCGCGGGGCCACTCGTGGGTGGCGATGCGCCCGATGGCGGCGGCGAGCCGGACGATGGCGTTCTCCTCGTTGGGCACCGACCCGTGCCCTGCGCGGCCGTGGGCGTGCAGGCGCAGCCAGAGGATGCCCTTCTCCGCGGTCTGGAGCAGGTAGGCCCGCCGCTCACCGTCGGGTGTGGGCACGGTGACGCTGTAGCCGCCGACCTCGCTGATCGCCTCGTTCACGCCCTCGAACCACTGTGGGTGACGTTCGACGAGCCAGTGGCTGCCGTGGACTCCTCCGGCCTCCTCGTCGGCGAAGAAGACGAACGTCGTCGTCCTCGCGGGCCGGGTGCCGGTCCGGGCGAACTCGCGCAGGTTGGCCAGGATCATCGCGTCCATGTCCTTCATGTCCACGGCGCCGCGGCCCCAGATGCAGCCGTCGCGCTCCTCGGCGGCGAACGGGTCGACCTGCCAGTCGGCCGCGGTGGCCGGCACGACGTCGAGGTGCCCGTGCACGGCGAGCCCCGGTCGGGACGGGTCCGATCCCTCGAGACGGAGCACCACCGTCGCGCGTCCGGGCCGGCTCTCGAGGAGGTCTGCCTCGAGGCCGACCTCGGCGAGCTCGGCCATGACGTACTCGGCTGCCGCCCGCTCCCCCGGACCGCTGCCGTCACCGTAGTTCGACGAGTCGATCCGGATCAGCTCCCGGCAGATCCGGGTGACCTCCTCCTCCGCGGTCGGCTCAGCGGTCCGGTCAGCCGGGTCGGTCGGGGCCGTCAGGGACGTGTCCTTCGCAGGGTGGGACGTCATGGCGTCAGCGTATGCCGCTGGGCCCGCTGGGTGCCCACGGGCGGTTTGGTCTTTTGGCGGGGGGCCGTGCTACCGTTTCACCTCGCCGCAAGGGATCCCCTCGGGAACGTCGGGCCCCTTGGACATCACCTTGTCGGGGTGGCGGAATGGCAGACGCGCTAGCTTGAGGTGCTAGTGCCCTTAACGGGCGTGGGGGTTCAAGTCCCCCCCTCGACACCAGTCAGGCCCCGGGTCTCTGCACGCAGAGACCCGGGGCCTTCTGCATGCCACGGACCATGCCATCGACCGTGCCCTCGACGTGCCATCGACCACACGGGCGAGGGAGCCGGCGGGGCACCTGCTCAGACCTCGATCTCGGCGAGGGCCGCAGGCAGCTCGCGGACCAGTTCGCGCGCGAGGAAGCCGACGCGCCCGACGGCCGCGGTGAGACGCTCGCCCGCTCGCCCGTGGAGGAAGGCGCCCCAGACGGCCGCCTGTGCCGGGCCGGCTCCTCGAGCGAGCAGGCCGGCGATGGCACCGGCCTTGGCGTCCCCGGATCCCGAGGCGGCCATCCCCGGCGCTCCCGACTCGTTGCGCCAGACCGTCCCGTCCGGGGTCGCCACGAAGGAGGTGGCGGCACCGCCGAGCACGACGGCTCCGGTCTCGACGGCGAGCCGGGCCGCCATGGCACGCAGATCCTCGTCGGAGGGATCGTCGATCTGCTCACCCAGCGTCTCGGCAAGCTCCCTGGCATTGGGGGTGAGCAGCGCTCGGCCGGCGAGGTGTCGGACCCCGTCCCGGTGCTCGGTGAGGTAGGCCATGCCGAGGGCATCGACGAGCACGGCAGTGTCAAGGCGGGGGACGACCCGCTCCAGCAGGGCCGTGGCCGCCCCGGGCGCCATGATGCCCGGTCCGAGCAGGACGGCGTCGGCTGACGCAGCGAGCTCGAGGACGCGATCGGCGGCCTCGGGGGCGATGTCACCGTCGGCCTCCTCGGGCAGGCCCTCGACGAAGGCCTCCGGCACGGCGGTCGACACCAGTGGGGCCGTGCTTCGCACGGTGGCCATCTGCAGCGTTCCGGCGCCCACCCGGAGCGCCGCCTCCGCGGCGAGCAGCACGGCGCCGGGCGTCTGCGCGCCGCCGCCGACGATGAGGATCCGCCCCTTCTGGTGCTTGTCCCCACCGGGGTCCGGGAGCGGCCAGTCCCGCAGCACTCCGGGCGTGATCGTCACCTCGGCCCGGGGCCTCGCAGCCCTCGGTCCGGGGCGTGGTCCGTCACCGGCTGACCGTCCCTCAGGCATCGATCCCGCCCCGATCCGTGTGGGGCCGCTCGTGGGTCTCGGAGACCTCCCGCGCCTGAAGATGGTCGGTGGCGGCGAACTCGGCGAGCTGCAGGGTGCCGCCCTGGCCGCGATAGGTCGTGAGGGAGCAGTTCGCGAGTGGGATCTCCCGGTCGATCTCCAGGAGCTTGGTCTCGTCCAGTCCCTCGATGACGAGCCGGAAGCTCATGATCACCGCCTGGTGGGTGAAGACCCAGACGCGCTTGCCCACGTAGTCCTGCCGGATGTCCGACAGGACGCTCCGGATCCGCAGCGCGACGTCGGTCCAGCTCTCTCCACCCGGGGGTCGGTAGTAGAGCTTGCCCATGGTGCTCCGCCGCTTCGCCTCGTCGGGGAACGCCTCGCGGATCCCCAGGCCCGTCATCCCGTCGAACGCGCCGAGGTCCCGCTCCCGGAGACGTTCGTCTCGCTGCACCGTGACCGCGTCGAGCCCGGCAAGGGCGATCTCGGCCGTCATCTCGGCCCGCGCGTAGGGCGAGGTCAGCACGATGTCGGGGTGGCGGTCCGCGTCCAGGCCCGTCACGTACGCACCCAGCGCAGCGGCCTGCTCCTCGCCCACGTCGGACAGCGGGGTGTCGGCATCGCGGGTCGTCAGCTCCAGCCGGCTCAGGCGCTGCCGCCGGGCCGCCTCGTCGGCGACGTTCCCCACGCTCTGCGCGTGCCGCACGAGGACGAGCTCGGACGGCGCGGTCCCGCGCCCGGCGGCGATCGACTCGGACGAGCTCACGTGGCCTCCCTCGGGGTGGGCATCTGCGGACCGGGCCGGACACCCGGGACGGTCTCTCCTGAGCCCTACCCGCGCGCCGCCCGACGCAACGGACGAGCAGTCTCTCGGCCCTTGGCCCAGCTGAGGGGGGCACCCCTACGCTGACGGCGTGACGTTCCTGCGAGCTCTGGTCATGTTGCTGGGGCTCCCCGGGTTCCGGCGCCTCTTCCTGGCCAGGATCACCTCGCAGGGCAGCGATGGTGTGTTCCAGGTGGCGCTCGCCAGCCATGTGCTCTTCAACCCTGAACAGAACGCCGACCCCACCACGATTGCGGCCGCCTTCGCCGTCGTCCTGCTGCCCTACAGCGTCCTTGGCCCGTTCGCCGGCACCGTGCTCGACCGCTGGCCACGTCGTCGGGTCCTCGTGGCGGGTCAGTTCGTCCGGGCCGGGGTCATGGCCGGGGTCGGCGGACTCATCCTGCTCGGTTCGCTCGGCCTCGGCTTCTTCCTGGTCGTCCTGCTCGTCTTCTCGGTCAACCGGTTCGTCCTGGCGGGATTCTCGACGGGCCTGCCCCACGTCGTCGCGCGCGAGCACCTCGTCAGCGGCAACGCGGTCGCTCCGACCTCCGGCTCGGTCGCGTACTTCCTCGGAGGTGTCGCGGGCGGCGTGGTCAGCGCGCTGGCCAGCGACGCCGTGGTCGTCCTCGTGGCTGCGGGCGGGGTGCTCTCGGCCGCCTGGGCTGCGGCGCGGTTGCCGTTCATCGGTCCGGACATCCCGCGCGCCGCTCTACCGGCGACGGACGTCCTCCGACAGGTCGGCCGGGACCTGAGCGACGCGGCGCGCACGCTGCCCCGGCGGGCGAGGCTGCTGCTCGGCCTCGTCTTCCTCTCGCGGCTGCCCCTCGGCTACGTCCTGCTCCAGACCCTGCTGCTGTTTCGCGGCCCGTTCGCCGGCCCGGACCCGGAGCGGGGGGGCGACGTGCTCGGGTTCGGCCTCGCCGCCGCGGCTGCAGCAAGCGGCTTCGGCATGGCCGCCGTCGTCACGCCCTGGCTGGCCACCCGCTGGCGCCCGGTCCCGTTCGCGACCCGAGCGCTCGGGATCTCCGCGATCACCACGCTCGCGCTGGCACCGTGGCTCAACCCGTGGGTCGTCTCGGCCCTGAACCTCGTCGTCGGCTTCGCCGCCCAGACGGTCAAGATCAGCATCGACAGCCTGCTGCAGGCGCATGTGCCGGACGCGCTCCTCGGCCGCACCTTTGCCCTGCATGACATGATGTACAACTCGGGCCTCGTCGCCGCGGCCGCCCTCGCCGCGTGGACCCTGCCGCCGGGCGGTGCGACCACGTGGTCCTTCGTCGCCGTCGCCGTCGTCCTCGGCGCCCTCGCGGCGGGGCTGCCGTCGGCCTGGCAACGCGCCTCCCGCGCCGACGAGCGCGCCCCCCAGGTGGACGGCGGCCAGTCCGGCGGGGCCTGAGCCGCGGCCCCGGCCACTAGGCTGTCCGCGTGCTGCCACACGTCACGGCGACTCGATACGTCACCCCTCTCAAGGAGGGCGGCTCCCTACCCGGGATCGTCGAGGCGAGCGACGAGGGCACGTACGTCATGAAGTTCCGGGGCGCCGGGCAGGGGCTCAAGGTGCTCGTGGCGGAGGTCGTCGTCGCCGCCCTGGCCCGGGCCGTCCTCGTGCCCGTCCCGGACCTGGCCGTCATCTCGCTCGACGAGCGGATCGCCAAGTACGAGGCGGACGAGGAGGTCCAGGACCTGCTCACTGCGTCCGTCGGCACCAATCTCGGGGTCGACTTCCTTCCCGGCTCCCTCGGCTACGACGGGTCCCAACCACCACCAGCCGACCTCGCGGAGCGCATCATCTGGCTCGATGCCCTCACTGCCAACGTCGACCGCACGTGGTCGAACCCCAACCTGCTCGTGTGGCACGGACGGACGTACGCCATCGACCACGGCGCAGCGCTCTACTTCCACCACTCGTGGCCGAGCCGGGCTCCGTCGCCGGACCGGTTCGCCGCGCAGGCGTTCGACTCCTCCAAGCATGTCCTGCGCGACGTCGCGGGTGACGTCGCCGCGCGCCACGACGAGCTCCGTGAGCTCATCACCGATGACCGGGTCGGTGCTGCGCTGGACGAGGTGCCCGACGAGTGGCTCGAGCCCACGGACGACCTGCCCGACGTCACCGCGGTGCGCGCGGCCTACCGGACGCTTCTGGGAGCCCGCCTCGACAGCCTGGCGTGGGTGCCCGGGCGGGCCGCCGCGTGAAGGCCTACCAGTACGTCGTGCTGCGCCTCGTCCCCCGCGTGGACCGCGAGGAGTTCATCAACGTGGGTGTCGTCCTCTACTGCCAGGACGCCGACTTCCTGGACGCGGCCTGGGAGCTGGACGATGCCCGGGTGGCCGCGTTCGCGCCGATGTGTGATGCCGCCGGCGTCCGCGGGATGCTCGAGCGGATCCGGGCGCTGTGCCGCGGCGAGACGGGACGGGGCCTGCCGACCCTGGACAAGCCGGGCCAGCGGTTCGGCTGGATCATCGCCCCACGGTCCACGGTGGTCCAACCGGGGCCGGTCCACGGCGGGCTGACGGAGCACCCGGCGGCCGAGCTCGCCCACCTCATCGACCGGCTCGTGCGCATGGACCACGCCTGACGGACCACTCCGCTCCTCACTCCGCGGGCGTGCCGTCACCGGTCCCGGACGCGCAGAGCCCACATGGCCACTGCGGACGCCGCCGCCACGTTGAGGGAGTCGACACCGCCCGCCATCGGGATCCGGACGGTGAGGTCGGCTGCCGCGACCGTGCGCGCCCCGAGTCCGTCGCCCTCGGCGCCGAGCACCAGCGCGACCTTCGCCGGTGGGTCGGCCTCGAGCTCGTCGAGGGTGACGGCGTCAGCCGACAGAGCGAGCGCCGCGACCGTGAACCCGAAACGCTGCAGCACTCCGATCCCGCTGGGCCACGGGTCGACCCGCGTCCACGGCACCTGGAAGACGGTGCCCATCGACACCCTGATCGAGCGACGGTAGAGCGGGTCGGCGCACCTCGGGGTGACGAGCACCGCATCGACGCCGAGAGCAGCAGCCGAGCGGAAGATCGCGCCGACGTTGGTGTGGTCGACGATGTCCTCGAGGACCATGACCCGCCGGGCATCCTCGATGAGCGAGGTCACCTCGGGCAGGACGGGCCGCTGCATCGACGCGAGCGCTCCGCGGTGCAGATGGAAGCCCGTGAGCCGCTCGATGACGTCGTGCTCCCCCACGAAGACCGGGACACCGTCCGCCTCGGCCTCGGCAACGACGTCGGCGAGGTCGGTGAGCCAGCGCTGCGCCATGAGCAGGGAGCGCGGTCGGTGGCCGGCGGCGAGCGCCCGTCGGATCACCTTCTCGCTCTCGGCGATGTAGAGACCCCGCTCGGGCTCCGCCCGCCTGCGCAGGGCGACGTCCGTCAGGGAGACGTAGTCCTCGAGTCGGGGGTCTGAGGCCTCGGTGATGTGGGTCGGCACCGGGCAAGGCTAGAGGGCGACACCGGTCCACGCGCTCACGACACCAGCGCCCGGACGATCACTCCGATGCCGGCCAGCGCGCAGAAGGCCAGGACTGCGCCCCGGAGACGGCCACCCGGAAGCAGCCGGCGCACCGGCTGGGCGGCAGCGTAACCAAGCAGCGCGAAGGGGATCCAGAGCAGCCCGACGCTGACGGCGGTCGCGTCGACCTGCCCGGCGGCGGACAGGCCCCCCAGACCCATGAGGGTGCCGACGAGGAAGAACCAGGACAGCGTCGCCCGGAGGCGGACCGGAGCCTCGTGCTGGAGCACGAGCGCGAAGAACGGTCCGCCGATCGATGCTGCTGTCCCGGAGACACCGGCAAGGGCCCCGGACACGAGCGCGTTCGCCGCGGTCGCGTGGATCTCGAACCGGGTCAGGGACACGAGGACGGTGATGAGGAGCAGCACCCCGACGAGCACGGCGATGAGGTCGGTCGAGTAGGCGGCGACGACCCAGACGCCGACCGGCGTCAGGAGGGCTCGCCCGACGAGCGCCCAGGTGAGGGTTCGCCACGCAATCTCCCGGGGGCCGTGGAGGAGCTGGACCACCGGGACCGACAGGCTCGTGACGAGGATGGCAACGGGCATGACGTCAGGTGCCCACACCACGACGAAGGGGGCCGCGACGACGGCGATCCCGAAGCCGATCGACCCCTGGACCAACGCCCCGAGCGCGATGGCCAGCCCCAGGGCGAGGTGGACGCCGGTCACGGGAACCAGATGAGCTTGACGATGGCGACGACGCCGATCGTCACGATCAGGACCCGGAGCACGCCGGGTGGGATGCGTCGGCCGATCCTGGCGCCGAGCACCCCGCCGACGAAGCTCCCTGCCGCGATGAGGACGACGACGAGCCAGTCGATGTGCTCGCGGGCGAACACGACGAAGAGCAGGGCCGCAACGGTGTTGACGATGAGGGCGAGCACGTTCTTGTAGCCGTTGAGCCGCTGCAGCGGCTCGGCGCTCAGGGCGCTGAACAGTCCCATCAGCAGGACGCCCTGGGCGGCTCCGAAGTAGCCGCCGTACATCCCGGCGAGGAGCACTCCCCCGGCCATGGCCGGCACGTGCCAGCTCGGCTGCTCGTGACGGTCGCGCGCCGCCCACGCCTGGATCCGGGGGCCGAGCACCACGAGCACGAGGGCGAGAGCGATCAGCGCCGGGACGATCGCGTTGAACGCGCTCGGTGGTAGGACGAGCAGCAGGGCAGCGCCGACCACCGAGCCGAGGAAGGAGAGGGGGATGAGCCGTCGCAGACTCGGGGCCTGGCCGGTCAGCTCGTGGCGGTAGCCCCAGGCGCCGGTGACTCCCCCGGCGACCAGCCCGACCGTGTTGGAGACGTTGGCCGCGAGCGGGTGGACCCCGAAGAAGAGCAGGGTGGGAAAGGTGATCAGGGTGCCGGAGCCGACGATCGTGTTGATCATTCCGGCACCCGTGCCGGCGAGGGCGATGGCGGCGGCGGACCAGAACGACATCCGGCCACCCTAGGGCAGGGCGGCCGGGTGTCGGCTGGTGTGGTCAGCGGGCGGGCGAGGTGCCCTCGTCGTCGTGACCGGGCAGCGCGTCGTCCTCCACGGGTGCCGTCGGTGCGCTCGCCGCGGCGGGCGCACCCGCGGGGGCGTCTGCCGCGCCGGAGGTCGGCGCCATCCCGGCCATCGGAGCGGTCGGCGGCATCGGCGCAGCAGGGGGGACCTGGTCGGCCGGGGGCTGGATCGGCGGCTGCTGACGACCCACGGGCGCGGCGTGCTCGGTGGACTCGGCACTGGCCTGGGCCGCCTGCCCGCGCGCCTCCGCGAGGGCCTTCGCCGGGTCCTCGAGGACGGTCTCTGCGAAGGCGTCGTCGTCCGGCGTCCCGGGCTCGACCCACGTGTCGTCCTCGTCGAAGCCGGGACGGGCGTTGCTGCCCAGTGCGCCGCCGATGCCTCGGAGGGCGTCGGTCAGCTCCGAAGGCACGATCCACATCTTGTTGGAGTCACCACGGGCGAGCTGTGGCAGCACCTGGAGGTACTGGTAGGCGAGCAGCTTCTGGGTCGGCTTGCCCCGGTGGATCGCGGCGAACACCTGCTGGATGGCTCGTGCCTGGCCCTGGGCCTCGAGGATCCGCGCCTGCGCCGAACCCTCCGCCCGGAGGATCTGGCTCTGCTTCTCCCCCTCGGCGGTGAGGATGGCGGACTGCTTGACGCCCTCGGCCGTGAGGATGGCCGCGCGCCGGTTTCGCTCGGCGCGCATCTGTTGCTCCATCGAGTCCTGCACCGAGTGCGGCGGGTCGATCGCCTTCAGCTCGACCCGGTTGACGCGGATGCCCCACTTGCCCGTCGCCTCGTCGAGGACCCCGCGCAGCTGGCCGTTGATCTGGTCCCGGCTCGTCAGGGTCTGCTCGAGGTCGAGCGAGCCGATGACGTTGCGCAGCGTGGTCACGGTGAGCTGCTCGATGCCCTGGATGAAGTTGGCGATCTCGTAGACGGCTGCCTTGGCGTCGATCACCGAGTAGTAGATGACGGTGTCGATGCTGACGACGAGGTTGTCCGAGGTGATCACGGGCTGGGGCGGGAACGTGACGACCTGCTCGCGCAGGTCGATGTTGGCCCGCACCTTGTCCACGAAGGGCACGAGGAAGTGGATCCCGGCCGTGAGTGTCTTGTTGTAACCCCCGAGGCGCTCGACGATCTGCGCCGTCTGCTGCGGGACGATGCGCACCGTCCGCAGCACGATGATGAGTGCGACGGCGATGATCAGCAGCGGGATGATGAGTACCGGGTCCACGACCTACTCCCTGTCTCTGGGTGGTGAGCGTCTGCTCTGGTGAACGCGATCCCTGGCAGGGTCGCGCGTCTTCTGGGGCGGGGCCGACCCGCCGTGGCTGGTGCGAGCGGGGCGGGTCAGCTGCCGAGGATGCGGGCTCGGCTGACGACGACGGTGGCGCCCTCGATGGCGTCGACGACGACCTCCTCGCCCGGCTCGATGCTGTCGCCCGTCGTCCGAGCGCTCCACGTCTCCCCCGCGAGCTTCACTCGGCCGTTGGAGCTGGTGACCCGGTCGAGGACGTAGGCCGATCTGCCGAGGTTGGCCTCGGCTCCCATCCGGTGGTGCTGCTCGACGGTGAACCGGCGCTTCAGCCACGGTCGGACGGTGACGAGCAGCACCACGGCGACGATGGCGGCCACGATCGCCTGGACGAGGAAGGGCGCTCCGACCGCAGCGGCGGCCGAACCGCCGAGCGCGCCGCCGGCCAGCATGAGGAACGTGAAGTCGACGGTGGCGGCTTCGACAGCCACGAGCACGAGTGCGACCCCGAGCCACACCATCCAGGCATATCCTTCGAACACGGTGCACCGACCTTCTCCGGCCGTTGCCCCGGCCGGCCCGGGTCGCCCCCGCGGGGCGACGCCCCATACGTCACAAGTGTGACGTCTTCGATTCTGCCTCAGTTCCCGTCAGTGGGACCTGCGCCACCTAACGGATCGGTCACGACCGGGCCCGCGCCGACCACCGCTCGCCGTGCTGCTCCAGGACGAGAGGCAGACCGAAGGTGCGCGAGAGGTTCTCCTCCGTCAGCGTGATCGGAATGGGCCCTGCTGCCACGACCCGGCCCTCGCGGAGCAGCAGCACGTCGGTGAAGGAGGGCGGGATCTCCTCGACGTGGTGAGTGACGAGGACGAGAGCCGGCGCCTCGGTGTCGGCGGCCAGCTCGCCGAGTCGTCGGACCAGGTCCTCTCGGCCACCGAGGTCGAGCCCGGCGGCCGGCTCGTCGAGCAGCATCAGCTCGGGGTCGGTCATCAGCGCCCGGGCGATCTGGACCCGCTTGCGCTCGCCCTCACTCAGCGTGCGGTAGTGCCGGTCCGCGAGGTGCTCGACCCCGAGGGTCTTGAGCAGCTCCATCGCCCGCACGTAGTCGAGGTGGTCGTAGTGCTCGCGCCAGCGGCCGACGATTCCGTAGGAAGCGGTGACCACGACGTTGCCGACGAGCTCGTCGCCGGGGATGCGGTCGGCCATCGACGAGCTCGACAGCCCGATGCGCGGGCGCAGCTCGAAAACGTCGACCGTGCCGAGCACCTCGCCGAGGATCCCGGCCACGCCGCTCGTCGGGTGAATCCGGGCGGCCGCCACCTGGAGCAGGGTCGTCTTGCCGGCACCGTTGGGGCCGAGCACGACCCAGCGCTCGCCCTCCTCGACCTCCCACGTCACGTCGTCGAGGAGCGTCGTGGTGCCCCTCCTGACGGAGACGCCGGCAAGGGCGAGGACATCGCTCATGGCCCCGACCCTATGCCACGTCGCCCGGTCATCCGCGACGGCTCACCCGTTGGGTGGCCACTCCTCGGCACCTACGATGTCGCCTGATGTCCGAGCTCCCCGCGTCCGTGCGTCTCGCCCTCTGGGTCACCGCTGCGTGGAACGGCGCGGTCTCCCCCAGCGACGCCCTGGCGAGGTCCTTCCCCGACCTCGACCATGTCGCCGGGGACCTCGGTCGCCTCGACGTGTGGCGGGACCTCGGCGAGCGCGCCCTCTTCGTCGCGCTCCCCCGACCGGGAGACACCAGCCGTATGCCGCGGTGCTCGGTCCCGGCGGCGGCGCTGGCTGCCGAGGCCGGCGAGTGTGTGTTCGTGCCCTCGATCGGGGGCCTGCTCATCCCCACCGTCGCCCCGTTCGGCCCCGAGGGCGACACCGGGTGGCGGGCCGACTGGTTCGCGCACGACGCCCAGCCGGTGCCCCGGCACCGGCTGGAGATGATCGACCTCCGGGACGTGGAGCGCACCCTGCTCACCGGGCTCCGCGAGCTGACCGAGGCGTTCGAGCGCGTCGGTGGCGCCCCCTGGAGCGGCGCAGGACGCTCCGAGGCCGAGGCCGCGCTGGACAGCCACGGCTGGGGCCTGCCAGACGACACCCCTGCCAGGGCCCTGCGCGTCATGGCGCTCGCGGCGACCGCCGGCCGGCTCGCCGACCGCGCCGCTCGCCTCACGGCCCTGGGCTCCGACGGGCTCGACGCCGGCACGAGCGTGACACGCGAGGTCCTGCTGAGGCAGCTCTCGGGGCACTCGGACGACGCGCTCGCCGACGCCACGAACGTTGCGGTGATGAGCCTGGCCGGCTGGCGACCGGCATAGTTGGCTCATGGCCACCACTCCCGAGCTCGAGCCCCTGGACGACTCCACCTTCGACCGCGTGCTCTGCGTCGCTGCGCACCCCGACGACCTCGAGTACGGCACGACCGCAGCCGTGGACAAGTGGGTCAAGGCGGGCAAGACCGTGACCTACCTGCTCGTGACCCGCGGGGAGGCCGGCATCGACACCATGCCCCCGCACGAGGCGGGACCGGTCCGTGAGCAGGAGGAGCGCGACGGTGCCGAGGAGGTCGGGGTCTCGGTCGTGCAGTTCCTCGACGAGTTCCGCGACGGCGTCGTGGAGTACGGCCTCCCCCTCCGGCGCGCCATCGCTCGCGAGATCCGGATCCGCCGGCCCCACCTCGTCGTCACGTCCACCTTTGCGCCCTACTTCCCCGGCGGCTTCGTCAACCAGGCGGACCACCGGGCGGTCGGCCTCGCCACCCTCGACGCGAAGGCCGACGCCGGCAACCGCTGGATCTTCCCGGGACTCGTCGAGGAGGGGCTGGAGCCGTGGCAGGCCGGGCAGCTGCTCATCCTGGCCGACCCGGAGCCGACCCACGCCATCGACGTGTCCGGGCACTTCGAGGAGGCGGTCGCTTCCTTGTCCGCCCATGACCGCTACCTCGAGGCACTGGGTCCCGACTACCCCCGACCCCGGGACCTGCTCCAGCAGATCCTCGGGGGTGCAGGCGCTGCCCTCGGCGTCGAGCACGCGCTGGCCGGGCGGCTCATCGGCTGACGGCCTGGCCCGCGCTCAGGCGACGGGCGCCTCCCGGGGCCCTCGACGGCGACGCCACCGGCGCACGACGAGCATCAGCTTGATGAGCACGACCGCCAGGAACACGAGGCCGACGATGACGAGGACCGGCGCGAAGAGCGCGGCCAGGCTCAGGCCCACGGAGGCGGTGTCCTCCACCGTCGAGACGACCGGTGCGCCGGCGCCGAGCGTGCCGGCGTCGATCGCCGGGCGGGCGGTGGCCTTCCCCGCATGGACGAGGCCGGAGACGACGATGCCGAGAACGACGCCGACCCATGGGTTGTCCGCCATCCACGAGGACTGGTCGACGTCGCGGGCGGCCGACGACGCAGCGAACATCAGCCCGCCCATGCTCGGACGGATGAACGTCTGGACCGCGTCGTTGACCGTGTCGACGGCCGGGATCTTGTCCAGGACGACCTCCGTGAGCAGGAGGACCGAGCCGATGCCGATGGCCCAACCGCTCTCCATCCAGGCCAGACCCGCCGGCAGCGCGACGATGTCGGTGAACCTGGCGACCAGCGCGACGAGCAGGAACGGCACGTAGGCGTTGAGCCCCGCGGCGGCCGACAGGCCAGCCCCCGTCAGTACCTCGATCATCCCTGTCCTCCTTCGTGTCGCGGAAACCGACCTGCGTGCGGAACCCGGCCCAGCGGCATACGGAATGGGCCCGTCAGGTGACCAGGACCGAGCGGTACACGTCGAGGGTCCGGTCACCGATCGACCCCCACGAGAACGACTCGACGGCCCGCCGGCGACCGGCCGCGCCGAAGGCGCGCGCCCGGACCGGGTCGGACACCGCATCGGTCAGAGCCGCAGCGAGGTCGGCCACGAAGCGCGCCGGGTCCACCGGCGTGCCCGTCCCGTCCTGGACCTGGTCGATCGGGACGAGCCAGCCCGTCGCCCCGTCGACGACGACCTCGGGGATCCCTCCCGTCGCAGTCGCGACCACGGGCAGCTCACAGGCCATCGCCTCGAGGTTGACGATGCCGAGCGGCTCGTAGACGGAGGGACAGGCGAAGACGGTGCCGTGGGAGAGCAGTGCGACCACCTCGGCGCGGGGCAGCATGTCGGCGATCCAGACGACCCCGTCACCGCGCTGGGCCCGCAGACGCTCCATCAGCCCCTCGACCTCGGCCATGATCTCGGGTGTGTCCGGGGCACCGGCGCACAGGACGAGCTGGACGTCGGGCGGCAGCTCGGCGCAGGCGCGGAGCAGGTAGGGCAGCCCCTTCTGGCGGGTGATCCGACCGACGAAGACCACCGAGGGGCGATCCGGGTCGACCCCGTGGCGCTCGACGACTGCTCGGGCCTCGGGAGACCGGTCGGGCTGCCACAGCTGCGCGTCGATGCCGTTGTGGACGACGTGGACCCGCGCCGGGTCCAGGGCCGGATAGCTGCGGAGGATGTCCCCACGCATCCCCGCGCTGACCGCGATGACCGCGGCGGCGGCTTCATAGGCGGTGCGCTCCGCCCACGAGGAGACCTGGTATCCCCCGCCGAGCTGCTCCGCCTTCCACGGGCGCATCGGCTCCAGGGAGTGCGCCGTGACGACGTGCGGGATGCCGCCGAGGAGGGCGCCGAGGTGACCGGCGAGGTTGGCGTACCACGTGTGGGAGTGGACGAGGTCGGCACCGGCGCAGTCGCTCGCCATGGCGAGGTCGACGCCGAGCGTCTGGATCGCCGGGTTGGCGTCCGCGAGACCGGGCAGGTCGGGGTAGGCGGTCGTGCCCGTCTCGTCGCGCGGAGCGCCGAAGCACCGCACCTGGACGTCGAGGTCGCCGCGGGCGCGCAGGGCGCGCACCAGCTCGGCGACATGGACGCCGGCGCCTCCGTAGATCGCCGGCGGGTACTCCTTGCTGAGGATGTCGACGCGCACGTGCCGAGCGTAGCCCCGAACCCGGTTCCGACCCGGTTGACACCGGCATCGGGACGACGGATGTCCGCGCCTCCCGCGCGGCGTGCGCCACGACACGCGTTGTGGTGGACATCGCTCCCCGCGAGCAGGCCTTGCCACCTAGGGTGAGGCCATGGCGCGACGAAGCCCGTACTCCAATCGCAAGGTCCTCGCCATCGTGCTCGCGGGCGGTGAGGGCAAGCGGCTCATGCCGCTCACCGCGGACCGGGCCAAACCCGCGGTGCCGTTCGCCGGCATCTACCGCCTCATCGACCTCGCCCTGTCCAACGTCGTCAACTCCGGGTACCTCCAGGTCGTCGTCCTGACGCAGTACAAGTCGCACAGCCTCGACGCGCACGTGACGAAGACGTGGCGCATGTCGACCCTCCTCGGCAACTACGTCACGACCGTCCCGGCCCAGCAGCGGGTCGACAAGAACTGGTACCTCGGCAGCGCCGACGCGATCTTCCAGAGCCTCAACCTGATCCACGACGCGAAGCCCGACATCGTCGTCGTCGTCGGTGCCGACCACGTCTACCGCATGGACTTCAGCGACATGGTCGAGCAGCACATCGAGTCGGGCGCCGGAGTCACCGTGGCAGCGATCCGTCAGCCGATCTCGCTGGCCGACCAGTTCGGCGTCATCGAGGTCGACGACGCCGACCCCGCCACGATCGCCGCCTTCCGCGAGAAGCCGACCGACGCCAAGGGACTGCCGGACAGCCCGACGGAGGTCCTGGCGTCGATGGGTAACTACGTCTTCACCGCCGATGCCCTCATCGAGGCGGTGACCCGCGACCGCGAGCGTGCGGGCAGCAAGCACGACATGGGCGGCGACATCGTCCCGGACTTCGTCGACCGCGGCGAGGCGGCCGTCTATGACTTCAAGGACAACCTCGTGCCCGGAGCGACCGACCGGGACCGCGGCTACTGGCGTGACGTCGGGACGATCGAGTCCTACTACGACGCCCACATGGACCTCGTCTCGATCCACCCGATCTTCAACCTCTACAACTACGAGTGGCCGATCTACACCCAGCACGCGCCCTACCCGCCGGCGAAGTTCGTGCACGGCAGCGGCGACCGGATCGGTGAGGCCCTCAACTCCGCGGTGTCCCCCGGCGTCGTGGTGTCCGGCGCGCACATCTACGCCTCGGTCCTCTCCCCGCTCGTGCGGGTCCACTCGTATGCCAGTGTCCAGGGCTCCGTGATCCTCGACGGGGTGGAGGTCGAGCGCCACGCGCAGATCCGGCGGGCGATCATCGACAAGAACGTCGTCATCCCCGAGGGCTGCCAGGTGGGCATCGACCACGAGCACGACCTGGCTCGTGGCTTCCACGTGACCGAGACCGGCATCACCGTCATCGGCAAGGGCCAGACCGTCGTCCGGTGATCGAGCGGGACACCAACCGACTGACCCTCGGGGCCTACGAGCAGCAGGCGCAGGCCTACCGGGAGCAGACCGAGCCGCAGCGAGGCCATCGGCAGGACGGGCGCGGAGCTCGTGGCGCCGTACCCTCCGGGGGTGCCGGTGCTCGCGCCGGGTGAGCAGATCACTGCCGCTGCCACCGAGGCGCTGCGGGAGGCCGTGGCCCACGGGACCCGGGTCGCCTACGCGGCGGACCCGCCCCTGGCGACCCTGCGGGTGCTGCGATCATCGACCTCTCAGCCGACCACCCGAGGCCACCTGATCCCCGGAGCGAGCCCAGCGGCATACGGCATCGCTCGCCCACCGGCGACCACGAAGAGGAGGACACCGTGACCGAGGAACTTCCCGCCAGCGCGACGGACCCACGCCCGGCCCGGGTGGCGGTCCAGATCCCGCCACAGCACGCGAGCTGGGCCGAGATCCGGTCCCTCGCCGTGACGGTCGAGGAGCTGGGCGCCGACGTCATCCTCACGTGGGACCACTTCTTCCCGCTGAGCGGCGATCCCGACGGCGCCCACTTCGAGGCGTGGACGATCCTCGCCGCCTGGGCGGAGGCGACCGAGCGGGCCGAGATCGGCTGCCTCGTCACGAGCAACTCCTACCGCAACCCGAACCTCCTCGCGGACATGGCCCGGACCGTCGACCACGTGAGCGGGGGACGCCTCATCCTGGGCATCGGCTCAGGTTGGGCCGAGCGCGACTACGACGACTACGGCTACGAGTTCGGCACTGCCGGGAGCCGACTCGACGACCTGGCCCGCGACCTGCCCGTCATCCGGGACCGGTGGCAGCGGCTCAACCCGCCGCCCCTTCGTGACATCCCCGTCCTCATCGGCGGCGGCGGCGAGCAGAAGACTCTGCGCATCGTCGCCGAGCACGCCGACATCTGGCACGGCTTCGGTGACGACACCGTCATCGCCCACAAGCACCGGGTGCTCGACGAATGGTGCCGGCGGCGGGGCCGAGACCCACTGGAGATCGAGCGGTCGGCGGGGGTGTCGTTCGTGCCGGGGCGCAACCCCGACCAGCGAGCGGACTACGCGGGAAATGCCCAGCGCCTGCATGACGTCGGCACCCGGCTCTTCACGGCGAGCCTCTCGGCCGCACACCCCGACCTGGGCCGCCTTCGCGACCTGCTCCAGTGGCGCGACGCCACCAATGCCCGGCTGCGTGCCGCCCCTCCGATGTGACCGGTCGCATGGCGGAAGCCCCGCGATGCCCGGCGCGCACCTGACTAGCCTCGGTGCCGTGACGAGCGACGACGTGCAGACCCTGAGCATCACGGTGACCGGCGAGGACCGCCCGGGTGTGACGAGCGCCATCGTCGACGCCATCAGCGGCACCGGGGCGGAAGTCCTCGACATCCAGCAGGTCGCCGTCCACGGGCACCTGACGCTCGCCCTGCTCCTGGCTCCCGGAGAGCACTCCGACGCGCTGCGCGACGCCGCGGCGGTGGCCGCTCACCGGCTCGGACTCACCCTCACGGTCGTGGAGGGCACCGGTGACAACGCTCGGCAGCGCCATGGACGGGCTGCTGTCGTCGTCCTCGGTGCACCGCTGCGCGCCGAGGCCGTCTCGCTGGTGACGGCCCGGATCGCCGAGCACGGCGCCAACATCGACCGGATCCGGCGCCTGTCGCGCTATCCCGTGACGACGGTCGAGTTCGACATCAGCGGCGCCGACGTCGCGTCGCTCCGGACCCAGCTGTCCCTCGTGGCCGCCACCGCCGGGATCGACGTGGCCGTCGCGCCTGGTGGGCTCGCGCGTCGGGGCCGTCGCCTCGTCGTCCTCGACGTCGACTCGACGCTCATCCAGCAGGAGGTCATCGAGATGCTGGCGGCGCACTGCGGCCGCGAGGCAGAGGTGGCCGCGGTGACGGCTCGGGCGATGGCCGGCGAGCTCGACTTCGAACAGTCGCTGCGTGCCCGGGTCGCGACGCTGGCCGGGCTGCCCGAGACGGTCCTCACCGAGGTCCGCCGCGACGTCATGCTCACCCCGGGTGCCCGGACGTTGGTGCGCACCCTCAAGCGGCTCGGCTACACGGTCGGCCTGGTCAGCGGCGGTTTCATCGAGATCGTCGGCGAGCTCGCCGCAGAGCTCGGGATCGACCACGCGCGAGCCAACCGGCTCGAGGTCCGCGACGGTGTGCTGACCGGTCGGGTCCTCGGCCCCGTCGTCGACCGCGCCGGGAAGGCCGCGGCGCTGCGCGAGTTCGCCGCGCTGGAGGGCCTGCCGCTGAGCCGCACCGTCGCCATCGGGGACGGCGCCAACGACCTCGACATGCTCGCCACCGCCGGGCTCGGCGTCGCCTTCAACGCCAAGCCGCTCGTGCGCGAGCAGGCCCACACGAGCGTCAACGTCCCTTACCTCGACTCGGTGCTCTACCTGCTCGGCATCACCCGGGAGGAGATCGAGGAGGCCGACCTCAGCGACGGTTCGATGTGATCGATCGGGTCATGACTCGATCGATCACATCGACCGCGGCGGTGGAAGGTCAGCCGCCCATCGCGTGGGCGCCGCCGTCGACGTGCAGGATCTCGCCCGTCGTCGCCGGGAACCAGTCGGACAGCAGCGCCGCGCAGGCCTGGGCCGCCGGCACCGGGTCGTTGACGTCCCAACCGAGCGGAGCCCGGTCGTCCCAGACCTCCTCGAAGTGCTTGAACCCGGGGATGGACTTCGCGGCGGTCGTGCGGATCGGCCCGGCGGCGACGAGGTTGCAGCGGATGCCCTTCGGGCCGAGGTCACGGGCCAGGTAGCGGTTCGTCGCCTCGAAGGCCGCCTTGGCGACACCCATCCAGTCGTAGACGGGCCAGGCGAACTTCGCGTCGAAGGTCAGCCCCACGACGCTCCCACCTGGTGCCATGAGCGGCAGGGCGGCGACGGCCAGGGACTTGAGGCTGTAGGCCGAGATCTGCAGTGCCGTGGACACGTCCTCCCACGTGCCCTCCATGAAGTTGAAGGCACCCTGGGGGGCGAACCCGATCGAGTGGAGCACGCCGTCGACCCGGTCGACGTGCTCGCCGAGGCGCTCGGCGAGCGAGTCGAGGTGCTCCTGGTTGGCGACGTCGAGCTCGATCACCTCCGGCGTCTGCGGAAGCCGCTTGGCGATGGTCTGGGTGATCTTCATGGTGCGTCCGAAGGAGGTCAGCACCACCTCGGCGCCCTCCTCCTGCGCGATCTTGGCGACGTGGAACGCGATGGAGCTGTCCATGAGGACACCGGTGACGAGGAGCTTCTTGCCTTCGAGGATTCCCATGTCTTCTCGTGACTTTCTCGTGTGGGAGGCGACGTGCGTGCGGAGGTGAGCTGAGCGGCATACGGACACAGCGGTCGTATGCCGCTGGGCCGGCTCAGTGCCCCATGCCGAGTCCTCCGTCGACGGGGATCACCGCGCCGGTGATGTAGGCGGCGTCGTCGCTGGCGACGAAGCGCACGACGGACGCCACCTCCTCGGGGGTGGCGAAGCGGCCAGCCGGGATGCTGGCCAGGTAGGCCTTCTTCTGCTCGTCGGGCAGGACCGCGGTCATCTCGGTGTCGATGAACCCGGGGGCGACGACGTTCGCAGTGATGCCGCGTCCACCGAGCTCGCGGGTGATCGAGCGTGCGAGGCCGACGAGGCCTGACTTGGAGGCGGCGTAGTTCGCTTGGCCCGGGGAGCCGTAGAGGCCGACGACGCTGGAGATGAGGACGATGCGGCCCCGGCGCTTGCGGATCATCCCCGTCGCTGCCCGTCGGGCACACCGGAACGCGCCCGCGAGGTTGGTGTCGATGACACTGTCGAAGTCGTCGTCGCTCATCCGCATCAGGAGCGTGTCCCGGGTGATGCCGGCGTTGGCGACGAGCACCTCCACCGGGCCCCCGAAGATCTCCTCGGCGGCCGCGAACGCCTGGTCGACCGACGCCGAGTCGGTCACCTCGCACGTCACGCCCTGCAGCCCCTCCGGAGGCTCGCCGGAACGGTGGGTGATGACGACCTTGTCGCCCGCAGCCTGGAAGGCCCGGGCGATGGCCAGCCCGATCCCTCGGTTGCCTCCCGTGACGAGGACGTTGCGTGGCTCAGTGGCTGCCACCTGGTCTCCTTCGCGTGCGTTCAGGTCGACGCCGCCCAATCCGGCGTCCCGGTCAGCCCCGAACCTAGTGGACTACCGATGGGTACGACGACGCCGTCCAAGGCCGACGGCGCTCTCCGCGTACGGCGGGCTTATGGTGGACGAGTGGCAGAAGGCAAGCAGCGACCGGTGGTGCACACTGTCACCTCGGCTCCCTCCTCGCCCGCGGACGACCAGTCCCAGCGGGTCAGGCGCTACCTGACCATGATGGGCATCCGGATCGCGTGCCTCGGCCTGATCTTCGTCACCGAGGGCTGGCTGCGCTGGGCCGCGATCGTCGGTGCGGTGGTGCTGCCGTACTTCGCCGTCGTCACGGCCAACGCGGTCCGACCCAGCCAGTCCGGCGCCATCGAGCCCGTGACGCCGCACGCCGTGCCCCCACCGGCGGAGCAGAACCGGCTCGAGCAGTGAGCGGACCCCTCGGCGGATCCTGGGCGGAGAGCGCGGACCGGACCTGCAGCGCCAAGGGCTGCCGGGCCGCGGCCGTGCATGCCGTCGTCTGGCGAAACCCCAAGCTGCACGTCGAGGGCCGGCGCAAGGTGTGGCTCGCCTGCGACGACCACGCGCAGTCCCTCGCCGACTTCGTCGGGGTGCGCGGGTTCCTCATCGAGATCATCCCCGTCGGAGCGCTCACCGAGGCCGACGGCTGAACGGGACGGCGCCCGGGGGCGGTCAGCCGCCGATCGCCGACATCGGCCGATCCGGCTGGACGAAGCCCGGGTCGCCGATGCCGTGTCCGCGGCGCTTGCGCCACATCTCCCCACGCATGAGACCGAGCAGCTCGGCGTCCGTCGCGCCCTCGCGCAGGGGCGTGCGCAGGTCGGTCTCGGTGCGTGAGAAGAGGCAGTTGCGCACCTGCCCGTCCGCGGTGAGGCGGGTGCGGTCGCACGCCCCGCAGAACGGCGCCGTGACGCTGGCGATGATGCCCACGGTCTCGGGGCCGCCGTCGACGAGGAACCGCTCGGCCGGGGCACTCCCCCGCTCGGCCGCCGGCAGCGGCGTGAGCGAGTAGCGCTGGGACAGGGTGGCGCGGATCTCGTCGGCGGTCACCATGTCACGACGGTCCCAGGCGTGCTGCGCGTCAAGGGGCATCTGCTCGATGAAGCGCAGCTCGTAGCCCCGGTCGAGACACCACTGCAGCACGTCCGCGACCGAGGCGTCGTTGACCCCTCGCATCGCGACGGCGTTCACCTTGACCGGCCTGAGTCCCGCATCGGCCGCCGCCTTGAGGCCGAGCTCGACATCGGCGAGCCGGTCACGACGGGTGAGACGCGTGAACGTCTCGGAGTCGATCGTGTCGAGGCTGACGTTGACCCGGTCGAGCCCCGCGTCGGCGAGGCCCTGAGCCACCCTCTCGAGCCCCACGCCGTTGGTCGTCATGGCGATCCGCGGCCGAGGGTCGAGCGAAGCGATGCCGGCGACGAGGTCGACGAGGGACCGACGCAGCAGCGGCTCACCGCCGGTGAGCCGCACCTGGGTGACCCCGTCGCGAACGAACAGGCCGATCAGCCGCAGCATCTCCGCATCGGTGAGCATCTCCGCCTTGGGCATCCAGGGCAGCCCCTCGGCCGGCATGCAGTACGTGCAGCGGAGGTTGCAGCGGTCGGTGACCGAGACGCGCAGGTCGCGGGCCACGCGACCGAACTGGTCGCGCAGGCCGGTCTGGCCAGCCGGCCCGCCGATCGCTGCGGCGGGCCGGACGGTGGGATCCGGAAGGCGCGTCATGACCACCACTGTAGGCCGGGTAGCGTCGTGGCGTGCTCCGGCTCTGGCTCACTCCTCGATGGCTCCTCGTGACGGTGGTCGCCCTCCTCTTCGGTCTCGCGTGCTGGACGCTGGGCTCGTGGCAGTGGACGCGTCACGTCGAGCAGCGCACCAAGGTGACCGCCATCGAGCAGAACTACGACGCCGCACCGGTCCCGCTGAGTCAGGTCCTGGCCGAGGGCGGGGGCGGCAGCCGCCTGCGTGCCGAGAACCAGTGGACGAAGGTGACGTTCCGTGGTCGCTACCTCGCACAGTCCGACCAGATGGTGCGCAACCGCACGCGGGAGCGAACCGTCGGTTTCGAGGTGCTGACCCCCTTCGTCGCCGATGGGACCACCGTGCTCGTCGACCGGGGCTGGGTGCCCAACGCCCGCGAGGCCGAGACGACGCCTCCCGCCGACCGGGCACCAGCCGGTGAGATGGAGGTCGTCGGTTGGGTCCGTTCGGCCGAGCCCGACCTCGGCCGCGACCTGCCCGCTCCACAGCTCGCGAGCATCAGCATCGCCGACGTCCGCGAGCGGGTGCCCTCGCTCAGTGACCTCGACGTCTACGTCGTGCTCGGCGAGCAGACTCCGCAGCCGCCGGCGGGTGCGCACCCCGTGTCCCCGCTCCCGCGGCCCGACGAGGGGCTGGGGCCGCACCAGGCCTATGCCATCCAGTGGTGGCTGACGATGCCGGCCGGGCTGGTCTTCGTGTTCTTCGCCATCCGCAGGCAGGTGATCCAGACTCCCGGGGATCCAGCAGCACCCGGGGCGGCTGCCAGGCCCAGGAAGGTGCGGATCTGGGACGAGGAGGACGCCTGACGGCCGGGAGGCCGGCATCGCGTCCTGACGGGCTCAGCTCGTGGCGTGCCGGGCGGCAAGGACCTGCTCCCGGAGGATGTCGGCGTGGCCACCGTGCTGGGCCAGCTCGCGCAGCACGTGCAGGAGAACCCAGCGGAGGGGCAGCGGCCCACGGCGGTTGCCGGTGACCAGGTCATCGAGTCCGAGACCGGCGACGGCCGCACGGGACGCCTGGCACGCCGGGCGTGAGCGGCGCGGACCGTCTCGATGGTGTCCTCCGGGTCGAGGACGAAGGACTCGTCCGGGGTCGCGGGGATCCCGATCTCCGCTCGGCTGCGCGCGGTGACCGCCTCGTCGAACCAGACCTTCTCGACGAACGTCGCGTGCTTGACCAGGCCGAGCAGGGTCGTCCGCGACGGCACCAGAGCGCGGCGCGCCTCCTCCTCGGTCAGCCCCTCGAGGCACCCGCCCAGCTGGACGCGGTGGTCGTCGATGAACAGCTCGAGCTGCCTGCGAAGCGGGGCGCCGAAGGCACTTGAGGTCAGGGCGGCCGGGTCTGATTGCACGGGGGCCACCATAGGCGGGCCCGCGTCGTGGGGGCCGCGTGGAGAACGGCTCAGGCGCGCGCCGGCCCGGTCGGCAGGGCGATCGCGTCCCTGCGCTCGTCCGCGGTCCGCGGGGAGTCCGCGAACTGGGTCGCATGGAGGTCGGCGTAGAGCCCTCCGGCGGCGAGCAGCTCGACGTGGCGACCGGTCTCGACGACCCGACCGTGGTCGAGCACCACGATGAGGTCGGCCTGACGGATCGTCGAGAGACGGTGGGCGATGACGATGGATGTCCGGCCCGCGAGGGCCGCGTCGAGGGCCCGCTGCACGGCGACCTCTGACTCGGAGTCCAGGTGGGCGGTCGCCTCGTCGAGAACGACGATGTCGGGGGCCTTGAGCAGCAGCCGGGCTATCGCGAGCCGCTGCTTCTCTCCCCCGCTGAGCCGGTGCCCTCGGTCGCCCACGACGGTGTCGAGTCCCTCGGGCAGGTCGTCGACCAGGTCGCCGATCTGCGCAGCTCGGAGAGCCCGCGCCATCTCCTGCTCCGTCGCCTCGGGCCGCGCATAGAGCAGGTTGGCCCGGATCGTGTCGTGGAACAGGTGCGCCTCCTGGGTGACGACACCGAGGCGCCGACGCAGCGAGCCGAGCGTGACGTCGCGCAGGTCCAGGCCACCGACGCGGACGGAGCCCGAGGTGGGGTCGTAGAGCCGGGTCACCAGTGACGTGAGGGTCGTCTTGCCGGCGCCGGACGGGCCCACGAGCGCGACGAGCTGCCCCGGCCGCACCGAGAGGCTGATGTCTCGCAGCACAGGCCCACCCGCCCGGCGGTCGCCACTCGCCGTGGACTCCAGCGAGGCGAGCGAGACCTCGTCGGCCGACGGGTAGCGGAAGGACACGTGGTCGAGCTCGACCCCGAGCGGGCCGTCCGGCAGCGGCTGGGCTCCCGGGCGCTCGGCCACGAGCGGCTGGAGGTCGAGCACCTCGAAGACCCGCTCGAACGAGATGAGCGCCGTCATGATGTCGACGCGGACGTTGGAGAGCGACGTCAGCGGGCCGTAGAGCCTCGCGAGCAGGGCCGCGAGGGCGAGCAGGGTGCCGACGGAGAGGCTGCCGCTGACGGCCATGAGACCGCCGAACCCGTAGACCATGGCGGTCGCGAGGGCGGCAACGAGGGTGAGCGCCGCCATGAAGAGGGTCCGGTTGATGGCGATCTGGATGCCGACGTCACGGACCCGGCTGGCTCGCTCGTCGTACTCGGCCTCCTCGCGCCGCGGGTCACCGAACAGCTTGACGAGGAGCGCCCCGGCCACGTTGAACCGCTCGGTCATCCGGGTGCCCATGTCGGCGTTGAGGGTCATCTGCCGCGAGGCGAGAGCGGCGAGACGCCGGCCCATCAGCTTCGCCGGAATGAGGAACAGCGGCACGAGCAGGAGCGAGCCCAGGGTCAGCTGCCAGGACAGGGCGAGCATCGCCGCGACGACGAGGATGACCGAGACGATGTTGCTCACCACGTTGGACAGCACCGAGGTGAAGGCCTGCTGCGCGCCGATGACGTCGCTGTTGAGCCGGGACACCAGGGAGCCGGTCTGGGCGCGGGTGAAGAACGCGATGGGCTGCTGGAGGACGTGTGCGAAGACCTCGGTGCGCAGGTCCTTGATCAGCCCCTCACCGATCCGGGCCGAGTACCAGCGCTGCACGATGCTGAGCAGGGCGTCGAGCACCGCGATGCCGGCGACGACGAAGGCCAGCCGGACGACGACGCTGGAGTTCTTGGGGATGACGCCGTCGTCGACCAGGGCCTTGATGAGCAGTGGCACCGTGACGA
This sequence comes from Intrasporangium sp. DVR, assembly GCF_040365325.1. Taxonomy (NCBI): domain Bacteria; kingdom Bacillati; phylum Actinomycetota; class Actinomycetes; order Micrococcales; family Intrasporangiaceae; genus Intrasporangium; species Intrasporangium sp. DVR. Next base: position 179,081 of record NZ_BAABZW010000016.1, on the reverse strand, counting down.
CGAGGATGGAGTTGACGATGACGACGCCGAGGAAGGCCAGGATCGAGGAGCGGTACGGCGCGGCGTACGAGAAGACGCGGCGCCGCGTGCCGGGGGCGAGGGTCCGCTCGGTCACGCTCTGATCGCGCGACATCGACCGCATCATCATCCACGGCTGCATTCCCAAGGCGGGCCCTCCTTCGTCCTCCGATCCAACCGCAAGGAGGGGACAACGATTCCCTCGGGGTGTCAGGCCGCCACGGTGGTGGGCGGCACCACGCGCAGGACTCCCCAGCCGGAGACCGCCGCCGGTTGCGCCAGCTCGACGCGCAGGACGCGCAGGCAGTCGAGGCACGACCAGGCGGACAGGGGGTCCGGGAAGGGGCTCAGGTCGTCCCCGCCGCAGTACGGGCACGCGAGGTGGTAGGTCGGCATGACACTCAGTGTCGGCACAGACCTCGCCAGATACAATAACCATCCATTATCTGGATGATCACCTTTGATTATGTGGATCAGGCGAGCGCGATGAGGTCCTTGTAGTCCGGGCCCCAGAGGTCCTCCACGCCATCGGGCAGGAGGAGGATGCGTTCCGGCTCGAGCGCGTCGACGGCGCCCTCGTCGTGGGTGACGAGGACCACGGCTCCCTCGTAGGTCGAGAGGGCACCGAGGATCTCGGCCCGGGACGCCGGATCGAGGTTGTTCGTCGGCTCGTCCAGCAGGAGCACGTTGGCGGCGGAGACGACGAGCATCGCCAGCGACAGACGCGTCTTCTCGCCGCCGGAGAGCACGCCGGCCGGCTTGTCGACGTCGTCGCCGGAGAAGAGGAACGAGCCGAGCACCTTGCGCACGTCCGTCTCACCGAGGTCCGGGGCAGCGGTCTTCATGTTCTGCAGGACGCTGCGCTCGACGTCGAGGTTCTCGTGCTCCTGCGCGTAGTAGCCGAGCTTGAGCCCGTGGCCCGGCTCGACCTCCCCGGTGTCCGGATCGTCCACCCCCGCGAGCATCCGCAGCAGCGTCGTCTTGCCGGCTCCGTTGAGGCCGAGCACGACGACCTTGCTCCCCCGGTCGATGGCCAGGTCGACGTCCGTGAAGACCTCGAGCGAGCCGTACGACCGTGACAGCCCCGACGCCCGCAGCGGCGTCCTGCCGCAGGGCGCGGGCTTCGGGAAGCGCAGCTTGGCGACCCGGTCCTGCAGCCGCTCACCCTCGACGCCGGCGAGGAGCCGCTCCGCACGCTTGGCCATGTTCTGTGCCGCGGTCGCCTTGGTCGCCTTGGCGCGCATCTTGTCCGCCTGCGCGAGGAGGGCGCTCGCCTTCTTCTGGGCGTTGGCCAGCTCCCGCTTGCGGCGGCGCTCGTCGGTCTCCCGCTGCTGGAGGTAGGTCTTCCACCCCATGTTGTAGACGTCGAGCGCCGACCGGTTGGCGTCGAGGTGGTAGACCTTGTTCACGACCGCATCGAGCATCTCGACATCGTGGCTGATGACGATGAGACCGCCGCTGTAGCCGCGCAGGTACTCCCGCAGCCACACGACCGAGTCCGCGTCGAGGTGGTTGGTCGGCTCGTCGAGCAACAGCGTCTCGCTGCCGGAGAAGAGGATCCTCGAGAGCTCGACCCGGCGTCGCTGTCCACCCGACAGCGTCCCCAGCGGCTGCGAGAGGATGCGCTCCTCGAGCCCGAGAGCGCTCGCGATGGCCGCCGCCTCCGACTCGGCCGCGTAGCCACCGGCCGCCTCGAACTCGACCTCGAGGCGGGTGTACTGCCGCATCGCCTTCTCGCGGACCCGCTCGTCCTCACTGGCCATCCGCTCCTCCGAGGAGGCCCGTCGGCGGACGATCTCGTCGAGGCCGCGCGCCGAGAGGATCCGGTCCCGGGCCAGCATCTCGAGGTCCCCGGTGCGGGGATCCTGCGGAAGGTAACCCACGGCCCCGGTGCGGGTGACCGTGCCCGCGGCCGGCTGCCCCTCCCCCGCGAGGACCTTGGTCAACGTCGTCTTGCCCGCGCCGTTGCGGCCGACGAGCCCGATCCGGTCCCCTGAGTCGATGCGGAAGCTGGCATCCTCGAGCAGCAGGCGGGCACCGGCCCGCAGCTCGATCCCGGTCGCGACGATCACGGCATGTTCCTTCCTCGTGCCGCACTTCGTCAGCGGCTGGACAACCCCTCCATTCTGCCAGCGGCGACAGCATGCTCTCGACCGGTTTCGCTCCCCCGGCCCGGCCTCGCGAGCGCAGGCGAGCCCAGCGGCATACGGCTTCGTCCTTCTCCGCGCGGGCGGATCGGCCCGCTCCGGTAGCGTGGCGCTCCGTGAGCGCCCCGATAACCGTCCGCGAGATCACCGCCGACGAGCACCTCGCCTGGCTGCGGACGCAGCCGTCGGCGAGCTTCCTCCAGACACCCGCGTGGGGGGACGTCAAGACCGACTGGCGGCACGAGTCGCTCGGCTGGTTCGAGGGCGACACCATGGTCGGGGCCGCGTTGGTGCTCCACCGCAGCCTGCCGAAGCTCGGGCGCACGCTCGCCTACCTGCCGGAAGGTCCCTGCATCGACTGGGCCTCACCCCGGCTCGTCGAGCTGCTCCGCGCCCTCCGTGACCACCTCAAGGCCGAGGGAGCCTTCGCGCTCCGGCTCGGGCCGCCCGTCCCCACGCACCGGTGGCACGCGGCGACGATCAAGGCGGCCATCAGCGACCCCGCCACGGCGCGGTACGACCAGGCACCCCCGGACGTCGTGGAACCGGTCGGCACCACCGTCGTCGAGACGCTCCGCCGACTGGGGTTCAAGCACCTGTCCGCTGACGACGGCTTCCTCGCCGGCCAGCCCGAGTACGTCTTCCAGATCCCCCTCGAGGGGCGGTCCGAGACGGAGCTGCTGGCCGGGATGAACCAGCTCTGGCGGCGCAACATCAAGAAGACCCAGAAGAACGGCGTCATCGTGCGGACCGGCGACGCAACGGATCTCGGCACCTTCCACCGGCTGTACCTCGAGACCGCGGAGCGCGACCGGTTCACCCCGCGGGGCCTCGAGTACTTCGAGCGCATGTACCGCGTCATGTCGGCGGAGGACCCCGACCGGATCCGCGTCTACCTGGCCGAGCACGAGGGCGAGGTCCTCGCCGCGACGATCTTCATCCGCGTGGGGCGGCACGCCTGGTACTCCTACGGCGCGTCGACCGCGGCCAAGCGGGACCTGCAGGCCTCGACCGCGGTCCAGTGGCAGATTATGCGGGACGCCCTGGACGCCGGGGCCGCGGTCTACGACCTGCGCGGCATCACCAACACCGTCGCCGAGGACAACCCGCACATCGGCCTGATCCGGTTCAAGGTCGGCACGGGCGGCGAGGCGGTGCGCCTCGCCGGGGAGTGGGACCTCCCGCTCAACCGCCTGCTGTACACCGCCTTCGACCTCTACATGAAGCGGAGGTGACCCCGTGGCCCTGACCCTGCACGTCGACGGCGGCCGGTGGCGCGCTGCCCAGGCCGCTGCCCTCGCCGCCAACCCCGGCCTCGTCCCCGTGGTCAAGGGCAACGGCTACGGCTTCGGGAGGGACGTGCTCTACGCCGAGGCCGCCCGGCTGCCGGTGCGGATGATCGCGGTCGGCACCTACGCCGAGGTCCCCGGTGCGCTGACCGGCTTCCCCGGAGACGTGCTCGTCATGGAGCCGTTCCGCGCGTCGATCCACGCGGCGCTCGCCGGGCTCGGCGCCGGCCGCCTCGTCCACACCATCACGGCCCGGGTCGACCTCGACGCACTCCTGGCGGCCAACGCGTCGGCGAGGCTCGTCGTCGAGGGGCTGACGTCGATGGGCCGCTTCGGTGCGCCCGTCGAGCGCGTCGGCGACCTCATCGCCGCCGGCCGCGGCGAGGGGGTCACCCTCCACCTGCCGCTGGGATCCGGGCACGTCGACGAGATCAGCCACTTCGTCGAGGCCGTCGGTGGGATCCGGCCGTTCTTCGTCTCCCACACGACCGCCGACGAGGTCGCCGAGCTCAGACGACGCTTCCCCGAGCACACCTTCGCCGCCCGGGTGGGCACCGACCTCTGGCTCGCCGACCGCACTGCGTACGAGGTGAGAGCGCACGTGCTCGACGTGCGGGCCCTGTCCAGGGGCGAGCGGGTCGGCTACCGGCAGCGGCCCCAGCCGGCCGGTCACCTCGTCGTCGTCAGCGGGGGCACCTCCCACGGCGTGGCCATGGAGTCCCCCGCGTCGGCGGCGACTGCCCGGAGCCGGGCCATCGCCGTCGCCGAGGGAATGCTCGAGGCCGCGCACCGCGTCCGGTCGCCCTTCACCGTCGGCGGCACGATGCCACGGTTCGCCGAGCCGCCGCACATGCAGTGCAGCCTGCTCGCCCTCCCGGGCGACGTCGCGCCCCCCGCCATCGGGGACACGGTCCAGGTGCGGATGCGGCTGACCACCGCCTACCCGGATGCCGTCGTCATCGAGTGACGCCGGTGGTGTCGATGATGGCGCCGCATCAGGGCATCGAGGCGCGACATGCGGTCGGCCGGATGCCCGGTGGGTACAGGGCGGTGACTAGGGTTGACGCAGCGACGGCCCGACACGTGCCGGGCCCCATCTCCAGCAGGAGCGTGACATGAGCTTCAACGAGAACGCCCAGCTCGACACCTCTCAGGTGGAGAGCGGTGGTGGCGGAGGCTTCGGCCGCGGGGGCGGCGGGGGCGGCAACTTCCCCGGCGGCATCCAGGTCGGCGGCGGCATCGGCGGGCTCATTCTTCTCGTGCTCATGCTGATCTTCGGCGGCGGCAGCATCCTCGGTGGCGACTCAGGGGGCGACTCAGGGGGCGGCGGCAGCTCCGGTGGGCTGCCGTCCCAGCAGCTGCAGCCCGAGCAGGTCGGGGCCGCCGGCCAGGTGCAGGAGTCCGAGTTCGCGCAGTGCAAGACCGGCGCGGACGCCAACAAGGACGATGTCTGCCTGATCATCGCCACGGTCAACAGCGCCAACGACTACTGGACCAAGACGCTGCCGAAGTACCAGATGAACTACGAGGTGGCCCGGACGGTGATCTACGAGGGTCAGGTCCAGTCCGGGTGCGGCACGGCCAGCGCCCAGGTCGGCCCGTTCTACTGCCCGTTGGACGCGAAGGTCTACGTGGACGCCAGCTTCTTCCAGGAGCTGCAGAGCAAGTTCGGCGCTGATGGTGGGCAGCTGGCCAAGGAGTACGTCATCGCCCACGAGTACGGCCATCACGTGCAGAACCTCCTCGGCATCCTCAACCGCGCCCAGCAGGACCCGCAGGGCCCCAACTCCGGCGCCGTGCGGATCGAGCTGATGGCCGACTGTCTCGCCGGCACCTGGGTCAAGCACGCCACCGAGACGACCGACGCGAGTGGCACGCCGTTGCTCAAGCCGATCACCCAGGACGACGTCCGCTCTGCGCTCTCGGCCGCCGCGGCCGTCGGCGACGACCGCATCCAGGAGAAGATGCAGGGCCGGGTCACTCCCGAGAACTGGACCCACGGCTCCGCGGATGCCCGGATGAAGTGGTTCAACCAGGGCCTGCAGACCGGCGACATCAACCAGTGCAACACCTTCGGGGTCGAGTCCGTCAGCTGACCTGGTCGGCGCCCCGCTCCCCCGTCCGGCCCGCCACCCACCTCGCAACACACCCGCTACCTGGCAACACACCCGCTACCTGGCAACACACCGGAGCCCTACCGCGGTGCGCTGCACGGTGCTCGGTGTGTTGCCGGGGTCATGGGCTCGAGGGGGTGGGCTCGGTCAGGGTGATCCGGTAGCTCCTGCCCCTGCGCACCGCCGCCTCGAGGACGTCCCGACGAGGGTCGGGCAGGTCGAACAGCTCCCGCACGGGCAGTCCGCGCAAGGCGCGCAGGGCCGGCGACTCGAGCACCTCGCGGACCAGGGTCCGGTCGCCGCCGACCACGAGCCCGCATGGCAGACCGTGGGGCAGACCGTAGGGCAGACCGTAGGGCAGACCCGGTGGCTGCTGACCCGGGGCACCCCGACGCGGCGACTCGTCGTCCCTGAGCAGGATGCGTCGCGCGTGCACCGCGACGGCGCCCACCAGCTCATCCGCCTGCTTGCCGCGGCGCCGCGCGAACCGCTGCTGGGACCAGCCGCCGGCGGCGGTCCGCGACTGGACGTGGCGCGCGCCCACCTTGGCGTCGACGAGGCGGCCCGCCACGGCGATGGCCACGGCGTACCCACCCCTACGCACGAGAACGATCCCGAGGGGGTCGTGGTCGAACGGGTCAGCGACCGCGACCGCACCGTCCGCTGCCTCGGCGCGGACGAGGACGCCACCCGCGGTGCTCTCGCGGGTGGCGTCGTAGGGGCCGTGTCGCTCGGCGAAGCCCGTGAGCCAGCGCTCGAGCCGCTCGGGTGCGACCTCGATGACGCGGCTCACCTCAGCGCCGGGCCGGTTGGGCGGTCAGAGGTTGAAGCCGAGCGCCCGCAGCTGTTCGCGGCCGTCCTCGGTGATCTTGTCGGGTCCCCACGGCGGCATCCAGACCCAGTTGATCCGATGGGACGCGACCAGCCCCTCGAGCGCCTGAGCGGTCTGGTCCTCGATGACGTCGGTGAGCGGGCACGCCGCTGACGTCAGGGTCATGTCGATGACCGCGTGCGACTGCGAGTCCACGGTGATGCCGTAGACGAGGCCGAGGTCGACGACGTTGATGCCGAGCTCGGGGTCGACGACGTCACGCATCGCCTCCTCGACGTCCGCGACGTTGGCGGGGGTGGTCTGGGTGGTCATGACTTCGCTCCCGTGGTGGTGGGCTTCGGTGAATCGGTCCGCGGGGCGGCACCGGCTGTCGGGCGGGTGATGTCCTGGCCCGAGCGGGCCAGCGCGTCGGTGAAGGCAGTCCAGCCGAGCAGGGCGCACTTGACCCGGGCTGGGTACTTGGCGACCCCGGCGAAGGCCACGCCGTCGCCGATGATCTCCTCGTCGCCGGCGACCTTCCCCTTGGAGGTGAGCATCGTGCGCATCGCCTCGACCGTCTCGAGAGCCTCGGCCACCGGCCGCCCGATGACCTCCTCGGCGAGCACCGAGGAGGAGGCGACCGAGATGGAGCAGCCCTTGGCGTCGTAGGAGACGTCGTCGACGACGGGCTGGCCGTCGGCGTCGGCGACCGACACGCGCAGGGTCACCTCGTCGCCGCAGGTCGGGTTGATGTGGTGCACCTCGGCCGTGTAGGGCTCACGGAGCCCGGCGTGGTGCGGCCGCTTCGAGTGCTCGAGGATGAGCTCCTGGTAGAGGTCCATGTCAGCCCACCTCAACCGGGGTCGCGACGTCGAGGCCGAAGATCACCGGCACCCGGTCCAACGCCTCCAGCAGAGCGGTGACCTCTGCGCGGGTGCTGTGCACCGCGAACGAGGCGCGCGTGGTCGCTGCCGCGTCCAGGGCACGATGCAACGGCCAGGCGCAGTGGTGCCCGACCCGCACCGCCACGCCCGCGTCGTCGAGAACCTGGCCGACGTCGTGGGCGTGAACACCGTCGACGACGAAGGCGACCGCACCGCCGCGGGGGGTGCCGCGCGGAGGACCGACGACCCGGATCCAGGGCCGCTCCTCGAGACCTGCCAACAGCTCGTCGACGAGCGCCGCCTCATGTGCCTGGATCCGTCGGATGCCGATCTCCTCGATCCAGCGGACCGCCGCGGCGAGCCCGACGGCCTGTGCGGCGTTGGGCACGCCGGCCTCGAACTTCTGCGGAGGCGGCGCCCACGTCGAGCGCTCCATGGTGACCAGCTCGATCATCGACCCTCCGGTGAGGAAGGGTGGCATGACCTCGAGCAGCTCGGAGCGGCCCCACAGCACACCGATGCCCATCGGGCCGTAGAGCTTGTGGCCGCTGAACGCGATGAAGTCGGCGCCGAGCGCGGCCACGTCGACCGGCAGGTGCGGGACCGACTGGCAGGCGTCGACGACGACGAGGGCGCCCAGCGCGTGGGCACGCTCGGCGAGCTCGGTCACGGGGTTGATCGTGCCGAGGACGTTGGACACGTGGGCCACGGCCAGGACCTTGGTGCGCTCGGTCAGCAGGTAGGCGAGCTCCGAGAGGTCGAGCGCGCCGTCCGACCCCACGGGGATCCACCGCAGCGTCGCCCCGGCGCGCCGGGCCAGCTCCTGCCACGGCACGAGGTTGGCGTGGTGCTCCATCTCGGTGACGAGGATCTCGTCGCCGGGTCCGAGCACGAACCGGTCGTCTTTCGGGTCGTCGGTCGGCGCAGCGTTGGAGAAGGCGTAAGCCACGAGGTTCAGCGCCTCGGTCGCGTTCTTCGTGAAGACGATCTCGTCCGCGGGGGCGCCGATGAAGGAGGCGATCGTCTCCCGCGCGGCCTCGTAGTCGTCGGTCGCCTCCTCGGCGAGCTGGTGCGCGCCGCGATGGACGGCCGCGTTGTGCTTCTCATAGAAGGCGCGCTCGGCGTCGAGGACCACCGTCGGCTTGTGCGACGTCGCCCCGGAGTCGAGGTAGACGAGGGGCCTGCCGTCGCGCACGGTGCGCGACAGGATGGGGAAGGCGCGCCTGATGGCGGCGACCTCCTCATCCGTGAAGGCGCCGACGTGCGGCGTACCGGCAGAACGCATCTCGATCGGACCTCTCAGACGCTGTCGGCGACGGCAGCCGTCGCGTAGCGGTCGTAGCCCTCTTCCTCGAGGCGGTCGGCGAGCTCGGGGCCGCCCTCCTCGACGATCCGGCCGTCGATGAAGACGTGGACGAAGTCGGGCTGGATGTAGCGCAGGATCCGCGTGTAGTGCGTGATGAGCAGCACTCCGAGGCCGTCGGGGGTCGCGGTCTTGGCCCGGTTGACGCCCTCGGACACGACCTTGAGGGCATCGACGTCGAGGCCGGAGTCGGTCTCGTCGAGAATCGCCATCTTGGGCCTGAGCAGCTCGAGCTGGAGGATCTCGTGGCGCTTCTTCTCGCCGCCGGAGAAGCCCTCGTTGACGTTGCGCTCAGCGAAGGACGGGTCCATGCGCAGGTCGGCCATGGCGCCCTTCATGTCCTTGACCCAGGTGCGCAGCTTGGGCGCCTCGCCGTCGATGGCGGTCTTGGCGGTGCGCAGGAAGTTGCTCACCGTCACGCCGGGCACCTCGACCGGGTACTGCATGGCGAGGAAGAGGCCCGCGCGGGCCCGCTCGTCAACGCTCATCGACAGGACGTCCTCGCCGTCGAGCGTCACGGTGCCGCCGGTGACGGTGTACTTGGGGTGGCCAGCGACGCTGTAGGCCAGCGTCGACTTGCCGGAGCCGTTGGGGCCCATGAGGGCGTGGGTCTCCCCCGACTTCACGGTCAGGTCGACCCCGCGCAGGATCTCCTTGGGGCCGTCCTCGGTCTCCACCGAGACGGTGAGTCCCTTGATCTCGAGCGTGCTCATACGGGTCAGTTCTCCTTGGTGCTGTCGAGTGAGTTGTCGGTCGTGCTGGCGGCCGCGGCGTAGGCGGTTGCGGCGAGCTCCGCCTCGATCGCGGCGCTCACCTCGTCACGGAGGTCGGCGAGCGGGATCTCGCGGACGATGTCGGCGAAGAAGCCACGGACGACGAGGCGCTTGGCCTCGTCCTCGGGGATACCGCGCGCCTGCAGGTAGAACAGCTGCAGGTCGTCGAAACGTCCCGTGGCCGAGGCGTGGCCGGCCCCCTCGATCTCACCGGTCTCGATCTCGAGGTTGGGCACCGAGTCGGCGCGGGCGCCATCGGTGAGGATGAGGTTGCGGTTCAGCTCGTAGGTGTCGGTGCCCTCAGCCGCGGCGCGGATCAGGGCGTCGCCCACCCAGACGGTGCGAGCCGTCGCGCCCTGGAGCGCGCCCTTGTAGGTGACGTGGCTCTTGCAGTGCGGGGTGTTGTGGTCGACGAACGAGCGGTGCTCCAGGTGCTGGCCCGCATCCGCGAAGTAGACACCGAGGAGGGTCGCGTCTCCGCCCGAGCCCGCATAGCGCACGTTGGCGTTGAGCCGGACGATCTCGCCGCCGAGGGTGACGGAGATGTGCCGGTAGGTCGCGTCGCGGCCCACGAGGGCGTCGTGCTGCCCGAGGTGGATCGCGTCGTCCTGCCAACGCTGGCCGGACACGACGGTGAGGTCGGAGGCGTCGTCGGTCACGACGGAGACGAGCTCGGTCAGCTGTCCCCCGCCCTGGTGGTCGATGACCACGGTGGCTCGCGAGTGGTGGCCGGCCCGGATGACGACATGGGCGTGCGCAGGCGAAGCGGCCCCGTCGAGGCGCATCCGGACCGGTCGCGTCAGCTCGGCCTCGGCAGCGATGTCGAGGAGGAGGACCTTGAGGGCGCCCGCCGCGGCGACGGCTGCGGCGCGGTCCTGTGGGGCCAGGATCCCGAGGTCGCGCGCCTGCTGGGGCGTGATCGTCGAGGTGCTCACTCCGTCGGGCAGGTCGAGGTCCCAGCCGAGGGCGGGGCTGGTGCCCTCGGCGAGGAGCGCGGAGAGCTTCTTCACCGGGGTGAAGCGCCACTCCTCCTCGCGGCCCTTGGGAACGGCGAAGTCGGCGAGGTCGAACGACGCGGTCCGCTCGGCGCGGGACTGGACGGGCACGAAGCCGCGGGCGGCGGCGGGGTCGACGTGGGTCTGCCCCGTGCCCTGCGCGATCGCGGCGGCGGACTCGGCAAGCGTGTCGGCAACGGACATCAGCCGACGGCTCCTTCCATCTGGAGTTCGATGAGGCGGTTGAGCTCGAGGGCGTACTCCATCGGCAGCTCGCGTGCGATGGGCTCGATGAACCCACGCACGATCATCGCCATCGCCTCGTCCTCGGCCATGCCTCGGGACATCAGGTAGAACAGCTGGTCCTCGGACACCTTGGAGACGGTGGCCTCGTGGCCCATCGACACGTCGTCCTCGCGGATGTCGACGTAGGGATAGGTGTCGGAGCGGCTGATCGTGTCGACGAGCAGGGCGTCGCAGCGCACGGTGGACGCCGAGTGCGAGGCGCCTTCGAGCACCTGCACGAGGCCGCGGTAGGAGGCGCGGCCGCCACCACGGGCCACCGACTTGCTGATGATCGAGCTCTTGGTGTTGGGAGCCGCGTGGACCATCTTGGAGCCGGTGTCCTGGTGCTGGCCCTCGCCGGCGAAGGCGATGGAGAGCGTCTCGCCCTTGGCGTGCTCGCCCATGAGGAAGACGGCCGGGTACTTCATCGTCACCTTGGAGCCGATGTTGCCGTCGATCCACTCCATCGTCGCGCCCTCCTCGCAGGTGGCGCGCTTGGTGACGAGGTTGTAGACGTTGTTGGACCAGTTCTGGATCGTCGTGTAGCGCACGCGGGCGTTCTTCTTGACGATGATCTCGACCACGGCCGAGTGCAGCGAGTCCGACTTGTAGATCGGCGCGGTGCAGCCCTCGACGTAGTGCACGTAGGAGCCCTCGTCGGCGATGATCAGGGTCCGCTCGAACTGGCCCATGTTCTCGGTGTTGATCCGGAAGTAGGCCTGCAGCGGGATGTCGACGTGGACGCCCGGCGGGACGTAGATGAAGGAGCCACCGGACCACACCGCGGTGTTGAGCGAGGCGAACTTGTTGTCGCCCGCCGGGATCACCGTCGCGAAGTGCTCACGGAAGACGTCCTCGTGCTCCTTCAGGGCGGTGTCGGTGTCGAGGAAGATGACGCCCTGCGCCTCGAGGTCCTCGCGGATCTGGTGGTAGACGACCTCGGACTCGTACTGCGCGGCGACACCGGCCACGAGGCGCTGCTTCTCGGCCTCGGGGATGCCGAGCCGGTCGTAGGTGTTCTTGATCTCCTCCGGCAGCTCGTCCCACGTGGTCGCCTGCTTCTCGGTCGACTTCACGAAGTACTTGATGTTCTGGAAGTCGATCCCGGTGAGGTCGGACCCCCAGGTCGGCATCGGCTTCTTGTGGAAGAGGGAGAGCCCCTTGAGACGCAGCTTCGTCATCCACTCCGGCTCGTTCTTGCGCGCGGAGATGTCACGGACGACCTCCTCGTTGAGTCCACGCCGAGCCGACGATCCGGCGGCATCCGAGTCGGCCCAGCCGTACTCGTAGCGCCCGATGTCCTTCAGGCCCGGGTTGAGCTCTTCGATGTGGGTGGTCATGAACGGGACCTTTCCTTGGTTGGTTCGTTCGGGATGGTCGTATGCCGCTGGGCCGGGTCCCCGGCCGCGCCTGCGCCACCGTCGGGCGTCCTCTGGTCAACAGCGGAGGCGTCCAGGGTCTTCCGGGTGACCGGGGCGGCCGGGACGAACGTGGTGCAGACGTGGTCCCCGCCCGCCAGGGTGGCGAGGCGCTGCACGTGCACACCGAGCAGGCGTGAGAAGGCGTCGGTCTCGGCCTCGCAGAAGGTCGGGAACTGCTCCGCCGCGTGCTGGACGGGGCAGTGCCCCTGACACAGCTGGACGCCGGCCAGGGCGCCGGCCCGCACGGGACGCGCGGACGCCGCGAAGCCGTCGCGGCTGAGCAGGTGGACGAGGGTCTCAGCCCGAGCGCTCGGGTCGGTGCCGGTGGAAGCGAGCTCAGCGGCATACCTCTCCTCGAGGGCTGCGACGCGGCTCCGCGCGAAGTCGGCGACCGCCTGCGGGCCGGCGTGCTCGGACAGGTAGCGCAGCACCTCGACGGCGAGCGAGTCGTAGTCGGCCTCGAGGGCCCGGTGCCCGCCCTCGGAGACGACGTAGGCGCGGGCGGGGCGGCCCCGACCCCGGCGCGCGGCCGAGGGCTCGTGCTCCACGACAGCGCCCTGCTCGACGAGCGCGTCGAGGTGCCGGCGGACCGCGGCGGGTGTCAGGTCCAGGTGCCGGCCGAGCTCGGCAGCACTGATCGGGCCCTCGGCCGAGACCATGTGCAGGACGCGGGAGCGAGTGCGCGACTCGGAGGGCGACCCGAGGTCGCCGTCCTTTGCCTCGTGGGGCACGTGCTCACCGAAAAACACCACACCATTGTGACGTAATTGCGCCGGGATCGGCTAGTAAGGGCGCCCTTACCTGAATGCGGGGCCGGAAGCCTCGCCGCCGCCCTCCCCCACCGCCGGATCGCACGGTTGGTCGAGGTCGGGGTCCGGGTCGAGCGCCCCGACACCGTCGATGACCGGGTCGGGCTGGACCGGCATGATCACGGACGGCATCCGCGTGCGAGGCGGGGCGACCGCCTCCGGGCCGAACCAGCGGCGGCGCAGCGGGCCCGTGACCCAGCCCAGGGGCGAGGTGAGCACGTAGCCGTAGGCGATGGCGATCCCGGTGGCGCGGGGGAACAGCACGAGCCCGAGGACCACGGCGGCGAGCAGACCGAACGTCAGCGGCGGGTTGTTCGTCGAGAGGAGGCCCCGGAAGGACCGGAAGCGGAAGGACGTCGCCATGAGCGCGGCCGGCACCACCCCCGCCGCGACGGGCAGCAGCGGCCCCTGGAGCGGCTGGTCGATGGCGAACACGGTCGCGATGACCACTCCAGCCGCGCCGGGACTGGGCAGGCCGATGAAGTAGCGCTTGTCGGCCATCGGGTCGATCGTCACGTTGAAGCGGGCCAGACGGTATGCGGCACACGCCAGCCAGAACATCGCGCCCGCCCAGGCCCACTGCGGGTAGGACGGCAGCGCCCAGGTGTAGACCAGCACGGCCGGTGCGATGCCGAAGGAGACGAGGTCGGCGAGGGAGTCGAACTGCAGGCCGAACGGAGTGATCGCCCCGACGGCCCGGGCAACGGCCCCATCGAGGATGTCGAGCACGATGGACACGGCGATCAGCACGGCCGCGACCCCGAACTTGTCCTGGAAGGCCATCAGCACCGAGGAGAAGCCGCAGACCATGTTGCCGAGCGTGAAGAGGCTCGGCAACATCACCTTGGCCCTGACGCGGGGGTTGAGGCGGTTGAGCGGCACGACGCGCGCGCCGGTCTGTGAGACGAGGCGCCAGCCCCGGACGACGCGCTGGCGGGCGCGGCGGGCGCGGGGCCGCCCCGGTTCCTCGCTCACCGGAACCGTCCGAGCACGGTCTCGCCGGCGACGGCCCGCTGTCCCTTGGTCACCTCGAGGACCACCTCGGGCGGGACGAAGACGTCCATGCGCGAGCCGAACTTCATCAGGCCGATGCGCTCACCGGTCGCCACCTCGTCCCCGGCCCGGATCCGCGTGACGATGCGGCGGGCGAGCTGGCCGACGAGCTGCCGGTAGACGACGCGGCGGGCGCGGCCACCGACGACACGCTCGACGACGATCTCGCTCCGCTCGTTCTCGGTGGCGCTGGCGGCCCGGTAGGCCGCGAGGAACCGTCCGGGGACGTGCGTCACGCTGAGCACCCGGCCGCCGTAGGGAGAGCGGTTGATGTGGACGTCGAGCAGCGACAGGAAGATGCTCACCTGCTGCCACTCCCCCTCGGGGGCGACCCCGTCCTGCGCCGCTCCCGCGTGCACGACCATCCCGTCGGCCGGCGCGAGGACCACGTCGGGGTCGGTGACCGCAACCCGGTCCGGTGTGCGGTCGGGATCGCGGAAGAACAGGGTCACCCCCGCGGTCAGCAGTCCGAGCGCGAGCGTGGCTCGGGGTCGTCGGGCTGCGGCGGCCAGGACGGTGGGGACGACCGCCAGGGCGGTGAACGGCTTGGCGGCGGGGTCGATCTTCACAGGGAGCTTCTCCGGGCGGTGGGCGAATCGTTGCGTGACCGGACCCGAGCCTAGACTCATCCATCATGACGGAGGCCGGACGCGAGGGGTCAGCAGCAGATTTCGCGGTGACCCTGTCAGACGTGCACCGCAGCTACGGGTCCGTCCACGCGCTCGACGGGCTGTCCTGGCGAGCCGCGACGGGACGGATCACTGCAGTGCTGGGGCCCAACGGCGCCGGCAAGACGACGGCGATCGAGTGCGCCGTCGGGCTCGGCCGACCGGACCGTGGCACGGTCCGCGTGCTCGGTGCGGACCCGAGCACGGCCGACGCCGACCACCGGGCGCGTGTCGGCGTCATGCTCCAGACCGGCGGCCTGCCCGGAGGGAGCAGGCCGATGCGCCTGCTCGAGCACCTGAGCCACTTCTACGCGGCCCCGGCGGACGTCGCCGCGACGGCTCGGCGGCTCGGGGTGTCCGACTTCGCCGGAACGTCGATCCGGCGGCTCTCCGGCGGACAGAAGCAGCGCCTGGCGCTCGCCGCCGCGCTGCTCGGGCGTCCGGAGGTCCTCTTCCTCGACGAGCCCGCGGCCGGCCTCGACCCCCACGGACGCCTTGAGGTGTGGGACATCATCGGCGGGCTGCGCGACGAAGGGACGACCGTGGTGGTGACGACCCACTCCTTCGAGGAGGCAGAGCGGCTCGCCGACCACCTCGTCATCATGAACGCCGGCCGCACCGTGGCCGAGGGCACCCTGGCCTCGGTGACCGACGGCCGACCGCTCGAAGCGGTCTACTTCGGACTGACGACGCGGGGGCGGGCATGAGCTGGCTCGGGGCCCGCCCCGCGTCCGGCCTCCGAGAGGGGCCCCGCCACGCCGCACCGACCTCCGAGCGGATCCTCGCCCAGGCGCGCTTCGAGGTGGGCACCCTCCTGCGCAACGGCGAGCAGCTGCTCGTCTCCCTGATCCTGCCGGCCATGGTGCTCCTCGGCCTGCGGGCGACGAGCACGCCCTCGCTCGGGGCGGGCGACCGGATGGACGTCGCCGTGCCGGGCGTCATCGCCCTGTCCGTCATCTCGTCGGCGTTCACCTCCCAGGCCATCGCCACCGGCTTCGACCGTCGCTACGGCGTCCTTCGATACCTCGGGGTCACCCCACTCGGCAGGTCGGGGCTCGTCGCCGCCAAGGTGCTGGCGACCCTCGCGGTGCTGGCACTCCAGGTGGTCGTCCTCGGCACGCTCGGCCTCGCCCTCGGCTGGACGCCTCAGCTGTCCGGAGCCCTGCCGGCCGTTCTCTTCGTCCTCGTCGGGACGTGGGCCTTCGTCGCGCTCGCCCTCCTCGTCGGAGGCACCCTGCGCGCCGAGGCCGTGCTCGCCCTCGCCAACCTGCTCTGGGTGCTGTTCCTCGCGGTGGGCGGCGTCGTCGTGCCCCGTTCCCAGCTGCCCGAGGCAATGGCCGGTCCAGTGGCGCTGCTGCCCTCGGCCGGCCTCGGCGACGGGCTCCGGTCCGCGCTCGTCGACGGCACCCTGAACGCACCGGCCCTCCTCGTCGTCCTCGGGTGGGCAGGCGTCGCGACCTTCTTCGCGGCGCGGCTGTTCCGATTCGACGACTGACTCGGCGAGACTGAGCAGCGCCGGCGCCTCCCGGCGACGCTGCAGCCCGACCGCCTGACTTTGGAGGGGCCGTGTTCGACTTCATCCTGGGCCTGCCGATGCACGCGCTCGTCATCCACGGCCTGGTCGTCCTCGTCCCGCTCATCGCGGTCCTCGCCATCGCCTTCACGGTCCTCCCCCGGTGGCGGCGCCCGCTCCGCTGGCCCGCCGCGGCGGGCGCGGTGCTCAGCGGTGCCCTCGCGTGGGTCGGCGCGGCGAGCGGTGAGGCCCTCCTCGTCCGGGTGTCGCAGGCGCGCGCAGCGACCACCGACTTCGAGCTCGTCCAGGCCCACACCGACGCCGGCTACCGGGTCCGCCTGGCAGCCACCGTCTTCATGGTCCTCGTCCTCGCTGCCGCGTGGCTGCTCAGGGCACCGGCCCACGCGGGCAGCACGACTCATCTGCTGCAGCTGCTCCTCAGCCTGCTCGTGGTCCTCGCCTCCCTGACCCTGATCGTCACCGTCGCGCTGGCAGGGCACGCGGGCAGCGCGGCCGTCTGGTCCGACGTCGGCTGAGGCAGTCACGCCGTATGCCGTCGGGCTCGCCACGCACGACGGCCCGGTGCACCTGGGGGCTGTCCCGAGGCATACGCTCTCTGACGTGTCAACGCCTACGTCCGCGCCGCCGCAGCCGACCTCGACCCACCACCTCCTCGGACGCTGGGTCCGGCCGATCCTCGTGGCCAACCTCGTGGCTGAGGTGGGCATCGTGGTCACCGGCGGAGTCGTCCGTCTGACCGGCAGCGGACTGGGCTGCTCGACCTGGCCCGAGTGCCAACCCGGCTCGTTCACCCCGGTCCGCACGACCGAGAGCCAGTACCACGACCTCGTCGAGTTCGGGAACCGCACCCTCACGGGCGTCCTTGCCGTCCTTGCCGTCCTGTCCGTCCTCGCCGTCGTGTCGGTGTGGCCGGAGCGCCGCCGGATGCATCGGGTGGCCTACGGGGTGCTCGTCGGTGTCATCGCGCAGGCGGTCGTCGGCGGCGTCACGGTCCTGACCGGCCTCAACCCCTGGACCGTGATGTTCCACTTCCTCGTGTCCATGGTGCTCGTCGCCCTCTCCACCGCCCTCGTCCGCGGGGCCCGGGACGCCGAGTCCGGGCCGGGTCCGCTCACCGTGCACCCGCTCACGCAGCGCCTGGCCTGGGCCACGGCGGGGGTCGGGCTGGTCGTCCTCCTCCTCGGCGCGGTCGTCACGGGATCGGGTCCGCACTCCGGCGACGCCGACTCCCCCGCGCGCACCGGGTTCGACCCCCGGTTCGTGTCGTGGATGCACGCAGACGCCGTGATGTTCTTCACCGGCCTCGTCATCGCCACGCTCGTCGCCGTCCGGCTCACCTCGACCCACGAGCGGACCAGGCACGCCTGGGAGGCCGTGCTCTACGTCACCGTCCTGCAGGGCGTCATCGGCTACGTCCAGTACTTCGCCGGCCTTCCAGAGCTGCTCCTCCTGCTCCACATGCTCGGGGCGAGCCTGCTCGTCGTGGCCCTGACCCGAGGTGTCCTCGAAACCCGCCATCGGCCGATCTAGCCGCCACCGTCCGGGCGTCGGGCCGGGGTCTAGGTTTGGGTGCGTGGATCATCCGGAGCAACCCACGATGCGCGACGACGACCTCCTGCTGCGACCGTGGACGACCGCCGACGTCGAGGAGTCCCACCGGCTGCTCGATGCCGACCTCGTCCGGTGGTTGGGCCTGCCGACCATGCCCCCCACCGTGGAGCAGCACGCCGCCTGGGTTGATGAGACGCACGGCCACTGGGCCGACTCACGGTCGAAGGCGACCTTCCTCGTCGAGTGGCGCGGCAAGGTCGCCGGTTCGGTGGACGTCGAGCAGGTCGCCGACGGCGTGGGTTCGCTCTCGTGGCTCGTCTACGCGCCCTACCGCCGTCGCGGCATCGCCAGCCGGGCCGTGCGGCTCCTCATCGAGTTCGCCTTTCGCGAGCTGGGCCTGAGCCGCGTGGAGGCCCACGTCGACCCGCTCAACCGCTCCTCCCTCGGGGTGGCCCTGCGTGCCGGTTTGCGACGCGAGGGCCTGCTGCGCGGCAACGTGCGCCTCGGCACCGAGACCCATGACACGGTCGTCCTCGGACGCCTCAGCCGGGACCCCGCCCCCGGGTCCCGGGAGGGCTTCACCGCCATGCTCGACTCGGCCCTTCCGGTCAAGCGAGCGATCTCCCAGGGCGTGCTGCGCAACGAGCGCGGCGACGTCCTGCTCTGCGAGCTGGCCTACAAGGCCGAGTGGGACCTGCCCGGTGGCGTCGTCGACCCCGACGAGTCGCCGGCGAGGTGCGTCGTCCGGGAGATCGAGGAGGAGCTCGGGCTGGCCGTGCAGCCCGTCGGCCTGCTCGCCGTCAACTGGATGCCCCCGTGGCTCGGCTGGCGCGACGCCGTCCTGCTCGTGTTCGACCTCGGGACGGCCGCCTCGGACATCATCGAAAGCCTGGTCCTCGAGGACCGCGAGATCCGCGCCGCGCACTGGGCCGACGAGTCGGTCTGGACGGAGCGGGTCGCGCCCTACACGGCCCGGATGCTCAGGTCCGTCATGAGCAGTGGTCTCCCTGGTCCCGCCGCGCCCTACCTGGAGGACGGCCTGCCCACGCTGGGCACCCCGCCGAGGACCTGAGCCGACGGCCGTCCGAAACCCGACCCAGCGGCATACGGCTGCAGCGGCCTCGGCGGCGCGAGCCTGCCTCAGGCGACGCCTGGCAGCGCCAGGTGCCAGATCGGGTCGATGGCCACCCCGACGAAGAGGATCGTCAGGTAGGTGATGGAGAAGTGGAAGAGGCGCATCGGGCGCAGCTTCGACTCGGGTGCGCCGGAGCGGGCCGAGGCGAGCAGTCGGTGCGCCTCCGTGAGGAACAGGGCGCCGGACGCGAGGGCCGTGACCGTGTAGACCCAGCCCATCCCTCCGACGGGCACGAGCGCCAACGACGTCAGCACCATCGCCCAGGAGTAGATGGCGATCTGTCGCGCCACCACGACCATCTGCTCGACGACGGGCAGCATCGGGACCTCGGCCTTGGCGTAGTCGTGCTTGAACCGCATGGAGAGCGGCCAGTAGTGCGGTGGCGTCCAGAAGAAGATGACCATGAAGAGGATGAACGCGGACCAGCTGAGCGAGTCGGTCACCGCGGACCACCCGATGAGCACGGGCATGCATCCGGCCGCCCCGCCCCAGACGATGTTCTGGGCCGTGCGCCGCTTGAGCACCAGGGTGTA
Source organism: Intrasporangium sp. DVR (assembly GCF_040365325.1). Classification (NCBI taxonomy): domain Bacteria; kingdom Bacillati; phylum Actinomycetota; class Actinomycetes; order Micrococcales; family Intrasporangiaceae; genus Intrasporangium; species Intrasporangium sp. DVR. The sequence goes on along the minus strand of NZ_BAABZW010000016.1, from coordinate 159,698 downwards.
GCCGAAGACGTAGAAGAGCAGCGCCGCGAGGGCCAGCCAGGCACTCAGCCAGTTGACGAGCAGACCGAGCCAGAGCGTGGAGACCACGGCGAGGACGGTCCCGAAGACCAGGCCGCCGCGCGGGCTGATGGTCCCCGTGACGAGCGGCCGCTTGCTCGTGCGGTGCATGACCGCGTCGATGTCCCGGTCGATGTAGCAGTTGAGGGTGTTGGCGGCGCCAGCAGAGAGCGTGCCACCGACGAGGGTGGCCAGCACGAGGAGCAGGTTGGGCACCCCGCCGGCCGCCAGGAACATGACGGGGATGGTGGTGACGAGGAGCAGCTCGATGATCCGAGGCTTCATCAGGGCGACGTACTGCCCGACGAGGAAGCGCAGGCCGCTCCCGTCCGGGCCGTGAAGCGCCGACAGCTCGGCGCGTGCGTCCACCGTAGTCACTGCAGTCCTTGTCGTCCGTCGCTGATCCGTCGCGCCCGACACGTCCGTTGCTCCGGTGGCAGGCAAGTCCGCCCGAAGTCTAGCCCGTCCTTTGACGGATTACGGCGAGAGGGTGTGCGGTGGCCACGTCGAGGGGTATGGGGTCAGGCGATCCGTGCGCTCGTGCAACCCCTGTTCCGACGGGTCGAGGGACCCCCGGCAACTCAATGCACGGCGTGCCTCGCGTCACACGCCACGCACTAGGCTCGTCACCGTACGTGCCGCCCCGCACCCGGCCCAGAAGGAGACCCGCCCCGTGCCTACCCCGACCAGTGCAACCGCCACGGCCACCGCCACGGAGAGCAAGCCCAGCCGCTCGAGGTCGGCGACCAAGGACCCGTTGGGCGGGCGCGACCCCCGGCTGCCCCGCCCCGTCTGCGCTGACGCCGGATGGTCGGACCTCGACGTGCGGGCGGTCGACACCGCTCGGCTGCTGGCCGCGGACGCAGTCCAGAAGGTGGGCAACGGCCACCCCGGCACGGCGATGTCACTGGCACCGCTCGCCTACCTGCTCTACCAGAACGTCATGCGGCACGACCCGTCGGACGCTGCCTGGCTCGGTCGCGACCGGTTCGTCCTGTCGGCCGGGCACTCGAGCCTGACGCAGTACATCCAGCTGTACCTCAGCGGATACGGCCTCGAGCTGGACGACCTCAGGTCGCTGCGCACGTGGGGCTCCCGGACCCCCGGGCACCCGGAGGTCCACCACACGGTCGGCGTGGAGATCACGACCGGCCCGCTCGGCTCGGGCCTCGCCTCGGCCGTCGGGATGGCCATGGCGCAACGCCGGCAGCGGGGCCTCTTCGACCCCGAGGCCGCGGCCGGCACGAGCCCCTTCGACCACCACGTCTATGTCATCGCCTCCGACGGGGACATCCAGGAGGGTGTCAGCCACGAGGCCTGCGCCCTCGCCGGCCACCAGGAGCTCGGCAACCTCACCGTCGTCTACGACGCCAACCAGATCTCCATCGAGGACGACACGGACATCGCCTTCAGCGAGGACGTCGCGAAGCGCTACGAGGCCTACGGCTGGCACGTCGTCACCGTCGACTGGCGCGGCACTGGCGACGGCAGCAGCTACGTCGAGGACGTCGATGCCCTGCTCGCCGCGATCCGTTCCGGCGACGAGGAGCCGACCCGGCCGACCCTGGTCATCCTCCGCACGATCATCGCCTGGCCCGCGCCCACCAAGCAGGACACCGGCAAGTCCCACGGCTCGGCCCTCGGTGAGGACGAGGTCGCAGCCACCAAGGAGCTGCTCGGATTCGACCCCGGCAAGTCCTTCGTCGTCGAGCCTGCCGTGCTCAAGCGGGCACGCGAGGTCGTCAAGCGGGGCAAGGCGGCCCACCGCGAGTGGGACAGGTCCTACAAGGCGTGGCGCAAGGCGAACCCCGACCGCGCTGCCCTCCTCGACCGCGTCGTCGCCGGACGGGCCCCCGAGGGCCTGGCCAAGGCCCTGCCCACCTTCCCCGCGGACGCGAAGGGTGTCGCGACCCGGGCCGCCTCCGGCAAGGTCCTCACCGCCCTCGCGTCCGTCATGCCGGAGCTCTGGGGAGGCTCGGCCGATCTCGCCGAGTCCAACAACACGACGATGGAGGGCGAGCCCTCCTTCATCCCGACCGGCAAGCAGACTGACGCCTGGCAGGGCAACCCCTACGGACGCACCCTGCACTTCGGCATCCGCGAGCACGGCATGGGGATGATCCTCAACGGCATCGCCCTGGAGGGTCTGACCCGGCCCTACGGCGGCACGTTCCTCGTGTTCTCCGACTACATGCGCCCGGCGGTGCGGCTCGCCGCCATCCAGCAGCTGCCCGTGACCTACGTGTGGACCCACGACTCGATCGGACTCGGCGAGGACGGCCCGACCCACCAGCCCGTCGAGCACCTGGCGGCCCTGCGCGCCATCCCCGGCCTGGACGTCGTGCGGCCCGCCGACGCCAACGAGACGGCGGCGGCGTGGGCGCAGATCCTCACCGGCGCCACCGGCCCGACGGCCCTCGCCCTCACCCGGCAGGCCGTTCCCACCTGGGACCGCTCCACCCACGGCAAGGCCAGCGGCGTCGCCAAGGGCGCCTACGTCCTCGTCGAGGAGTCCCGTCCCGGCGACCCTGACGTCATCCTCGTCGCCACCGGATCCGAGGTGCAGCTCGCCGTCGAGGCGGCGCAGCGGCTCGAGAAGTCGCGGGTCGCCACCCGCGTCGTGTCGATGCCGTGCCGCGAGTGGTTCGAGAAGCAGTCCAAGGCCTACCAGAACAGGGTGCTGCCGCCGGCGGTCCGCGCCCGGGTCAGCGTCGAGGCGGGCGTGTCCATGGGGTGGCACGACATCGTCGGCGACGCCGGTCGGACGATCAGCCTCGAGCACTTCGGCGCCTCCGCCGACTACCAGACCGTCTTCCGCGAGTTCGGCATCACCTCGGATGCGGTCGTCAAGGCGGCCAAGGAGTCGATCAAGGCGGCTGCGACCGCCGTGCACGCGCCCGGCATCACGGAGACCAACCCACGCAAGCGCACGGCGAGCGGCGACACCGACGTGTCCAGCGCGCGCCCACGGGCTGCGGCCAAGAAGTCCGCGACCGCCCGCCCCTCGAAGAGGAAGTGACCACCATGACGAACCCCAACACCCGGGCCCTGTCTGATGCCGGAGTCTCGATCTGGCTCGACGACCTGTCTCGTGAGCTGCTCGAGACCGGCAAGATCGCGGACCTCATGGAGGAGCGCAACGTCGTCGGGCTGACCTCCAACCCGTCGATCTTCCAGGCTGCGCTCTCCAAGGGGGACCGCTACAACGAGGACCTCACCGCCCTGACGAGCGCCGGCAAGAGCGTGGAGGAGGTCGTGCACGACCTGACCACGGCCGACGTGCGTGAGGCGTGCGACCTGTTCCGGCCGATCTACGACCGGACGGGTGGCCAGGACGGCCGGGCCTCGATCGAGGTCGACCCGCGCCTCGCGCACGACACCGAGGCAACGATCGCCCAGGCCAAGCAGATGTACGCCGACGTCGACCGGCCGAACGTCCTCATCAAGATCCCGGCCACGCTGGCCGGCCTGCCGGCGATCACCGCGGTCACGGCCGAGGGGATCAGCGTCAACGTCACCCTGATCTTCTCGCTCGACCGCTACCGGGCGGTGATGAACGCCTACCTGGACGGTCTCGAGAAGGCCCACGCCGCCGGCAAGGACCTCGCGACGATCCACTCCGTCGCGTCGTTCTTCGTCTCGCGCGTCGACACGGAGATCGACAAGCGTCTCGACGCCGTCGGCACCGACGAGGCGAAGGCCCTGCGCGGCCAGGCCGGCGTCGCGAACGCTCGCCTCGCGTACCAGGCCTTCGAGGAGGTCTTCAGCACCCCGCGCTGGCGCAGCCTCGCCGACGAGGGTGCCAACGTCCAGCGTCCGCTCTGGGCGTCGACGGGGGTCAAGGACCCCGCCTACTCCGACACCCTCTACGTCACCGAGCTCGTCGCACCGGGTGTCGTCAACACCATGCCGGGCAAGACCCTCGAGGCGACCGCCGACCACGGGGAGATCCGCGGGGACACGATCACCGGCACCTACGCCGAGGCAGCAGCCGTCCTGGACGCCCTCGCGGCACAAGGCATCTCCTACCAGGACGTGGTCGAGCTGCTCGAGCAGGAAGGCGTCGAGAAGTTCGAGAAGTCGTGGGGCGAGCTGCTCGACGGGGTGAGCGAGGAGATGGAGAAGGTGCGGGCATGACCTCGCTCGCCGTGAGCGCCTCCGGCGCCGCCGCCGACGCCATCGAGCGGCACGTGCCCGACCTCGTCGGCGACTCGGTCGCGAGCCGGCTGTTCGCCCGGGACGCCACCCTGTGGGGTCCCGACGCGGAGGCAGAGTCGCGCATCCGGTTGTCCTGGGTCGGCCTCGGCCGGTCCTCGCGCCCACTCGTCGGGGAGATCGCGGCGCTGCGCGACACCTTCGCCCAGCAGGGCCTCGACCACGTCGTGCTGTGTGGGATGGGCGGCTCCTCGCTCGCCCCTGAGGTCATCTGCGCCACCGCGGGGCGCCCGCTGGTCGTGCTGGACTCCTCGGACCCGGACGTCGTCCGGCGGGCGATCGACGACGACCTCGCCCACACGGTCGTCGTCGTGTCCAGCAAGTCGGGCTCGACGGTGGAGACCGACTCCCAGCGGCGCGCCTACGAGCAGGCCTTCACCGACGCTGGGATCGACCCGACCGAGCGCATCGTCGTGGTGACCGACCCAGGAAGCCCCCTGGACGAGGAGGCCCGCGGCAAGGGTTACCGCGTGGTCAACGCCGACCCCGAGGTCGGTGGTCGCTACTCCGCGCTCACCGCCTTCGGCCTGGTGCCGAGCGGCCTCGCCGGTGTCGACGTCGCTGCCCTGCTCGACGAGGCGGAGTCGGTCGCCGACCTGCTCGCCGCGGACGACGACGCCAACCCCGCGCTCCGGCTCGGTGCCGCCATGGGTGGCACGAGTCCCCTGCGCGACAAGCTCGTCCTCGTCGACGACGGCTCGGGCATCAGCGGCTTCGCCGACTGGGCCGAGCAGCTCATCGCCGAGTCGACCGGCAAGAACGGCACCGGCGTCCTGCCGGTGGTCGTCGAGTCGGACGACGCCCCGGAGCTGGGCTGGTCGGCACCCGACGTCCTCGTCGCCCGTCTCGTCGCCGCCGATGACGAGGGCCGGCCGGATGGCGACGGGGTCCGCGTCGGCGGCACCCTCGGCGCCCAGCTGCTGCTCTGGGAGGCCGCCACGGCCGTTGCCGGTCGCCTCCTCGGGATCAACCCGTTCGACCAGCCCGACGTCGAGTCGGCCAAGAAGGCCGCCCGGGGGCTCCTCGACCAGGGGACCCGCGAAGCCAGCCCAGCGGCATACGTCGACGGGGCCGTCGAGGTCCGCGCGCTCGGTGGTGACTGGCTGCCCGTCGAGCGCCCCACCGGACCGGCGGGGCGCACGGTGGCCGAGGCGGTCGAGGCCCTCCTCGGGCAGGTCGGCGCCGACGGGTACGTCGCCGTGATGGCCTACCTCGACCGGCTGGGCGACGCTGAGCTCGCCGACTGCCGGCGCGCCCTCGCTGCGCGCACCGAGCGACCGACCACCTTCGGGTGGGGACCCCGGTTCCTCCACTCGACCGGTCAGTTCCACAAGGGCGGTCCGCCCGTCGGTGTCTACGTCCAGATCACCTCGGCACCCCGTTCGGACCTCCCCGTCCCGGGACGGGACTTCACCTTCGGGCAGTTCATCGCCGCCCAGGCAGGCGGGGACGCCCAGGTCCTCGCGGAGCACGGCCGCCCTGTCCTGCAGCTGCACCTCACCGACCACGACGCCGGTCTGGCGCAGGTGCGAGCGGCGCTGCTGGTGGGAGACCACGGATGAGACCGGCGCGGGTGGCCCACGGTGTCAACCCGCTCCGCGACCCGGAGGACAAACGCCTCCCCCGCATCGCGGGCCCCTGCGGGCTCGTCCTCTTCGGGGTCACCGGCGACCTCGCCCGCAAGAAGCTCATGCCGGCCATCTATGACCTGGCCAACCGGGGCCTGCTCCCCCCCGGCTTCTCGCTCGTCGGCTTCGCCCGCCGGGACTGGGCCACGCAGGACTTCGGCAAGGTCGTCTACGACGCGGTCCGGCAGCATGCCCGGACGCCGTTCAGCGACGACGTGTGGCGCAACCTCTCCGAGGGGTTCCGCTTCGTCCCGGGCACGTTCGACGACCCCGCCGCCTTCGACCTGCTGACCCAGACCGTCCACGAGCTCGACGCCGACCGGGGCACCGGCGGCAACCACGCGTTCTACCTCTCGGTCCCGCCGGCGTTCTTCGCCCCGGTCTGCGAGCAGCTCGAACGGTGTGGGCTGACGACGTCCAGCGGTGACTCCTGGCGCCGTGTCGTCATCGAGAAGCCATTCGGGCACGACCTGCGCAGCGCCCAGGAGCTGAACCGGATCGTCGAGAAGGTGTTCCCTCCGGACAGCGTCTTCCGGATCGACCACTACCTCGGCAAGGAGACCGTCCAGAACCTGCTCGCCCTGCGCTTCGCCAACCAGCTCTTCGAGCCGGTCTGGAACTCCCACTACGTCGACCACGTGCAGATCACGATGGCCGAGGACATCGGCATCGGTGGGCGCGCCGGCTACTACGACGGCATCGGTGCCGCCCGCGACGTCGTGCAGAACCACCTGCTCCAGCTGCTGGCGCTCACCGCCATGGAGGAGCCCGTGTCCTTCGACGCCACCGACCTGCGCGCCGAGAAGGAGAAGGTCCTGTCCGCCGTGCGGCTGCCCGTCGACCTCGATGCGCACGCTGCCCGCGGTCAGTACGCCTCGGGGTGGCAGGGCGAGACGGAGGTCGTCGGCTACCTGCAGGAGGAGGGCGTCGACTCGGAGTCCCGGACCGAGACCTTCGCGGCCGTGACCCTCGAGGTCGACACCCGCAGGTGGGCGGGAGTGCCGTTCTACCTGCGGGCCGGAAAGCGTCTCGGCAAGCGGGTCACCGAGATCGCCGTCGTCTTCAAGCGGGCGCCCCACCTGCCCTTCGAGCACACGGCCACCGAGGAGCTGGGCCAGAACGCCATCGTCATCCGCGTCCAGCCGGACGAGGGCGTCACGATCCGCTTCGGCTCGAAGGTGCCCGGCGCCCAGATGGACATCCGGGACGTCACCATGGACTTCGGCTACGGGTCCTCCTTCACCGAAGCCTCCCCCGAGGCCTACGAGCGGCTCATCCTCGACGTCCTGCTCGGCGACCCACCCCTCTTCCCGCGCCACGAGGAGGTCGAGCTGTCCTGGCGGATCCTCGACCCGCTCATCAAGCACTGGGCACGCAGCGGCAGACCGGAGCAGTACCCCGCGGGCACGTGGGGGCCGGCCTCCGCCGACGCCATGCTCGCTCGTGACGGCCGCACCTGGAGGATGCCGTGATCAGGGACCTCACCGACACCACGACGAAGGACATCAGCAAGACCCTCGTGCGGCTCCGCAACGAGGTGGGCGCGATGGCACTCGGCCGTGTCCTCACCCTCATCATCGTCGTCGACGACGCCGACGCCGCAGAGGCGATCGAGGTGGCCAACCACGCCAGCCGCCAGCACCCCTGTCGGATCATCGTCCTCATCGCCGGCGACCGTCGCGGGCGCAACCGCCTCGACGCCCAGATCCGCCTCGGGGGTGACGCCGGCGCGAGCGAGATCGTGGTCCTGCGGCTCTACGGGCCGCTGGCCAAGCACGGCCCCAGCGTCGTCGTCCCGCTGATCCTGCCCGACTCCCCAATCGTCGCCTGGTGGCCCGGTGAGGCGCCGGGCGACGTCGCCAGCGACCCCATCGGCGCGATGGCCCAACGCCGCATCACCGACGCCGCCGAGCACCGCAACTCCCGCCTCATGCTCAAGAAGCGGGCCAAGACCTACCAGCCGGGCGACACCGACCTGTCGTGGACGAGGATCACCCGATGGCGGGGCCTGCTCGCCGCCGCGCTCGACCAGCCGCCCTACGAGCCGGTGACCGAGGCCGTCGTCTCCGGGGCACCGGACTCCCCGTCCACCGACCTGCTGGCGGCGTGGTTGGCCCACCGGCTCAAGGTCCCGGTCCAACGGGTCGCGACGCCACGCGGCTCGGGCATCGGAGCCGTGCGCCTCGAGCGCAAGAGCGGCCCGATCGACCTCGTGCGTCCCGGCGACACGATCGCCACCCTCTCCCAACCGGGCCAGCCCGATCGCCGGATCACCCTGCCCCGGCGGGAGGCTCGCGAGATCCTCGCCGACGAGCTGCGCCGCCTCGACCCGGACAACACCTACGAGGACGCTCTCCTCGACGGCCTGCAGAAGCTCCGGCCCGTGCGGCTCTCCGCCGCCGAGGCAGCCAAGGCCGGAAAGGCGCCTGACCCGGACCAGGCCCGCCGGCTCGCCGAGCGGCTCAGCCGCGACGACTCCGCCAAGGAGGCGATGGCGATGATCACCAGCCCGCCGGCGCCCGACCGGTCCGAGGTGGAGCAGGTGCACTCGGCCACGGTCCGCAAGCTGGCGGGCAAGCGGACGCCGAGAGAGAAGGAGGCCGCGGCGCAGCCCCGTCAGCGCAAGGCCGCGAGGCCCGCGTCGAGCGAGAAGTCCTCCGCCGCGAAGACCTCTCCGAGCCGGAAGGGGTCCTCATGACCGCGGATCACCTCGTCACCCCGGAGCCCGGGGTCGTCGTCCACCCGGACCAGCAGTCGCTCGCTGACGCGGCGGCCGCCCGGCTCGTGCCCGCCCTGCTCGACGCCCAAGGGCGCACGGGCGAGGCGCAGGTCGTGCTGACGGGTGGCTCGCTGGGATCGGAGATCATCCGGTCGCTGACCCACGTGCCGGGCCGCAGCGCCGTGGACTGGAGCCGGGTCCGGGTCTGGTGGGGTGACGAGCGCTTCCTGCCGCGGGGGCATGCGGACCGCAACGACACGCAGAACGACGAGGCCGGCCTCACCTCGCTGGGGCTCGACCCGGCCAAGGTCCACCGGGTGCCGGGACCCGACGAGGCAGACACTGCCGAGGAGAGCGCAGCCGCCTACGCCGAGACGCTGCTGCGACATGGGGCCGCTCCCTTCGACGTCCTCATCCTCGGCGTCGGGCCGGATGGTCACGTGGCGTCGCTGTTCCCCCACCACGACGCGCAGCGCACCACCGGGGCCCCGACCGTCGCCGTGCACGAGTCGCCCAAGCCGCCGCCGGACCGCGTCTCGCTGACCTTCGAGCGCCTCGCCCGGGCGCGGGAGACCTGGTTCCTCGTGGCCGGACGCGACAAGGCGGACGCGGTCGCCGCAGCGCTGCGGCCGGGAACCGACCGGTGGGACGTGCCGGCGTCGGAACCGAAGGGCAGCGAGGCGACCCGGTGGCTCGTGGACGTCGAGGCGGCCGCAGGACTCTCCTGGCGCCCAGCGGGCTCCTGACCTCAGCTTGGGCGCGGCCTGCACGCCCCGATGAGAGGTGCGTCAGCCCGCCACGACGCACGTATGCCGCTGAGCGGGCGCCCGCTCAGCGGCATACGTCACCGGGTGGCCCGGCTACTGGATGAGCCCGCGGTCGCGCAGGGTGCTCAGTGCCTCGTCGAGGATCGCCGCGCCATCGGCATCGCTGCGGCGCTCCTTGACGTAGGCGAGGTGGGTCTTGTAGGGCTCGACCTTGGGCGGGGCCGGGGGGTTCTCCTTGTCCTGGCCGGCCGGGAACCCGCACCGCGGGCAGTCCCAGAGCTCCGGGAGCACCATGCCGGGCTCCTCGGCGAAGCTCGGCCTGGTCTCGTGGCCGTTGGAGCACCAGTAGGAGATGTAGACCCGGGGGGCGGTGTCGCCGCGCTCGGCCTCACCCATGGGTCCGGCCCCGACTCGGCTGCCTCGGATCGCGTTGCCGCTCGCCATGCGCCCGCCCTCTCAGCCCTGGAACCGGGCGAGCAGGCCCAGTCCGATGATCGCCGTGGCCCACACGGCGGCGACCGCCACCGTGAACCGGTCGAGGTTGCGCTCCGCGACCGACGAGCCGCCGAGTGACGTCGACATGCCACCACCGAACATGTCGGAGAGGCCGCCACCCTTGCCCTTGTGGAGCAGGATGAACAGGGTCAGGATCAGGCTGGACAGCACCAGCAGGACCTGTAGCACGATGCGAACCGCATCCACGTGGTCACTCCAAATCGTCGGTGACGGGCGCGCGACCCGTCGCATGGTCGGCCCGGTTGGGCACAGTCGGGGGCTGGTTGAGAGCCCGGATGTGGCCCGGTTGAGGCCATGGGACAGGATACCTTCCCCCAGCCGGTGAGCCGAATGTCCGGCCCCACGTGCCGAGGCCGAAGCCGGGACCAGGCCCGAGCGGGATCAGCTCCCGGTGACGTGGTCGCGGTAGCGGCAGATCGACGCGAACTCGGCCGGGTCGATGGACGCGCCGCCGACGAGGGCACCATCGACGTCCTCCTGCGCCATGATCGAGGCGACGTTGGCCGCCTTGACGCTCCCGCCGTAGAGGATGCGCACGCCGTCGGCCAGGTCGCCGCTGTAGAGCTCGGCGAGCAGGGTGCGGATGGCGGCGCAGACCTCCTGGGCGTCCTCGGGCGTCGCGACCTCGCCCGTGCCGATCGCCCAGATCGGCTCGTAGGCGATCACGATGCCGGCGGCCTGCTCCCTCGTCACCCCGTCGAGCGCGGCACGCAGCTGCCCGACGACGTGCTCGACCTGGCGGCCCTCCTTGCGCACGTCGAGGGCCTCGCCGCAGCAGAGGATCGGCGTCAGCTCGTGCCGGTAGGCAGCCTTGACCTTGGCGGCGACGACCTCGTCGGTCTCGTGGTGCCCCTCGCGCCGCTCGCTGTGTCCCACGACGACGTAGGCGCACCCGAGCTTCCTGAGGAACGCACCCGAGATGTCACCGGTGTAGGCGCCGGACGCGTGGGGGGACAGGTCCTGCGCCCCGTAGCGCAGGTGGAGTCGGTCGCCCTCGACGAGGGTCTGGACCGACCGCAGGTCGGTGAACGGGGGCAGCACGGCGACCTCGACGGCGTCGTAGTCGTGCTTGGCGTCCCGGAGCGTCCAGTCGAGCTTCTGGACGAGGTGGGTTGCCTGCAGGTGGTCGAGGTTCATCTTCCAGTTGCCCGCCATGAGCGGGACCCGGCCGACGGCCTTGTGCGCGGCCATCAGGCTTCTCCCCCCTGCGGCCCGGCAGCGGCGTCGGCAGCGTCATCGCCGGCGTCGGGAGCCGCGTCGGCTGCGTCATCGCCGGCGTCGGTGCTGTCCGGGTCGTCGTCCCCGTCGAGGACGGTGAGCCCCGGCAGCTCCTTGCCCTCGAGGTACTCGAGGCTGGCCCCGCCGCCGGTGGAGATGTGACCGAACTCGGTGTCGGCGAAACCGAGCTGACGCACCGCGGCGGCCGAGTCGCCCCCGCCGACGACGGTGAGGGCACCCTCCCGGGTCACCTCGACGAGCGCCTGCGCCAACGCCTTGGTCCCTGCTGCGTAGGGCTCCATCTCGAAGGCACCCATCGGGCCGTTCCAGAAGACGGTCCGGCAGTCGGCCAGCCTCGCGGCGAAGAGCGCCGCCGACTCGGGCCCGACGTCCAGACCCATCCGGTCGGCCGGGATCGCGTCGACGGGGACGACCTCGTGCTCCGCGTCCGCACTGAAGGCGTCGGCCGCGACGATGTCGACCGGCAGGACGATCTCGACGCCCTCCTGCTCGGCTCGCTCGAGGTAGCCCTTGACCGTCTCGACCTGCTCGGACTCGAGCAGGCTCTTGCCGACCTCGAGGCCCTTCGCGGCGAGGAAGGTGAAGACCATGCCGCCGCCGATGAGGAGGCGGTCGGCCGTGCCGAGGAGGTTGCCGATGACCCCGAGCTTGTCGGACACCTTGGCGCCGCCGAGGACGACGGCGTAGGGCCGCTCCGGGTCGCGGGTCAGCCGGCGCAGCACGTTGACTTCCGCCTCGACGAGACCCCCGGTCGCGTGCGGGAGCAGCCGGGCGACGTCGTACACCGACGCCTGGGCGCGGTGCACGACTCCGAAGCCGTCGGAGACGAAGACATCGGCGAGCGATGCGAGCGCCTCGGCGAACTCGGCCCGGTCTGCCTCGGATTTCGCCGTCTCCCCGGCGTTGAAGCGCAGGTTCTCGAGCACGACGACGCCGCCGTCCTCGAGGGACTCGACGGCGGCCCGCGCGCTCTCACCGACGGTGTCCTCGGCGAACACGACAGGGTGCCCGAGCAGCTCGCCGAGGCGCCCGGCCACCGGCGCCAGGGAGTACTTCGGGTCCGGCTCACCCTTGGGTCGGCCGAGGTGTGCGCAGACAATGACGCGAGCGCCCATCTCGGACAACATCTTGATCGTGGGGGCGGACGCCCGGATGCGCCCGTCATCGGTGATCGTCGCCCCGCGCTCGGTCTGCTCGAGCGGGACGTTGAGGTCGGAGCGGACGAGGACGCGCTTGCCGCGCAGGTCCCCGAGGTCGCCAATCGTCTTCACGCGGATGCCTCTTCGGTTGGGTCAGGACGTGCAGGGGGGACCGGTCTCGGTCTGGTCAGGAGGCCGACGAGATCGGCCGGGTGGTGGGCCGGTCGGTCTGAGCGGAGGCGGCCACCGCCCCCAGGCGAGCCTACGTGGCCCGCCTGCGCTCGGGGACGGCGGCGCCTGCGCTCAGAGCGACTGGCCGACGAGCTTGACGATGTCGACGAGCCGGTTGGAGTAGCCCCACTCGTTGTCGTACCACCCGACGACCTTGACCTGGTTGCCGATGACCTTCGTGAGGCCGGCATCGAAGATGCAGGAGGCGGGGTCGGTCTCGATGTCCTTGGACACGATCGGGTCCTCGGTGTAGACGAGGTAGCCCTTGAGCGGCCCCTCAGCGGCAGCCTTGACCGCGGCGTTGACCTCCTCGACCGTCGTCTCCCGGCCCGCCTCGAAGGTGAGGTCGGTGGCCGAGCCCGTGGGCACCGGGACCCGGAGGGCGAAGCCGTCGAGCTTGCCCTTGAGCTCGGGCAGGACCAGGCCGATCGCCTTCGCGGCGCCCGTGGACGTCGGGACGATGTTGAGCGCAGCGGCGCGGGCGCGGCGCAGGTCCTTGTGGGGGGCGTCCTGGAGGTTCTGGTCCTGGGTGTACGCGTGGATGGTCGTCATGAGGCCCTTGACGATGGTGAACTCGTCGTGGAGGACCTTGGCCATCGGGGCGAGGCAGTTGGTCGTGCACGAGGCGTTGGAGATGACCGTGTGCGCGGACGGGTCGTAGAGGTCGTCGTTGACGCCCATCACGATGGTGATGTCCTCGTTCTTCGCCGGCGCGGAGATGATGACCTTCTTCGCCCCGCCGTCGACGTGCGCCCGTGCCTTCTCGGCGTCGGTGAAGAAGCCGGTCGACTCGACGACGATGTCCGCTCCGACGGAGGTCCAGTCGATCTGCGCCGGGTCGCGCTCCTCGAAGACGCGGATGGAGGTCCCGTCGACCGTGATCGACGTCTCGTCGTAGCTCACCTCGCCCGGGAAGCGGCCCAGGATGCTGTCGTACTTCAGCAGGTGGGCCAGGGTCTTGTTGTCCATGAGGTCGTTGGTGGCAACGACCTCGATGTCGGCTCCCGACGCCTGGACGGCGCGGAAGAAGTTGCGGCCGATGCGGCCGAAGCCGTTGATGCCTACACGAACGGTCACTGCTGTGCACCTCTCGGGGTGAGACTTCACTGGTCGGCGGTCGGTCGCGGCGCTGCGACGTCTCGTCGCCTCAACCCTAGACCGTCGCTCCCGGGGACGTGACGTGAGTCTCATCGCATGGGCGCTGCCCGGCCGGTGGCCACTCCCCCGCTGGCGGAGGCCGTATGCCGCTGGGCCCGGTCGGGTGCCCGCGTGCCCCTGCGGACGCCGCGGGGTCAGCTGTCGAGCATGTCCGCGGTGAGGTTGGCATCGGTGCCGGGGATGCCGAGGTCCTCGGCCCGCTTGTCCGCCATGGCGAGCAGGCGGCGGATGCGACCGGCGACGGCGTCCTTGGTCATCGGCGGCTGGGCCAGCTGGCCGAGCTCCTCGAGGCTGGCCTGCTTGTGCTCGAGCCGGAGCACACCGGCCTCGCGGAGGTGGTCGGGCACCTCGTCACCGAGGATCTCCATGGCGCGCTCGACGCGGGCGCCGGCGGCGACCGCGGCCCGGGCGGAGCGTCGCAGGTTGGCATCGTCGAAGTTGGCCAGCCGGTTGGCGGTCGCCCGCACCTCCCGCCGCATCCGCCGCTCCTCCCAGGCGAGCACGGCGTCGTGAGCGCCGAGCCGGGTCAGCATGGCGCCGATCGCGTCCCCGTCCCGGATGACCACACGGTCGACGCCGCGGACCTCGCGGGCCTTGGCCTGGATGCCGAGCCGCCGGGCGGCTCCCACGAGGGCCAGGGCGGCTTCGGGGCCCGGGCAGGTGACCTCCAGCGCCGAGGACCGGCCGGGCTCGGTGAGGGAGCCATGGGCGAGGAAGGCGCCACGCCAGGCTGCCTCGGAGTCGCAGGTGGAACCGCTGACGACCTTGGGCGGCAGCCCGCGCACCGGGCGGCCCTGGGTGTCGATGAGTCCGGTCTGCCTCGCGAGGGTGGCGCCCTCCTCGACCACCCGCACCACGTAGCGGGAGCCGCGCCGCAACCCCCCGGCGGCGAGGACGAGGACGTCGCTGCGGTGCCCGTAGACCTCGGTGATGTTGCGGCGCAGCCGGCGTGCGGCGTTGGCCGTGTCGAGCTCGGCCTCGACGACGATCTGGCCACCGATGATGTGCAGCCCGCCCGCGAAGCGGAGCATCGTGGACACCTCGGCCTTGCGACAGCAGGGCTTGGTCACGTCGAGACGTGAGAGCTCGTCCTTCACCTTCGCTGTCATCGCCATGCCCGACATCCTGCCACCCGCATCGACGCGCGGACGCGATCCGCTCACGGTGCGAGGTCCACGTGACGTCCACGCGGCGTCAACCCGGGCGGGCGTGCGTCGGCCGCCCGGGGCTCAGCTCGCGATGACGTCCCGCAGCGCGGCAGCGAGGCGCAGCGGGTCGTGCACCCCTGGTCGACCACGGGCGACGACCGGAGCCACGACGAGCTCGGCACCGACCTGGGAGGCGGCAGCCCGGAGCGTGTCCGTGTCGTCGACGACGCTGGGGTCGGCGATGACGGCGTCGAGCCGGAGGTCAGGTGCGTTGGCGGCGAACGAGGCGAGGTGGTCCTCGGCCCGGAAGTCGCGCGTCTCGTCGGTGGCCACCTCGAGGTTGAGGATGAGCAGACGTCGGGCCGTGGTCGCGACGAGCGCGTCGGCGAGGTCGGGCACGAGCAGGTGCGGCATGACCGAGGTGAACCAGGAGCCGGGGCCGAAGACGACCCAGTCGGCCTCACCGACGGCGGCGAGGGCCTCGACGCATGGCTGGGGACAGGTCGGCAGGATCCCGATCGAGGACACGGTCCCCGGTGACGAGGCGACGCGGTGCTGACCGTGGACGACGACGGTCTCGTCGGGCGTCGCCGGGTCGTGGCCGCGGATCTCGGCGACGATCTCGAGGGGTTCCGACGCCATGGGCAGCACGCGCCCGCGCGCCCCGAGCAGGCGCCCGACGAGCTCGAGGCCGCCGACGGTGTCACCGAGCAGCTCCCAGATGGAGACGATCATGAGGTTGCCGAGGGAGTGCCCTTGGAGCTCGCCCGAGCCGGCGAACCGGTGCTGGAGGACGTCCCGCCACGTGTGCCCCCACTCCGAGTCGTCGCAGAGGGCGGCGAGGGCCATGCGCAGGTCTCCCGGGGGAAGCACGTGGAAGTCGTCGCGGAGCCGACCGCTCGAGCCGCCGTCGTCGGCGACGGTGACGACGGCGGTCAGGTGGTCGGTGAGCAGGCGCAGGGCACTGAGCGACGCGAACAGCCCGTGGCCGCCGCCGAGCGCGACGATCTGTCGCTGGTGCGTCGGCAGCAGCTGGGTGGCCGGTGGCACGCTCATTCGCGGCCGAGGTCCCGATGCACGGTGAACGTGTCCACCTGCTCCGTGCCCAGCCGGCCGCTGAGCGCCTCGGCGGTCGCCACCGATCGGTGTTTGCCGCCGGTGCAGCCCACGGCGACGGTGACGTAGCGGCGCCCCTCGCGGACGTAGCCGTCGACCATGGTCGAGAGCAGGTCGGTCGCTCGGTCGAGGAACTCCTGGGCTCCGTCCTGCCTCATGACGTAGTCGGCGACGGCCTCGTCCTGGCCGTTGAGCGCCTTGAGCTCGGGCACCCAGTACGGGTTGGGCAGGAACCTCATGTCGAACACGACGTCGGCGTCGAGGGGCAGGCCGTACTTGAACCCGAAGCTCATCACGGCGATGCGCAGCTGGACCTTCCGGTCACCGGCGAAGAGGGAGGCCAGCTTGGCCGTCAGCTGGTGGACGTTGAGCCCGGAGCTGTCGATCACGACGTCGGCGCTCGAGCGCAGGTCGAGCAGCAGGGCGCGCTCACGCTGGATCCCGTCGAGCAGGCGCCCCTCACCCTGCAGGGGATGGGGCCGTCGGACACTCTCGAACCGTCGGACGAGGGCCTCGTCCGTGGCGTCGAGGAAGAGGACGCTCGGCCGCTCACCGCGGGCCGTGGCGGCGTCGATGGCCTCCTGCAGGTGAGCGAACCAGCCACGCGACCGCACGTCGACGACGACCGCCAGCTGGCGGAGCGCCGCGTCGGGGTGGCGCTGGACGGAGGCGTAGCGCAGCTCGACGAGGGACTCGAGCATCTGGGGCGGGAGGTTGTCCACGACGAGCCAGCCGAGGTCCTCGAGGACATTCGCGGTCGTCGACCGCCCCGCCCCGCTCATCCCGGTGACGATGACGAGAGGAGCGTCGGCGATCGCGCCGGTGGTCGGGTGCGTCTGGGAGGGGTGCGGCTTCTCGGGGGTGCCCGACGGCGTGGTCATTCGAGGATCTCTCCCGTGGTGAGGTTGACGGCGGGCTCGGTGGGACCGCTCTGGCTCAGGTGCGCGACGATGGCGGCGGCGAGCGCCGGGCCGATCCCGGGTACGGCCATGATGGCCTGCGCGTCGGCGGCCCGAAGCCGTTTCACCGATCCGAAGTGCTTGAGCAGCGCCCGCTGCCGGGCCGCGCCGAGCCCCGGCACCCCGTCGAGCTGGGAGACGGTCATCGCCTTCGAGCGACGCTGCCGGTGGAACGTGATGGCGAACCGGTGCGCCTCGTCGCGGAGCCGCTGCAGCAGGTAGAGGCCCTCGCTCGTGCGCGGGAGGATGACCGGGTAGTCCGTGCGCGGCAGCCAGACCTCCTCCAGTCGCTTCGCGAGCCCGACGACGGCCACCTCCTCGATGCCCAGCTCGTCGAGCACGGCCTGCGCGGCATTGACCTGGGGCAGCCCGCCGTCGACGACGACGAGGCTGGGTGGGTAGGCGAACCGTCGCGGACGGCCGGTCGTCGGGTCGATCGGTCCGGAGGGCAGGTCGTCCGCCAGCCCGGGCTCCGAGCCCTCCGGCGCACCGCCCGGGCGGCCGTTGCCGTTCCGCCTGCCGTCTCGTGGGTGCGCACCGACGGCGTCCGGGACCTCACGCTCGATGTCTCCCTCGATCCCTGCGGCGAGGTCGAGGTCGCCCACCCCCTCGGCCTCCTCGAGGTAGCGGCGGAAGCGACGACTGAGCACCTCCCGCATGGCCGCGGTGTCGTCGACCGTGACCTGCTCAGCGGCCTGGCCAGCGGCCTGGCCAGCGTCCTGGCCAGCGTCCTGCCCATCGACCGGACCACTGCCGCTGCCCCCTCCCCGCACGATGAACCGGCGGTACTCCCCCTTGCGGGCGAGCCCGTCCTCGAAGACGACCATGCTCGCCACGACGTTGGTGCCCTGCACGTGGCTCACGTCGTAGCACTCGATCCGCAGCGGAGCCTCGGGAAGGTCGAGGTAGTCCTGCAGCTCCTGGAGAGCCTGGCTGCGCAGGGTCAGGTCCCCGGCCCGGGCGACCTTGTGGCGGGCGAGGGACTGCTCGGCGTTGCGACGCACGGTCTCCATGAGGCGTCGTTTGTCGCCGCGCTGCGGAATCCGCACGGAGACGGCGGACCCGCGCAGGCCGGACAGCCACGTGGCGACGGCGTCCGCATCGGTCGGCAGGACGGGGACGAGGACCTCACGCGGCACCGCGTCGCGCGTGCCGTTCTGCGGGTCGACATCGCCGTAGACCTGCTGCAGCAGGTGCTCGACGAGCAGCGGAAGGTCCTCGCTCTCCTTCTCCACGACCCAGCCGCGCTGACCGCGGATTCGGCCGCCCCGGACGTGGAAGACCTGGACCGCCGCCTCGAGGTCGTCGTCGGCCAGGGCGAAGATGTCCGCGTCGGTCGCGTCGCCCAGGACCACGGCCTGCTTCTCCAGGGCCTTGCGCATGGCGTTGAGGTCGTCGCGCAGGCGGGCAGCCTCCTCGAACTCGAGGTTGGACGAGGCGTCCTTCATCCGCGTCTCGAGTCGCCTGAGGAAGCGCGTCGTGTCGCCGGACATGAACTCGCAGAACTCCTCGGCGATGGCGCGGTGCTCATCGGCGCTCACCCGACCCACGCACGGTGCCGAGCACTTGTCGATGTAGCCGAGCAGGCAGGGTCTGCCGCTCGCGGCCGCTCGCTTGAACACCCCGGCCGAGCACGTCCGGATGGGAAACACCCGAAGAAGCAGGTCGAGGGTCTCGCGGATCGCCCAGGCGTGCCCGTAGGGGCCGAAGTAGCGAGTGCCGCGTCGCTTGGCGCCTCGCATCACCTGGGCCCGAGGGAACTCCTCTCCCAACGTGACGGCGAGGAACGGATACGACTTGTCGTCGCGGTACTTGACGTTGAAGCGCGGGTCGAACTCCTTGATCCAGGAGTACTCGAGCGCGAGCGCCTCCACCTCGGTCCGCACCACGGTCCACTCGACCGAGGCAGCGGTGGTGACCATCGTCGCCGTGCGCGGGTGGAGGGCGGCGATGTCCTGGAAGTAGGACGACAGGCGCGGGCGCAGCGACTTCGCCTTGCCGACATAGATGACCCGCCGGTGGGCGTCCCGAAACCGGTAGACCCCCGGGTCCAGGGGGATCTCCCCCGGTTTGGGGCGGTAGGTCGTCGGATCGGCCACGCCACCACCTTATGTCCGCTCACCGACTGCCCCGGGCAGGGCAGTGGGGGCGTCGAGTGGGTCAGCTCACCGTGAAGGTGTCACCCGAGACAGTGACCGACTTCGCCTCGAGCGGCCGCTTGGCCTGGCTGTCCTGGGTGGGAGTCCCGGACTCGATGTCGAAGGCGCTGCCGTGACACGGACAGATGATGTGACCGTCACGGACGCTCGTCACGGCGCACCCCTGGTGGGTGCACGTCGTCGAGAACGCCTTGAGCGTGCCGGCAGTGGGCTGGGTGACGACGACCTTCTGGGCCGGGAAGATCTTGCCGCCGCCGACGGGGATCTCGGAGACCGGGTTGCCTGCGGCGGTCGGGGCCTGACCGGTGGCGCCGGTGCCCGTGGTCCGAGACGCGGCCGTGGGCTCGACTGCGGGCTGCCGGGTGGGGACTGGGGGGCTGCTGCACGCCGACAGGGCCCCGGCCGCCGCCACCCCGAACAGCACGGTCCTGCGACCCGTGTGCACGTCGCTCATGTGGTCTCCTTCGTCGTTCGCCTGGCTCGTGGCGCGCGCTTGGCGGCCGAGGCCGAGGCCGCGGTGGCACGGACCGTCACGTTCGGGGTGCTCTTGGCCGCGGCAGCCGTCGTCCGGGCCCTCGACCCGGCGGAGCGCGTCGACCCACTCCCACCCCGGCTCGACGTGGTCCGACCGCCGCCCGTGGACCGCGAGGGGGTGCGAGCGGTCCGCTCGAGGATGGGGCGAAGGAAGCGTCCCGTGTGGCTGGCCTCGATCTGGGCCACGTCCTCGGGCGTGCCCTCGGCGACGACCTGACCGCCACCTGACCCACCCTCAGGCCCGAGGTCGATGATCCAGTCGGCGTTCTTGATGACATCGAGGTTGTGCTCGATGACGAGGACGGTGTTGCCCTTGTCGACGAGGTTCTGGAGCACGTCGAGGAGCTTGCGGATGTCCTCGAAGTGCAGACCGGTGGTCGGCTCGTCGAGGACGTAGACGGTCCGTCCGGACGACCGCTTCTGCAGCTCGCTGGCGAGCTTGACCCGCTGGGCCTCGCCGCCGGACAGGGTCGGGGCGGGCTGGCCGAGGCGGACGTAGCCGAGCCCGACGTCGTTGAGGGTCTTCAGGTGCCGCGAGATGGCCGGGACGGCCTCGAAGAACTCGGCGGCCTCCTCGATCGGCATGTCGAGCACGTCGGCGATCGTCTTGCCCTTGAAGTGGACCTCGAGGGTCTCTCGGTTGTAGCGGGCGCCGTGGCACACCTCGCACGGCACGTAGACGTCGGGCAGGAAGTTCATCTCGATCTTGATCGTGCCGTCGCCGGCGCAGTTCTCGCAGCGTCCGCCCTTGACGTTGAACGAGAACCGGCCGGGCTGGTAGCCCCGCACCTTGGCCTCGGTCGTCTCGGCGAACAGCTTGCGCATGTTGTCGAAGACGCCGGTGTAGGTGGCTGGGTTCGATCGCGGGGTCCGCCCGATCGGGCTCTGGTCCACATGGACGACCTTGTCCAGGTGGTCGAGCCCGCTCACCGACTTGTGCCGACCGGGCACGCGCTTGGCGTTGTTGAGGCGGTTGGCCAGGACGTTGTAGAGGATGTCGTTGACCAGCGTCGACTTGCCGGACCCGGACACGCCGGTCACGGCGACGAGGTTGCCGAGGGGGAAGTCGACCGTGACGTCGCGGAGGTTGTTCTCGCGGGCCCCGGTCACGGTGATCGTGCGCCCGTCATGGCCGCGGCGGACCGCCGGGACCGGGATCTCGCGGCGGCCGGAGAGGTACATGCCGGTGAGGGAGTCCGGGTGCTCGAGCAGCCCCTTGACCGGGCCGGAGTGGACCACGTGACCACCGTGCTCTCCGGCGCCGGGACCGATGTCGACGACCCAGTCGGCGGTGGCGATGGTGTCCTCGTCGTGCTCGACGACGATGAGCGTGTTGCCGAGGTCGCGCAGCCGGGTCAGCGTCTCGATGAGGCGGTGGTTGTCACGCTGGTGCAGCCCGATGGACGGCTCGTCGAGGACGTAGAGGACACCGACCAGGCCGGACCCGATCTGGGTCGCCAGCCGGATCCGCTGCGCCTCACCGCCCGAGAGGGTCCCGGCCGCCCGGTCGAGGGAGAGGTAGTCGAGGCCGACGTCGACGAGGAAGCCGAGCCGGGCGTCGATCTCCTTGATCACCCGCTCGGCGATCTGCCGCTCGCGAGGGGTGAACTCGACGTCGTCGAGGAAGCCTGCCGCATCACTGATGGCGAGGGCGCACACCTCCGAGATGTTCCTGCCGTCGATCAGGACCGCGAGCGACTCGGGCTTGAGCCGGGCGCCCTTGCAGACCGGGCAGGGCACCTCGCGCATGTAGCCCTCGTAGCGCTCGCGGCTCCACTCGGACTCGGTCTCGGCGTGCCGGCGCTTGATGAAGGGCACCGCACCCTCGAACCCCGTCGTGTAGGACCGGTCGCGACCGTAGCGGTTGCGGTACCGCACGTGGACCTTGTAGTTCTCCCCATGGAGCAGGGCCTGCCTGGCCCGCTCCGGGAGTGCCCGCCAGGGGACGTCCATCGAGAACTTGAGGTCCTCGGCGAGCGCCGCCATGACCCGCTGGAAGTACTCCGCCGAACCGCTCCCCTGGGCCCAGGGCTGGATCGCCCCCTCGGCGAGGCTGAGGTCGTCGTTGGGCACGATGAGCTCGGGGTCGACCTCGAGCTCGGTGCCGATGCCGGTGCACTCGGGGCAGGCCCCGAACGGCGAGTTGAAGGAGAACGACCGCGGCTGGATCTCGTCCATCCCCAAGGGGTGGTTGTTGGGGCAGGCCATCTTCTCGGAGAACCGCCGCTGCCGGGCCGGGTCCTTGGCCTCACGGTCGACGAAGTCGACGATGAGGATCCCGCTGGCCAGGCCGAGCGCTGTCTCCACGGAGTCGGTGAGCCGTCGCTTGGCGCCGGAGTCGTCACCCTTCGCGACGAGCCGGTCGACGACGACCTCGATGGTGTGCTTGCGCTGCTTCTCGAGCTTGGGCGGCTCGGCGAGGGAGACGACCTCCCCGTCGACGCGGGCGCGGGAGAAGCCCTTGGTCTGCAGCTCGGCGAAGAGGTCGACGAACTCGCCCTTGCGGCCCTGGACGACGGGGGCGAGCACCTGGAAGCGGGTGCGGTCCTCCAGCGTCAGGAGCTGGTCGACGATCTGCTGCGGCGTCTGCCGCGTCACCGGCTCGCCGCAGACCGGGCAGTGCGGGCGCCCAGCGCGCGCGAAGAGGAGCCGCAGGTAGTCGTAGACCTCGGTGATCGTGCCCACCGTCGAGCGCGGGTTGCGGTTGGTCGACTTCTGGTCGATCGAGACCGCGGGCGACAGTCCCTCGATGAAGTCGACGTCCGGCTTGTCCATCTGTCCGAGGAACTGGCGTGCGTAGGAGGACAGGGACTCGACGTAGCGTCGCTGGCCCTCCGCGAAGATCGTGTCGAAGGCGAGCGACGACTTGCCGGAGCCCGACAGGCCGGTGAAGACGACGAGGCTGTCGCGGGGCAGGTCGACCGACACGTCCTTGAGATTGTGCTCGCGCGCCCCGCGCACGACGAGAGAGTGAGAGGTGGGGTGCCGATCCGAGGGCGTAGCAGTCACGCGCCCCATGCTAGGTTGCCGGACCGACAGTGCCTGAATCCGTGAGATGCCGTATGCCGCTGGGCGGGCTCCCGCCGCCGGCCCTCCTTCCAGCCCGGCCGACGACTGAGGGCACATCCACCCCCGAGCGAGCCCAGCGGCATACGGTGATGCTTGTGAGCGAGAACTGGCCGGCGGGGAACGTCACCCCGATCGAGGACTACGCCGTCCTCGGCGACACCGGGACGGCCGCGCTCGTGAGTCGCGAGGGGTCGGTCGACTGGCTGTGTCTGCCGCGGTTCGACTCGCATGCCTGCTTCGCCGCCCTCCTCGGGACGCGTGAGAACGGCCGCTGGCTGCTGGGGCCGGTTGACCCGGACGTCAGGACCACCCGTCGCTACCTCGACGACTCGTTCGTCCTCGAGACGACGCACGAGACGTCGACCGGCGTCGTCCGGGTGCTCGACCTCATGCCCCTCGGCGACGGCAGGGCCGACGTCCTCCGGCGCATCGAGGGCGTGAGCGGCACCGTTCGCATCCGGCACGAGTGGATCGTGCGCTTCGGCTACGGCCGGATGCGTCCCTGGGTCAGCCGGCACAGCGAGGAGCGCGAGGCGGGCGTCGACCAGGTCATCACCGCGGTCGCCGGCCCGGACATGATCGTCCTGCGGGGCGCCCGTCTCCCCCGCCCCGAGGACGGCCACCACGTCGACGAGTTCGACGTCGCGGCCGGCCAGGTCTACACCTTCGCGACGACCTGGTTCCGCAGCCACGAGACCGTCCCTCCGCCGCTCAAGGTGATGGACCGCATCGCCGACACCATCGAGCGGACCCGCGGGTGGGCGGCTCGGAGCGACTACGACGGCCCCTACGAGGACGTCGTCACCCGCTCCCTGCTCGTGCTCCGTCTCCTCAGCCACGGGGTCACCGGCGGCATCGTCGCGGCCCCGACGACCTCGCTTCCCGAGGACTTCGGCGGCGAGCGCAACTGGGACTACCGGTTCTGCTGGCTCCGTGACGCCGCGCTCACGCTGGAGGCGCTGCTCGCCTGCGGCTACGTCGAGGAGACCGACCTGTGGCGGCAGTGGCTGCTCCGGGCCGTGGCCGGCGACCCGGACGACATCCAGATCATGTACTGCGTCGACGGGGCCCGCGACCTGCCGGAGCGTGAGCTCTCGCACCTGCCCGGGTACGCCGACTCCCGTCCCGTGCGCATCGGCAACGGCGCCGTGGGGCAGCGTCAGACGGACGTGCTCGGCGAGGTGATGATCGCCCTGGAGCACGCCCGCCAGCGGGGCCTCACCGAGACCGCCGACTCATGGAACCTCCAGCGCGCCCTCGTCGGCAACCTCGCCGAGCACTGGCAGCAGGCCGACAACGGGCTGTGGGAGATCCGCGGCCCGGTGCGGCACTTCACCCATTCGCGCGTCATGGTCTGGGCGGCCTTCGACCGGGCGATCCAGGCCGTCGAGGAGCATGGTCTCGACGGTCCGGTCGACCAGTGGCGGGAGCTGCGCGACCTCGTCCGGGCCGAGGTGATGGACAAGGGCTGGAACGACGAGCGGCAGAGCTTCGTCCAGCACTACGACACGACCGAGGTCGATGCGTCCCTGCTCACCCTCTCGGCCGTCGGCTTCCTCCCCGGTGACGACCCGCGCATGCTCGCGACCATCAGGGCCGTCGAGCAGGACCTGATGCGCGACGGCCTCGTCCTGCGCTACCGCACGCAGACGGGCGTCGACGGCCTCGAGGGCGACGAGCACCCCTTCCTCGCCTGCTCCTTCTGGCTCGTCGTCGCCTACGCGAAGGCGGGGATGGTGGCCGAGGCGACCGCGTTGATGGACCGCCTCGTCGGCCTCGTCAACGACGTCGGACTGCTGTCGGAGGAGTACGACCCCGCCAACGGGCGCATGGTGGGCAACTTCCCCCAGGCGTTCTCGCACCTGACCCTGGTCGGCGCGGCTCTCGCGCTGGCCGAGGCGACCGGAAAGGCACGACATGCACCTCATTGACCTGTCCACCAGACTCCTGCCGAGCGAGACCGAACGCCTCGTCGCCACGGCTGAGTCGTTCGCCGACGATGACGTGCGCGCCGAGTCGCTGTGCGCCGGCTGGACCCGCGGTCACGTGCTCACCCATCTGGCGCGCAATGCCGAGGGGCTCGGCAGGGTCTGCGCCGCCGTGCTCACCGGCGCCGCAGAGACGATGTACGAGTCGCCCGAGGCGAGGGACTCCGACATCGAGGCCGGCGCCGGCCGGCCGGCCGCCGAGCTCGCCGCGGACGTGCGGGTGACGGCGGCGGCGCTGGCGCCGCAGATCACCCGGCTCGGGATCGAGCATGTCGGCACCACCGTCGAGCGGGTGCCCGGTGGCCAGCTCATCGCCGCCGAGCGGGTCCCGTTCATGCGGCTGCGCGAGGTGGTCTGGCACCACGTCGACCTCGATGCCGGATACACCTTCGAATCGGCCCCCGAGGAGCTCGTCCATCTCTTCCTCGAGGACACCGTTCGCCGGCTGGGGTCGAGCGACGGCGTCCCGGGTCTCCTCATCCGGACCGACGAGGGCGAGGAGTGGACCGTCGGTGACGGTGGCAGCACGATCACCGGTCCCCGGCACGGCGTGCTCCTCTGGCTCGCGCGGGGACGCGCCGACGCCCTCCGGGACCACTCCGACGCCCTCCCCCGGCTTCCCTTCGGAGGCTGAGGCCATGACCGGCTCACCGGGCACGGAGACCACCGGCCGGGACGGGCGCGGCGACGACTACACCGGACACGTCGTTCCTGACGGGCCCGTCGCCGTCCGCGAGCTGAGGGACCTGACGATCCGCAAGCTCGCCGTCTCGGAGATGAGCAACAACGTCTACCTGCTGACGTGCCGCGCGACCGGCAGCCAGCTGCTGATCGATGCAGCCGACGACGCGCACCGGATCCTCGAGGTCGTCGGCTCGGGCGGAACGGGCCTCGAGGCAGTGGCCACGACCCACCGGCACTGGGACCACGTCCGCGCTTTGGCGGAGGTCGTCGCCGCCACGGGCGCACGCACCATCGCCGGGGAGGAGGACGCCGACGACCTGCCCGTCCCGGTCGCCCAACGGGTGGGCCAGGGCGACGTGGTGCGCTTCGGGCAGATCGCCCTCGACATCCTCCACCTGCGCGGTCACACCCCGGGCTCGATCGCGCTGGCCTACTCCGACCCGGCCGGGTCCACCCACCTGTTCACCGGGGACTCGCTCTTCCCGGGGGGTGCTGGGCGTACAACAAGCCCCGTCGACTTCGCCTCCCTCATGGGCGACCTCGAAGCCCGGGTGTTCGACCGGTACGACGACGCGACGTGGTTCTACCCCGGCCACGGCGACGACTCGACGCTCGGCGCCGAACGCCCCCACCTCGACGACTGGCGCCGCCGGGGATGGTGACCTCACGCTGACGTGATCGACGTCAGCCCACGTCCTCGGCGGGGACCGTCTGCGGGTCGGAGACGGCCTCGTCCGGCCCCGACTCGAGCTCCGCGATGAGCGACTCGAGCTCGGCACGCACGGCCTCGACGTCGTAGGGGACGTTGCTCACGACGAAGTGGCGCCTCGGGCTGTTGGCCACGCACAGCCCGACACCGAGTCGCGACCGCCCGTGCTTGTCGTTCCAGAGTCGCTCCAGTCGGGTGCCGTCCCACTCCTTGGGTGCGTGCAGCCAGCCCTGCATGACGACCAGGGCATCCTCCGGGTCAGGCCGGTGCCTGGGGCCTTCGAGTTCTTCCACCGTGATCTCGCCCATGACTTGACGGTACGACGGCCGAACCGTTCGTGTCAGCCCTTCGTCGCCTCAGGCCCGCTCAGGTCGCATGCAAGGATGGCGTCCGTGCCGCGCCCGACTTCTCCCGAGACCGCAGCTGGACGCGCGGTGGTCGGGACGCCCCGACCCACCGCAGGCGTGGTCCGTCGATGAGGCTGGACCGCTCCACCGCCCCCCTGCTCGTCCTCGGCGGGGTCGTGTCCGTCCAGTTCGGCGGCGCCCTGGCCGCCACCTTGGTGCCGAGGATCGGGGCGGTCGGCTCGGTCATGATGCGGCTCGCCTTCGCCATGGTGATCCTGTGCGCCGTCGCCCGTCCGCGGCTGTTCGGACGTTCGGCGCGGGCCTGGGCCACCGTCGTCCTCTTCGGACTGGCCCTGGCCGCGATGAACACCGCCTTCTACTCCTCGCTGGCCTACCTGCCGATCGGCGTGGCGGTCACGGTGGAGTTCCTCGGCCCCCTGGCGCTCGCGGCCGTCCTCAGCCGGCGACCGCGTGACATCGCCGCCGTGCTGGCCGCGGGACTCGGCGTCGCCCTGGTGTCCGGCGCGACCGACGCCACGTGGGGCCGCTTCGAGCCGATCGGTCTGTTCTGGGCCGGCGCGGCCGGCGTCATGTGGGCCGCCTACATCGTGCTCAGCCAGCGCACCGGGAGCCTCTTCGACGGCTTGGACGGCCTCGCCGTCGCGCTCATCGTCTCCACCGCCGTCGTCACCCCGTTCGGTCTCGCCTCCGTCGACGCGTGGACGCCGCAGATCGTCGGCCTCGGGCTCGGCATCGCGGTGCTCAGCTCCGTCCTGCCCTACTCGCTCGAGCTGATGGCGCTGCGCCACCTGAGCCAGGGCGTCTTCGGGATCCTGCTCAGCCTCGAGCCGGCCGTTGCCGCACTCGCCGGCCTCATCGTGCTCGGCCAGGTCCTCGACGCCGGGCAGGTGCTCGGCCTGGGCCTCGTCGTCATCGCCAGCGCCATGGTCCTCAGCGCCAAGCGCAAGCAGGACCCGCCCGACGCGGTCGTCGGCTCAGGCTGACCCGTCCCCGCGGACGGACCCTTCCGTCCCGGAGACCGCACCCACGGGCTGCCGGCGCTCCCTCGCCGACACGGTCATCGCGATCGGACCGGTCACGCTGCGTCTTCTCAGCCCTGCCCACCCTGGCTCGACCCGCTGTCGACGGACGCCGCGGAGCGGGCTTCGGAGCGGGCATCCCGGCGCGTCTTGAGCAGGCTGGCGATGGTGGTCACGCCGAGGATGAGGACGATCGCCCCGAGCGAGACGCTGATGGGGATGTCGGGCACGGCGTGGATCGGCTCGCCGCCGTTGATGAACGGCAGGTTGTTCTCGTGGAGGGCGTGCAGGATCAGCTTCACGCCGATGAAGCCGAGGAGCACGGCCAGGCCGACGCTGAGGTAGACGAGGCGCTTGAGGAGCCCGCCGATGAGGAAGTAGAGCTGGCGCAGACCCATCAGGGCGAAGATGTTGGCCGTCAGGACGAGGAACGGCTCCTTGGTCAGCCCGTAGATCGCTGGGATCGAGTCGAGCGCGAAGAGCAGGTCGGTGGTGCCGAGCGCGAGGATGACGATCATCATCGGGGTGATCAGACGCTTGCCGCTCCGCACGATGGTCAGGTGGGCGCCGTGCCACTCCTTGGTCGCCGGGAAGGTCTTCTCGACCCAGAGGAGGAAGCGGTTCTCGTGGTACTCGTCGTCGTCCGTCTCCCCACCCTTGGCGAGCTTGATCGCCGTGTAGATGAGGAAGGCACCGAAGATGTAGAACACCCAGGCGTACGCGTTGATGACGACCGCGCCGAGCGCGATGAAGATGCCGCGCAGCACGATGGCGATGACGATGCCGATCATCAGCGCGGACTGCTGGAGCCGCTGCGGCACGCGGAAGCTCTGCATGATGAGCAGGAAGACGAAGAGGTTGTCGACCGACAGGGAGTACTCGGTCAACCAGCCGGCGAAGAACTCCCCGGCGTACTGGCCGCCCCACTCCCACCACACGAACAGACCGAAGAAGACCGCGGCGGTGACGTAGAACACCAGGTGCCGGCTCGCCTCCCCCATCGAGGGGACGTGCGGCCGGCGGGCGATGACGAAGACATCGATGAGCAGGACGATGGTCATCAGCCCGAGGGTGAGGTACCAACCCCAGGTGGGAACGTTCATGTGAGCGCCTTCCGGTTACAGCGTCGATCGGACAACGTGAGCAACCGGAGGTCTCTCCCGCCCTGCAGGCCGGCCGATGAGCCCGGGACCGACCATGTCGGAGCCGTGATGACGAACCCATCGCTTCGGGGATACTCCCCTCCGTGAACGACTGAGTGTTTCATCCCGGTGAGCGTCTGCCCAAATCTCGCCCGGTGGGCGGACCGTGGCCCGGGTCCGACCCGGCTAGCGGGTGGCCTCGGTCATCTGGCGCAGCTCTTTCTTCAGGTCGCTGATCTCGTCGCGAAGCCGCGCCGCTAGCTCGAAGTGGAGCTCCGCAGCGGCCTGGTGCATCTGCTCGGTCAGCTCCTGGATGATCCCGGCGAGGTCGGCTGCCGCGAGGTCGGCCGGCCGGTCCCCCCGTCGGCCCGTGGACACGCCGACGTCCGCCGCGACCGCGCCGCGCCCCGCGCCGCTCTTGCCGCGGGACTGCATCCGCCCGGACCCGAGGAGCTCCTGCGTGTCGGCGTCCTCGCGCTGCAGCAGGTCGGTGATGTCGGCGATCTTCTTGCGGAGGGGCTGCGGGTCGATCCCCATCTCGCGGTTGTACGCCAGCTGCTTGTCGCGTCGACGGTTCGTCTCGTCGAGGGCCTCCTGCATCGACGGGGTGATCTTGTCGGCGTACATGTGCACCTGCCCCGAGACGTTGCGCGCGGCCCGGCCGATGGTCTGGATCAGGGATCGGGCGGACCGGAGGAAGCCCTCCTTGTCGGCGTCGAGGATCGACACGAGCGACACCTCGGGCAGGTCGAGGCCCTCACGGAGCAGGTTGATGCCGACGAGCACGTCGAAGACGCCCTGACGCAGCTCCCGCAGCAGCTCTACCCGACGCAACGTGTCGATGTCGCTGTGCAGGTAGCGGACCCGGATCCCCTTGTCGAGAAGGTAGTCGGTGAGGTCCTCGGCCATCTTCTTCGTCAGGGTCGTGACGAGCACCCGCTCGTTGCGGTCGACCCGGATGCGGATCTCGTCCATGAGGTCGTCGATCTGGCCCTTGGTCGGCTTGAGCACCACCTCGGGGTCGATCAGGCCCGTCGGTCGGATGATCTGCTCGACGGGAGGTCCGCTCCGGCCCGACTTGGCCAGCTCGTACTCCCCCGGCGTGGCCGACAGGTACACCGTCTGGCCGATCCGCTCGAGGAACTCCTCCCACTTGAGCGGGCGGTTGTCCATCGCGCTGGGCAGGCGGAAGCCGTGCTCGACGAGCATCCGCTTGCGGGACATGTCACCTTCGTACATGGCCCCGATCTGGGGGACGGTCTGGTGCGACTCGTCGATGACGAGCAGGAAGTCCTCGGGGAAGTAGTCGAGCAGGCAGTTCGGGGCCGACCCGGCCCCGCGGCCGTCGATGTGCCGCGAGTAGTTCTCGATGCCGGAGCAGAAGCCGACCTGCCGCATCATCTCGATGTCATAGGTCGTGCGCATCCGCAGGCGCTGCGCCTCGAGGAGCTTGCCCTGCTTCTCGAACCGGGTGAGCTGGTCCTCGAGCTCGAGCTCGATGCCGCGGATCGCGCGCTCCATGCGCTCCGGACCGGCGACGTAGTGCGACGCCGGGAAGACGTACATCTCCTGCTCCTCGTGAACGACCTCGCCGGTGACCGGGTGCAGGGTGTAGATCCGCTCGATCTCGTCGCCGAAGAACTCGATGCGGATGGCGAGCTCCTCGTAGACGGGGATGATCTCGACGGTGTCGCCGCGCACCCGGAAGGTGCCCCGGGTGAAGGCGAGGTCGTTGCGCGAGTACTGCATCTCGACGAAGCGCCGGAGCAGCGAGTCCCGGTCCACCTCGTCGCCGACCTTGATCCGCGCCATCCGGTCGACGTACTCCTGCGGGGTGCCGAGGCCGTAGATGCACGAGACCGAGGCGACGACGATGACGTCGCGGCGGGTCAGCAGCGAGTTGGTCGCCGAGTGCCGGAGCCGCTCGACCTCGTCGTTGACCGAGCTGTCCTTCTCGATGTAGGTGTCCGTCTGCGGGATGTAGGCCTCGGGCTGGTAGTAGTCGTAGTACGAGACGAAGTACTCGACGGCGTTGTTGGGCATCAGCTCGCGGAACTCGTTGGCCAGCTGCGCCGCGAGGGTCTTGTTGGGCGCCATGACGAGCGTGGGGCGCTGCACCTGCTCGATGAGCCAGGCCGTCGTCGCGGACTTGCCGGTGCCGGTCGCTCCGAGGAGGACGATGTCCTGCTCCCCCGCCGTGATCCGCCGCGCGAGCTCCGCGATCGCCTGGGGCTGGTCACCGCTCGGCCGGTAGTCCGAGATCA
Source organism: Intrasporangium sp. DVR (assembly GCF_040365325.1). Classification (NCBI taxonomy): domain Bacteria; kingdom Bacillati; phylum Actinomycetota; class Actinomycetes; order Micrococcales; family Intrasporangiaceae; genus Intrasporangium; species Intrasporangium sp. DVR. The sequence goes on along the minus strand of NZ_BAABZW010000016.1, from coordinate 128,870 downwards.
CCTCGAAGGGGGCCACGGTGCGCTGCAGATCGGTCGTGGGACGCATGACTACACGGTACGTGCCGGCGCCGACAACACCCGTGCCGTATGCCGCTGGGCCGGGTCACGGGACACGGTGGGTCCACTCGTGGGTCGCGAACTTCGTGTCGACGAGCGCCTGGGCGGCCTCGAGCTCCGCGGCGGTGTACGTCCCCGGAACCGTCCGGTGGGTGCGGGCGAACGACGCCATGAAGCTGTCGATGATCGCCTCGCGCGACATGCCGGTCTGCGACCGCATCGGGTCGACCCGCTTGTTCGCCGACCGGGTGCCCTTGTCCGACAGCTTCTCGCGCCCGATCCGCAGCACCTCGAGCATCTTGTCGGCGTCGATGTCGTAGGCCATGGTCACGTGATGGAGGACGGCGCCCGACACCAACCGCTTCTGAGCGGCGCCGCCGATCTTGCCCTGGTCGCTCGCGATGTCGTTGAGCGGCACGAAGTGTGCCCGCACCCCGACGTCGGCGAGCGCCCCGATCACCCAGTCGTCGAGGAAGGAGTACGAGCGTTCGAAGCTGAGGCCCTCGACGAGCGAGCTGGGCACGACGAGGGAGTAGGTGATGGTGTTGCCGGGCTCCATGAACATCGCTCCGCCGCCGGACACCCGGCGGACCACCTCGATCTCGTGGCGCGCGGCCCCGTCGGGGTCGACCTCGTTGCGCACGCTCTGGAAGGAGCCGATGACGACGAGAGGGCGGTCCCAGTCCCAGAACCTCAGGGTGGGCGGGCGTTCACCGGCTGCCACCTCACGAGCGATGACCTCGTCGAGGGCGACGTGCATGGCCGGGTCAAGGGTGAGCGGGGCGATGACGTCGAAGACGTGGTCGTGCCATCCGGTGGCCTTGCCGAGGGCTCGCCGGACCGCGATGCCGATGGCCTCGGGCGTGAAGCCGATGAGCGACACCGCCTCGTCGAGCGCCGAGTCGACAGCGGCGGCGAGCTGCTCGACCCCTGAGTCGACCGGGAGCCCGCCCAGTGCCGCGTTGATGTCCTCGAGTGCCTCGTCGGGCTCGAGGAAGAAGTCACCCGAGACGCTGACCTCGGAGAGCCTCCCGTCGGAGACCTCGAGGTCGACTGCCACGAGCTTGCCGCCGGGAACCTTGTACTCACCTCTCACGAGAGCCTCAACAACGTCGTATGCCGCTGACTTCCCCGGGTGCCCCCGCTGACCTCAGCGCGGGGTCCAGCTCGTCCGTGCCGCCCACGCCTCGGCACGGGGGTGGGCGTCGGCGAACCACGGCTCCTTCGCCTCCGTGTAGGTCGAGGTCGTGTCGTCGACGGCGAGGAGCCGGCTCTTCTCGGCGGCGTAGGCGAGGCGTTCGGCTGGCTGGTGGATCAGCCAGTCGCGGAACAGCAGGGCAAAGCGCCACCCCGCGGAACCGGTCTCGCGCACGTGGACGTGGGCGATGGTGGCCGGGTCGGTCGAGCCGTACACCCGCTTCCCCCAGCCGGTGGGGTCGGAGCCGGGAGGGTGGGGCGAGTCGGCGGTCAGGTCCGGGAAGCGCAGCAGTCCCGCCTCGAGCATGGCCGCGGCGAACGGCGGCTCGTCGGCGGCGCGGAGGTCGCGGATGCCGACCTGGATGTCGAGGACGTCCTTGGCCGGCAGCTCCGGCACGGAGGTGGAGCCGATGTGCTCCACCTCGGTGACGGCGCTGATGTCACGCAGGGCGTGCGCGAGCTTCGCGACGAACCGGCCGCCACGCTGACCCCAGTCCCGGCGTGGGGCGACGACGGCGCCACGGTCGGGGCGTCGCGAGGCCCGCCCGTGGACGAGGTTGTCGTTCCAGGGGGCGAGCCGGTCGCGCCACAGCACGTCGACAGCCGCCGCGAGCTCCTCCGGGGTTCCGTCGTTGGGCAGGACGACGTCGCAGGCCGCTCGGCGCTGGGCGTCGGACGCCTGGGCGGTGACCCGGTTGCGGGCGTCCTGCTCGTCCAGCCCGCGCTGCTCGACGAGCCGACGGACCCGCGTCTCGAGCTCGGTCTCGACCGCGATCGAGACGTGCTCGCGGACCCAGAGCCCACGCTCGACGAGGAGGGGCATGTCGAAGACGGAGACGAGGCCCGCAGGCACCGCCGAGCGCCGCTGCGCCACCCGTCGGGCGATCGCCGGGCCGGTGATGGCATCCAGTGCGGCGAGCGCCTCAGGGTCGGTGAAGACGATGGCGGCGAGACGAGCCCGATCGAGGGCGCCGTCGGGTCGAAGAACCCCGTCGCCGAACCGTTGGCGCACCTCGTCGAGGACGGGTTCGCCCGGGTCCATGATCTCGCGCGCGACCTGGTCTGCATCGATGACCACCGCGCCCAGCTCTGCGAGGCGACGCGCCACGGTCGACTTGCCCGAGCCGATCCCCCCGGTCACTCCGACACGCAGCATGGCGACACGCTACGGCATCGGACTCATTCCCCTCGGTGCCTGAAGTGTCGCGCGTCGGCAGCGACGAGGACCTGGCCGAGCCAGCCGACGTAGGAGTCGTGCGTCCAGCCGCACCGTCGGACCAGGCGGTCGTAGACCTCGGGTGCGGTGAGGGTCCACATCTCGTCGAGGAACGCCCCGGAGCACGGGGTCTCCGGCGTTCCGTGGACGGAGTCCAGGAGCCGTATCACGTTGGCGTTGCCAGTGCGGCGCTCAGCCTCGATCGCCTCGACGAAACGCGCCAGCCCGGCATCGGCGCCGGGTCCCTGCGCGAGGACCGCACCGAGCAACGACCCGACCCGCCCGTAGATGAGGCCGCACAGGGCGGCATACGCGACGAGGAGCCCGCGCCGGTCCGGCGCCTGAGCGATCGCGCGGAACTCGGGGCGCTCGGACATCGGGATGGGCGCATCGTCGCCCGCCAGGAGGGTGTCGTAGGCGAGCTTGAGGACCTCCGCCTTTCCCCCGATAGCGTTGTACACGGTCTGCGGGCTCACTCCGGCTGCCTTCGCGAGGGCAGCCACGGACACGTCGTGGTACCCCTCAGCGAGCAGCAGGCTCGTCGCAGCATCGACGATGCGGCGTCGCGTGGCTCGGGCGGACTCCGCACGGACCCCAGGGCGCTCGGCCCGACCAGTTGACACCTGCCACCTCCGACGCCACGATGTGCACATTGGAACGCCGTTCAAGTCAACGGCGGACCAGCCCGCCCGGCCCTCCCCCGTGACCGACTCGACGACACGTTGTGCCAGTCAGAGTCTGGCACGACCACGGGACCGGCCACGCGGGGCACGCGAGGGGGACGAGGGTCCGGCGCATCGGGGGGATCGTCGGACCCTCGTTGCGTCAGCCGACGATCGACAGCACCCTGACCGGATCGTCGGTGATCAGTCCGTCGACTCCTGCCGCGACGACGCGGCGCACGTCCTCCGTCTCGTTCACGGTCCAGGGCAGCACGCCGAGGCCCAGGGTGTGCGCACGGCCCACGAACTGCGCGTCGACGGACTGGTGGTGCGGAGACACGACATCGGCACCGACCGCCGCAGCGGCACCGGCGAGGTCATCCCCGTGGTCTCGCCAGTCGACGCTGCCGAGCCAGGGCGACCCCTCGGCGTAGGTGACTCCGGTGACGGCGAGAGCCGAGCGGTGCAGGTCCGGCGCCAGCTCTCGGGCGCGCTCGAGCACCGCCCAGTCGAACGAGTGGATCAGCGACCGAGCCCCGGTGCCTGCGTCCGCGACCGCACCCAGCACCCCGTCGAGCAGCCGGACGCGGGTGCCCGCCACGCCGGGCTCCGTGGGGTCGAGCTTGAGCTCGATGGTCCACCAGATGCCAGGCGCTCGCTCACGCCCGACGTCGAGCACCTCCGTCAGGGTCGGGATGCGCTCGCCGGCGGCGGCCCGCTGCCCCGGAAACCCGGGGACGGTGCGCGAGCCGACGTCGACCGTCCGCAGCTGCTCCAAGGTGAGGTCAGCGACGAGGGCACCGGTGAAGTCGTGGGTCGTGGACCGGCACTTGTCGGCCTCGATGCGCGGGTCGTGCCACACGACGACCTGGTCGTCGGCCGTGAGGCGCACGTCGAGCTCCACGCCCGTGACACCGGCCTCGAAGGCCGCGAGGAAGCTCGGGATCGTGTTCTCGACGACCAGACCGCGGGCGCCCCGATGACCCTGGACGTCGATCCGTGGACCCGGCCACCGCCGGCGCGCCGAGAGCCGGGCAGTTCTGGGGTCGGTCCCCCCGGCCGCCGGGGACGAGACCGGCGCGGCGGTGGCGGCGTGGTCGGGCAGGGCCAGGAGCTGCTGCACGTCGCCACGGTGGCGGAACCGGTTTACCGACCGGTCGCGGACTTCCGACCTCTGGGGAAACCGGACATGAACAGCGGGTGAAGGAACGACACGGTCGCACCCGGCGACAGGGAGATGACGACCGCGAGATGACGACGGCGAGATGACGACCGCGGGGCCGAGGCCGCGGAGACGGACCGAGCCCCGGTCCTTCACGTTCGTGAAGGACCGGGGCTCGGTGTGGCCGTTACCGCTCGAGCGGGCCCAGCGGCATACGGCCTGGTGTCGTCAGTTGCCGGTCAGCTTCTCGCGGAGCGCAGCGAGCGCCTCGTCAGAGGCGAGCGTGCCCTCAGCAGGGGTCGGCGCGGACTGGCTCTCCGAGGAAGCACCGCTGGCGGACGAGTACGACGTGGCCATGCCGGCGTTGGCAGCAGCCTCGGCGTCGGCCTTCGCGGCGGCGTCGACCTGCGCCTTGTGCGCCTCCCAGCGGGCGTGGGCCTCGGCGTACTGCCGCTCCCACTTCTCGCGCTGGGCCTCGTAGCCCTCGAGCCACTCGTTGGTCTCCGGGTCGAAGCCCTCGGGGTACTTGTAGTTCCCCTCCTCGTCGTACTCGGCGGCCATGCCGTAGAGCGTCGGGTCGAACTCCGACACCGGCACGCTCTCGTCGTTGGCCTGCTTGAGCGACAGCGAGATGCGGCGACGCTCGAGGTCGATGTCGATGACCTTGACGAAGATCTCGTCACCGACGTTGACGACCTGCTCCGGGAGCTCGACGTGACGCTCAGCCAGCTCCGAGATGTGCACGAGGCCCTCGATGCCGTCCTCGACGCGGACGAAGGCGCCGAAGGGGACGAGCTTGGTGACCTTGCCGGGCACGACCTGGCCGATGGCGTGAGTCCGCGCGAAGTGCTGCCACGGGTCCTCCTGCGTCGCCTTCAGCGACAGGGAGACTCGCTCGCGGTCCATGTCGACGTCGAGGACCTCGACGGTGACCTCAGTGCCGACCTCGACGACCTCGGACGGGTGGTCGATGTGCTTCCAGGACAGCTCGGACACGTGGACGAGACCGTCCACGCCACCGAGGTCGACGAACGCACCGAAGTTGACGATGCTGCTGACGACGCCCTGGCGGACCTGGCCCTTCTGGAGCTCCTTGAGGAACGTGGTGCGGACCTCGGACTGCGTCTGCTCGAGCCAGGCGCGACGCGACAGGACCACGTTGTTGCGGTTCTTGTCGAGCTCGATGATCTTGGCCTCGATCTCCTTGCCGACGTACGGCTGGAGGTCGCGGACGCGACGCATCTCGACGAGCGAGGCCGGCAGGAAGCCGCGGAGGCCGATGTCGAGGATGAGGCCACCCTTGACCACCTCGATGACGGTGCCGGTGACGACCCCGTCCTCTTCCTTGATCTTCTCGATCGTGCCCCAGGCGCGCTCGTACTGCGCGCGCTTCTTGGACAGGATCAGGCGACCTTCCTTGTCCTCCTTCTGGAGAACGAGGGCCTCGACCTCGTCACCCACCCCGACGATCTCGGAGGGGTCGACGTCGTGCTTGATGGACAGCTCGCGCGAGGGGATGACGCCCTCGGTCTTGTAGCCGATGTCGAGCAGGACCTCGTCCCGGTCGACCTTGACGATGCGACCCTGCACGATGTCGCCGTCGTTGAAGTCCTTGATGGTCGCGTCGATCGCGGCAAGGATGTCTTCCTGAGAGCCGATGTCGTTGATGGCGACCTCAGGCGCGGTCTTCTCGACCGTGTTGGCAGTCATGTAGTAGGAACTCCGATTGTGGACTGTAAAATTGGCGGCGGCTGTGGGTCGCCGTGTGGACATGGTGAACTGAGCACACGAATGCGCTCGATCATCCTATCCGTGCGCGACGGAGCCGGTCAAAGGCGCTCTGGTCGGGGTGGTCGATGAGCGAGCCGGCCGAGGCGCTGAGACGTCCGGCAGCCCCGCGAGAGACCGTGCGGGCCAACCGCTCCTGGTGGGACGACGAGGCCGCCGGCTACTACCAGGAGCACGGCGCCTTCCTCGGGGACGCGGACCTCGTGTGGGGCCCCGAGGGGTTGCGAGAGGCCGACGCCCGCCTCCTCGGCGACCTGGCCGGACGGCGGGTGCTCGAGATCGGCGCCGGGGCGGGGCAGGGTTCGCGCTGGGTGCGGCTCCAGGGAGCGAAGGTCGTCGCCAGTGACCTCTCCGCCGGCATGATCCGGCAGGGGGGTGCCGTCAACGACGGTCTCGCACCGGATCACCGGGCGCCCTTCGTGCAGTGTGACGGGCGCGAGCTGCCCTTCGCCGCCGGCTCCTTCGACGTCATCTTCACGGCCTACGGGGTCATCCCCTTCGTCGCAGACCCTGCCGTCGTGCTCGAGGAGGCAGCCCGCGTGCTCAGACCCGGCGGGCGGTTCGTCTTCTCCACGACCCATCCGATCCGGTGGGCGTTCCGCGACGACCCCGGCCCCGGGGGCCTCACCGCGACGTACTCCTACTTCGACAGGACGCCGTACGTCGAGCAGGACTCCGACCGGCTGGCCACCTACGTCGAGCACCACCGCACCATGGGCGAGCTCGTGCGCCAGATCACCGACGCCGGCCTCCGTCTGGTCGACCTGATCGAGCCGGAGTGGCCGGACGGGCACGAGCAGACGTGGGGCGGATGGTCACCACTGCGCGGGCGCCTCATCCCGGGCACTGCCATCTTCGTCTGCTCTCTGACCCCTGACGGGGCTGCCTGAGGACCGACGCGAGGGTGCCCCACCCGAGCCCGCGCGAGCCCCGCGCGAGCTCAGGGGCGTGCGGTCCGCTGTCGTCGGCTCCCCAGCGTGCCGAGGCCGTCCACGCCCTGGGCCGGCTCCTCCCGACGAGGTCGGACGAGCAGCAGCGCCAGGCCGACGAGCACGAGCAGGCCCCCGACGACCAGACCCACCGGCTTCAGCGTGTCGCGGACGAACCCCAGCAGACGGCCCTTGGAGCCCCAGGTCTCGGCGTTGGCGAGGACGGTCTTCTCGTTGTAGCCGATCGTGCCCTTCGTGGTGTTGACGCTGCCGTACTGAGCGGAGACCAGCGAGCGCTCCAGCTCCTCCTGCCCCTTGACGATCACCCCGGTGTTGGGCTCCACCCACAGCGTCCGCTTGTTGGCGTACATGACCTCGACATCGACGTTTTCCCCAGTGGCGTCGAAGATTCCGGCGGGGACCGAACGGGTGGTGACCCTCGTCTTCGGGATCGACTGCTGGAACACGTAGGTCTCGGTGCCGTAGAGGTTCTCCTCCCGGATGAACTCGATCGGGACCGCCTGGCCGAGGTCGCCGTCCCAGAACTGGTAGGTCTTCTTCTGCGCGTTGAAGGGGAACTTGAAGAACTGGCCGGAGTGCAGGACCGGCACGACCTTCTCCGGGTCGTCCAGGTCGCCCGCTGAGCGCACGTCCAGCGGAGAGCCGGTGGTCTCGCCGGTCACGCGATCGAACGTGACGACCTCCATGCTGTAGGTCAGGTCGCCGACACCGGCCGCCTCGGACTTGACCCCCGTCTGCCACACGGCGGTGCGCTCATCGTCCCCCGACACCTCGCCCGGGACGCCGACGACGGTCCGGGTGCTGAGCACGTGTGCGTCGGTGAGCTTGTCGTAGTGCGCCTTCTCCTCTGCGTCCGCCCAGAGCCGGAGCACCTCCATGCCGGTGCCCTCCGAGCGGGAGGTGTAACAGTCATTCACCTCCGCCTCGCAGTCCTGCTCTCCGCTCTCGGAGATCGCGGGGTGCTGGTCCAGCGGGACCGTGGCGAGCTGGTTGTAGAGGTACGGATTCGCAAGGAATCCCACGACAACCAGGGCGGTGCCCAGAGCGGTTGCAATGCCACCGAAGATGCGACGCAAGAGAGGTCTCCCGACTAGAGTGACGGCGCTGTCCCTAGGTCATGCCCGCCTGCTACGCGCAGGTAACATGACTCGCGCGGAGCCTACCAGCGAGAACTCCACCTCGTCACTGGCCAGGCCCCGCAGCCAACTCAGAGACCAAGGAGTGACCGGTGAGCGACGTCACCTCGGCCGCTGGAGCTGCTGCGGCGACGGCGAGTCCCACCGGGACGGAGGAACCGACCTCCGAGGTCGAGCGTCCCCCATGGCTGGAGAGGGACCTGCTCAGGACCGCGGTCCTGGTGATCACGATCCTGGCCCTGGCCGCTCGCGCCAGCGTGGTCAAGGACAGCTTCTTCATCACCGATGACTTCATGCTCAGCTCCCGGGCCATGGAGAGCGGCTTCGGGTGGGCCTACCTGACCCGGGTTCACACCGGGCACTTCGAGCCCATCGGTTTCGCCACGATGTGGCTGCTGGCCCACTTCGCCCCGTTGAACTGGGGCGTCACCGTCGCGGTGCTCCTCGCGGGCCAGGCGTTCCTGAGCCGCCAGGTCTGGCTGCTCCTCACCGAGCTGTTCGGCCGTCGCGCCCTGGTCCTCGTGCCGTACGCCATCTTCTGCATCACGCCGCTCACCCTGCCCGCCTTCACATGGCTGGCCGCCGCGATCATCTGGCTGCCCCTGATGATCGCGATCGCGGGAGCGCTGCGTTGGCACACGCGCTACGTCCGGTCGGGCGCGCCACGTGACGCCTGGTGGGCGGTCGCCTGGTTCGTCGTCGGCCTCGCGAGCTTCGAGAAGATCGTCATCTTCCTCCCCTACGTCATCGTCTTCACCTTGGCTGTTGCCCACGGGGCCAGGCTGACGCCCTCCGTGGTGTGGGCCTTGGCCAGGAGGACGCGGTGGGTCTGGCTCGGGTACCTCGTCGCCTCTCTGGGTTATCTGGCCCTGTACGTGCCCGGCGTGCAGAGTGCCGGGAACGACTCGCCGGTGACCGCCCCGGACCCCGGTCCCTTGGCGGACTTCGTCTTCCTCAGCGTGGCGCGGACCTTCGTGCCCGGCACCTTCGGCGGACCCTGGGACTGGCAACCGACGAGCTACGCGCTCGCCATCGTCGACTCGCCCAGGGCGTTCGACTGGGCCCTGTGGATCGTTGCTTCCGCGGTGGTGGTCGGATCTCTCGTCCTTCGCCGAAGTGCCGCCCGGTTCTGGGCTGCCCTCCTCGTCTACCTCCTGGGCTCCATCGCCACGGTGGCAGCCGGACGAGTCGCCTTCGGTGGCTCCATCGTGGCCCTGGAGACTCGTTACCTCGCGGACGCGGTCGTTCCTCTCGTCGTGGCCCTGGGTGCGGCCCTGATGCCGCTCGTCGACGAGACGCGCCCGTGGACCACCACGGCACGTGAGCTGCAGACACGCCTGCCCCGGCCGGCACCACTCGCGGCCCTGTTGACATCGATGGCAGTGATCGCCGGTCTCTCACTTCATGCCTTCGGGGGGTACGCCGCCTTCAGCACCAACAACCCGGCCCGCCAGTTCGTCACGAACACAGTGGAGTCGATCGAGCGGCTGCCCCCTACGGCTGAGGTGTACGACACCGAAGTTCCCGGCCAGATCATCGGACCGCTCTTCGCGTCGTACAACACCGCCAGCCGATACCTGGCCCCGCTCATGCCTGACAGGCGAAAGGACCTGTACGAGCAGCGCGTGTTCACGGCGCCCTACGTCCTCAATGCCACCGGCGCGCTCGTGCCCATGCGGATCAACCCCGTCGCGACGTCCATCCCGCGCGCCAACAGCTGTTACGGGGCAAGGAATGGGACGGTTCGAATCACCTTGTCGCAACCTGTTCACCGCTGGGGATGGGCGGTCCGGATCGGCTACCTCGCAGACGCCCCGGCCTTCGCCACCGTCTCCCTCGGAGATGACAGCCAGGAGGTCCAGCTGTCCGAGGGCCTCGGTGAGGTGTACGTCGCGCTGGTCGCCGAAGGATCCGAACTCGTCTTCACCGGGCTCCCCGAAGACATGAACTTCTGCGTGGGAGACGTGCAGCTCGGGTTCCCCACCCCGGCCGAGTGACGATGAGCATCCGCATCGAGCGCGCCCGCCGCCGCTGTGCGAGGACCCATCGAGGGGGACCACGCTGATGAGGTTGCGCTTCGACGCACTCGACGGACTCCGGTTCGTGGGCGCACTCGCCGTGCTGACGACGCACGTGGGTTTCGACAGTGGGGATGCCCTGCGGGGGCCCTTCGCGTCGATCCTGGCTCGCCTCGATGCGGGGGTTGCCCTGTTCTTCGTCGTGTCGGGCTTCCTGCTCTTCCGCCCCCATGCCATGGCCCACCTGGAGGGGCGTCATCGACCCCGCCCGCTCGCCTACTATGCGCGGCGGGCGGCGCGTATCCTCCCGCCCCTCTGGATCGCCGTGGCGGCTGCCGCCCTGCTGGTGCGGGGCGGCTCGACGGGCGACTACGTGGCCCACGCCACGCTCACGCAGATCTACGTCGACACTCCGTTGACTCCGGGGCTGACCCAGTTCTGGAGCCTTGGGACGGAGGTGGCGTTCTACCTCGTGCTGCCTCTGGTCGCCGCGCTGGTCTGTCGGGGGCCGGGCAACGCCTCGTGGTGTCGGCGTGTTCTCATCGGCTTCTCGGTCCTTCCTGCCGTCGGCGCCGCCTGGATGGCCTTCGCAACCGTCGTCGGACATCCACCGGCGAGGCTGTGGCTGCCCGGATATGTCGGGTGGTTCGCGGTGGGCATGGGACTGGCGGTCTGGCACGCGGGTCGCTCGACGGGAGTGCTGCCGGTTTCTCGACTCGAGGTCCTCGCCCACCACCCGGGCACGGTGTGGGCCCTGCTGGGCGCCCTCTACCTGCTGTCCACCAGCGCGGTGGCCGGACCGATCGACCTGACGGAGCCCACCCCCTTCCAGGCTGCGGCAAAGAACCTGCTCTACGCGGCGATCGGGCTGCTCGCGGTCGCCCCAACCGTGCTGGCCATTCCTCCCGCCGCGGAGCCGCGTGCCCTCGCTCCCCTGACGGGGCGTGCCGGCGTGTGGCTCGGACGAGTCTCCTACGGCGTGTTCGCCTACCACGTCATCGCCCTCGAGCTGGTCAACGAGATCCCGGGCTTTGCGGCCTTCACCGGACGGTTCGGACCACGCTGGGTGCTCACGCTCGCGATGGCGCTCCTCGCCGCGGCCGCCAGCTACTACCTGGTCGAGCGGCCCATCATGCGTCGCGTCCGGGTCGGTCGCCGCTCGGGCCGACACCCGACGGTGCTCAGGATCGAGAGCCAGACCAGGCCCTGAACGAGCCACGAGTCGACGTGTGCTGAGTACGCCGGGAACGGGCGGGCCGTCACCGCGGCGCCCGCGGCGAGCAGCGAGACGAAGGGAAGCCACTCAGTCCTTCGCCTCGTCCCCACCGCGACGACGAGTGCGGCTGCGCCAGCCAACAACGCCACTGGACCGCCGGCGGCCACGGCCACGACAGCCCCCGCGATCGGTGAACCCACCCAGCCGGCCGAAGGGTGCGGCCCCGTCCCCCGGCGCGGTGAGCGCACGGCGATGACCAGCACCAGAAGCGCAAGGAGCGCTCCGACGAAGAGCCCGAACTGGTAGAGCCGGTTGGGAGCGAACTCGGCAACCAGGGCGGTCGCGGGACCGGCAGGGACGACGAAGCCCTGCTGCCACCCGTTGACTCGTATCGGGGTGAGAGCTGCCTCCGGGCCTCTCGCGGTCCATCCCGGGTTGTAGTTCTGGGGCAGGACCAGCACGCTCGCAGCCGAGCGTGCGCCCACACCCGCAGTGAGCACCGACGGACTGGTTCTCTCGACGGAGACCTCGCTCGAGGTATCCGCCTGCCGCCGAAGGGACATGGACCGCAGGGACAGCTGCGAGGGGCTGAACTCCGCGCTGGCCCGCGCTTCGACGGTCACTCGCCCGACCGGCGTGGGCACGACCCCCGCGGTGGCGCACGGCTCCCAGGAGAGGGTCCCTCCGGTCAGCAGCTCCGCGATCGTTCCGCGCACCCGGGTCGCGTACCCTCGGCCCCCGATGGTCAGCTCCGGGCCGAAGCCGCACGGCACCCCTGTGCCTGCCCCGGCGACCAGTGGGACACTGAGCCGCTTCGCACCAAGCAGGCGCAGCTCGCTGAAGCCCAGCGGGGCGAAGGAGTGCCGCCCTGTCTCCGAGTCGATGTTCTCCATGAGCCGGGCCTCGCCGAAGGTCAGGCGCAGCGAACTCGTCCGGATCGGTGGGAACCGGGCCACGCCGGAGTCGTCGGCGGTCACCGTGCGCGTGGTCCCGTTGTCGAACGTCACCGTCACCGTGACCGGCGTCGAGGCCGGCAACTCGCGGCTCTTGGTGATCCTCATCCCCGAGACCCGAATCCTCCGCGGGAGGGAGATCTCGTACCACGGCCGCGGGTCGGCCGGACTGGCCACCCACCCGGTACTGGGGTCCCCGTCGATACCCGCGTCCGGGCGCCCCAATGGTGCGGTGACCAGCCGGGAGGAGGCGGTGGCCTTCCAGCCGGACGGAAGGGCAAGCAGCTCCTCGAGCGCCGGTCCGTCGACCGGGGTGACCTCCCCTTTGACGGAGTACTGCCCTGCTGCGGTCGCTGTCCAGCTGCGCCGCCAGCCGAGCTCCTCAGCGTCCCGACGCAGCGTCGGGCTGCAGGCGACCGTCCCGTCCAGCGTGAGGCACTCGGAACGTCCCGGCTTGCCGGTCTCCAGGAGGACGAGTTGGGGGTCCGACGCTCCGGGGAGGCTGAGCGTCGGACGGGGCGTCACCCCCGGAACCGACAGCTCCGCGACGGAGAAGCCGTTCTGCACCCCGGGCTCGACGTCGACGAGTGTGATCCTCAGCCAGCTCGCTGCGCCCGGGGGGGTCCGGAGGCGAACAGCCGGGCCCGCAACGACGGTGGTTGTCACGGCCCCGATGTCGGTCTCGACCCTGACAGCTCTGGGCCGAGCGGCCACCGGAGATGCTCCGGACAGGGTGATCGTGGTGCCGGCCACCCGCGTCGGGCGGGTGAAGTCCACCTGGAGCCACTCACCGGTCGCCTGTCCGAACCGCCCGCTGAGCCAACGGGTTCGGTCGTCGCCGTCCAACGCTTGCTGCGGCCCCTGGCCCGGGCCCGTCCGCAGCGTCGCATAGGCATCCGACGCCGACGAGGAGGCCCGGACGGACGCAACTCCACTCCAGGTGAGGCTCGACTGGCCTCCGGGGACGGAGTAGTCGATGACCTTCCGCCCCGACCGACCGGGGTCGCCGGTCTCCAACACTCCGGAGGTGTTGTGAGTGGGAAGGCCGAAGTTGACCTCCCGACGCCTCAGGCCGTCGGTGAGGATCGTCGGGCCCCCAGCGGCGTCGCCGACACCCGACGCGTCCGCCTCGAGGAGCACGTCCTGAGGCCCCAAGGCCTCGGTGACGGCCGGGAGGTTTTCCGGGCCGCCGGTCAGGACCGGAAGGGATGCCAGGGGAACCAGCCTGGCCTGGGCTGCGCCGCTGGTCGCGTAGATCTCGATCGACGGCCGCTGCAGCAGGGTGCGGTAGTCGACGGTGATCGTGTCGGACTCGCCGACGGCCCCACTGGGAGGACCGAAGGTGGCGACGCGCTCCAAGCCCGACTCCTGAAGGGACCGCACCATGACACTCGGGGGGTCTCCTTGGGCATCGAGCCGGATGTCGTTGCGCACCAGCACGAACGCGACACCTGCCATCGCGAGCGTGCTGCCCAGTCGCTCCACCCGCTGACCCGTCGCCAGCAGGTCCATCACCGAGTCGAGGAGGCGAGTGGCGCCGGCGGAACCCAGCGGCACGGCATCGCGCACGACGTGGGGCCGCTCCAGGAGCGCCTGGAACGGCTCGTCCTTGGTCGAGCCCCACGTGAAGTCGGCAAAGGCGGCCGAGGGTGCCACGAGCACGCTGCCCGTCTCCGGCTGAGCGTCCAACCAGGCTGCCGCGTCGCGCCAATGGTCCGGGATGGCCGCGTACCCCTCAGGGCGGGCCATGGAGGAGGAGACGGCCGGGGCGGCGGAGGCGACCAGGACACAAGCGACGGCGAATGCCATCAACGGCCTGACCGCAGATCGGACGGGCCGCGTCGGAGTGCGGGCCCGGACCAGTGTCGCCCCCCGCTCAAGAGCCAGGGCGACTCCGACGGTGATCGGGATGCGGACGACGAGCTCGAACTTGTGGGTGTTGCGGAAGGCCGCCAGTGGCCCGTCGAGGAGGTCCTGCAACCAGCTGGCCCAGGGCCACCCGCCCCCACCGTGGTGCCCGAAGGTGACGAGAGCAACCCCCACCACCAACCCGAGCACGAGGAACGAGCGGACCTCCCCCCCAAACCGAAGGCCCAAGAGGCCGACCGCGGCGACCAGGACGGTCGCCATGAGGACCACGGGAACAGTCGTCTGGAGCCAGGCCGCGGGCCATGAAGGGCCGGTCGGGGTGAGCAGGAACCCGAGCCACGCGGAGGTCCCGCGCACCACCTCGAAGGGGCTGGCGGTGCCCGTCGTCACGCTCGCGTTCTCGATCCAGGACAGGAATGGCGGGCTGAAGCGTCCCAAGGCCAGCAGGGGCACGATCCACCAGGTGGCCACGGCCATGATGGCCAACCCCCACGCCACAGCGAGGCGCACGTGGGCCTTGTGCCAGCGCCGGGTCATCAGCCACAACATCGGCAGCACGAGTGTGGCCAGCGTGGCCGCAGCGTTGACGGCGCCGACGAGCAGGAAGGCGAGGGCCGACCGGCTGGCCCTCCAGCTCGTCGAGCGGTCCCGGACGACCAGGGGGAGCAGAACCCAGGGAGACAGGGCCAGCGGCCATACCTCGACCGAGGTCACCGCGATCTCGGCCACAAACCTCGGCGCCGCCGCGAAGGCGATCGCCGCGCCCAGACGTGCCCAGGGGTCCCGTACGCCCAGGGCGCGCGTGAGTAGCCACATGCCGAGCAGCGCCGTGGCGAAGATCGTTGTCCACCAGAGGCGCTGGACCACCCACGGTGGGAAGCCGGCGGAGGACAGGGCCCAGTGGAACGGCCCGACCGGGAAGAGGTAGCCGTACGCCTGGTTCTGCAGCTGTCCGAAGGCCCCACCGGGGTCCCAGAGGTGCAAGGCCCGGCCCAGGAACGCGCCGGGGTCGGCAGTCAGGTCGAGCTTCGTGTCAGGGACGATGAGCCCGGTCGACTGACGGAAGGCCACCGCCGCGAACGCAGTGACGGCAACGAGCAGGCGTACCCGCCACACGAGCGCGCGGGGACCGCTCTTGAGGGCGCTGTGAGTGGGACGGAGCTCCTGGTGCAGAGCAGCTGTCATGACTTGCGCAAGACCAGGACGGCGTTCCAGCTGACGGCCTCACGCAGGCCCGGCACCCGGATGACCCACTTCGCCCATGCCGGGTGGTACCTCGGCAGTACGTCCACCACGTCCACCCGACCCTCAGCCGCCGCGCCGCCGGCCCAGCGCATCATGCGGCTGATCGAGCACGCGTAGAGGCTGCTACCGAAGTCGTTCTTGGGACGCCGCCCGTGGATGCGAGCGTACCGATTCGCGGCCCGCCGTCCCCCGAGGTAGTGCCACGGCGACGTCTCGTGGCCCCCCCAGGGCGAGAGCCACGGGGTCCATGAGATCACGATGGTCCCGCCCGACCGAGTGACCCGCACCATCTCCTCCGCCATCCGCTCAGGGGAGGGCACGTGCTCGAGGACATTGCTCGAGTAGGCGAGGTCGACCGAGGCGGTTGCCACCGGCAGCTCGAGGCCGGAGGCCCGGACGGTGTTCACTCCGGCGCGCCCCCGCGCTGTGAGCTCACCCACATCCGGGTCGAGTCCGGCGTAGCGCGCTCCTGCCGCCAGGAAGGAGTCCGCGAAGTAGCCGGGGCCCCCGCCGACGTCGAGAACCGTGGCGCCCTCCAGAGGAAGCCACCGCCGGAGCTCGCGGATGGAGTCCTGTGCGAGCATGGAATAGAAGTGGTCCGGGTCGCTCTGCTCGACACGAAAGGCCCTGAACAGCTGGATGGACCGTCGGAGCGAGCCCGAGGGCTCGAGGAGGTGTCCCGTCACGCGGAGACCACCTGGCGACCGCGGTCGCCGGCGTCCTTCCGGGCCACGGACTCGAGCAGTCGGTCCCACTCTTCGACGGCAGCGTCCCAGGTGTAGCGATGGGAGAGCGCTCGCGCGTTCTCGGCGAGCTGCTCCCGTCTGGGGCCATCGCCGAGGAGGGCACGGGTCACCTCCGCCATCTCCGCCACATCGGCGACGAGGACCCCGGTGACGCCGTCGACGACCGACTCGGACAGCCCGCCTGCGCCGTGGTGGGCGATCGTCGGCACCCCGTGTGAGGCCGCCTCCACGACATTGAGGCCCCATCCCTCTTTGGCGCTGGGGGCCAGGGCCAGCCAGGCGCGGGCCAGCTCGCGATGCTTCGTCTCCTCGTCGACATGACCGAGGAGCCGCACCCGGTCCGCGACACCCGACGTCGCCACGTACCTTTCGACGGCGGGACGCCACCACCCGTCCCCGACGACCCGCAGCTCGACATCCGGCACGTCATGGCGCACATCCGCCAGCACGTCGATGGCGAGCTCGACCCTTTTGTGGGGCACGAGCCGGCCGAGCACGACGATGGTCGGACGCTCGGATCGCGTCGCACCAAGGGCGAGCGGGCGATCGGCTCCGTTGTGGATGACATGGATCAACTCGGGGTCGCGTCCGAGCTCGATGATCTCCTGCCTGCTGCGGTCCGACACCGTGACGCAGCGAACGCTCCGGTAGGCCACGGGGGCGACACGAGACTCGATCCACCACCCCAGACGAGAGACGACGGGCCCGAAGACGACGGGCCACTGTTCCCGGTGGACGTGGTGGATCAGCGAGATGACTGGGTAGTCCACGGCCAGCGGAGCCCAGAACGGCAGACCGTTCTGCGTGTCGACCACGACGTCGAAGGAGCCTTCTTTGCGAGCCATGCGCCGCAGCGCCAAGAGGCTCTTGGCATAGACCCCGAGACGCCCACCTGAGCGCACGATCCGGTATCCGTCGAGGTCCTCGACACCAGGTGCACCGTCGTGAGCCGCACAGAAGAGCACGACGTCGTGGCCGCGGCTGGCGAGGCCGGCACAGATCGTCTGGGCGTAGCGTTCGGCGCCCCCACCCTCAGGGTGGGTGAGATCGCGCCAGTTGAGGAAGGCGATTCGCACTGGATGAGCCGGGTCGCGCCAGGAGCGGCGCCCTCAGCCTCCGTAGTGGATGAGCTGGCCCGGGTCGACCAGCTGCCCGGGACCGGACTGGACGGCAGACGAGTCGTTGGGCGCGCTCGAGGAGATCACCGCGTTGACGGCGGCGATGGCCAGGCCGGCTCCTGCGAGCAGGCTCACACCGGCGATGAGGAGGGCAGACAGGCGACTTCCGCGACGGGGCTGATTCGACACTGATTTCCTCTCAGCACGCCACCACGGCGTGACTTACTGGTGAGTATGTTAGCGGCAAAGCGGGATGTGGCAAGTGAGGCAACCGGTCTCGGTGCTGATCACGGGACTCCCCAGATCCTGAACGTCGAGGTCTCCGACAGCAGCCGGAGCCGACCGGCTGCCGCCGTCACTCCCGGGCTCTGCCGCCACTCGACCACCTTGGTGATCCCGAGCCTGCCGAGCTCGGTCGGCTCGATCCGCCCCTCCCGCCAACCGGTCGCCGCTGACGGGTCACTGGAACCGACCTCGAACCATTCCCCGTCGCGCTCGACGACGAGGTCGGATGCCGCGATCACGTCTCCGGGAAGAGCCCGTGGGAGCGGGTCCAGGAAGGGCCGATCCCCATTCCATGGCGTCAGCCGCATCGGCTGCCAAGGCAGCACCAGAGTGCGGTCGCCCGCGACGAGTGCGACCGCACTGCTCCAGTCCGGCGGGAAGTCGACCGGCACGTAGGCCTGACGCAGCCGCATGGGCGCGTCCGGGGACGCCAGGAGCACCACGGCCGCGCCGGCGCAGACGGCGCCCGCCACCACGGCCCGCCGTGCGACCCCGGTCTGCCCCTCCCCCACACGCTGGTGAGCAAGGTCCACGAGACGGCCGACGCCCAGGGGAACGGCCACGGCGAACGCGAAGGCCGAGATCGCGAGCAGCCGGTGCGTGTCGCGGAAGAGAGCCACGCCCGGCACGGACTGAGCCGCGGCGAAGGCTGGCAGCCCGATCGGGGAAGCGAGGAGCAGGACGAGCACCGGCGGAACGACCAGCCCCAGCCAGAGGAGGCGGCGACGCGAATGCCCACAGTGCATCGTTCCCAGAGCGGCGAGCAGCAGGAGGAGCGTCATGGCGGCCACTGCGGCCGGCTCGTCCCGCGAGGCCAACCTGGCCCCCTCCGCCCAGACACCACCGCCGGTGAGGATGTCGAGGACCCCGCTCGGCCCCGTGGAGTCGACGCGGAAGGCCGCGGCCCCTGCGGAGTCTCCGGCCCCGGTCCGACCCCCGAGAGCAGGAACGAGCCACGGGAGGCACCACGCGACCCCGAGACCCATGACGGCGCCCGTCTCCCCGCGGCTGCGTCCAGCGAGGACCGAGAGCGCCACTGCTGCGCAGGCGGCGGTCAGCCCGCCCGTGGGGGTGAGAGCAGCGGGCACTGCTGCGAGAACGACGAGGGCCACTCGCCGGCGGGGCCGCCCCGGACGGATGCTCGCCGCCACGAGCCAGGGCAACATGGACCAAGCCAGCAGGGTGGGTGCCTGGCCGAGCAGCAGCCGCTCGGCCGGGTAGGGAGACCAGGTGCCGACGACGCCGCCGAGGCCTGCGACGAGTGGGCCGCGGTGACGGAGCAGGACCGCGACCCCGGCGCCACCGAGCCAGAGGGACCCGAGGAGAATCATCTTCTGCTGCAACCAGGTCGGAACGACAGGATCGCACCACGCCATGAGCGCGTCGAGGGGCACCGCGCGCGGCGCGGAGCCGTCATATCCCCACGTGCGGGGGCTCAGGGTCGGGTCAGGCACCGTGACGAAGTCCCGGTAGAGCAGGTAACCCGGACTCAGGGCGGGCCACAGCATGAGCAAGGTCACGGCTGCCGAGAGCACGATGCTGACCGCTGCCGCCACCATGGCGGGGCGCCGGGCTGGCATCATGCTCGGCACTATGGCACAACGGACGACGCACGACGCCCCTGCCGCCAACCGGTTTGCCCGCTCGGGCGTGTTCCTGCTCGTCGGCACGTTGGTGTCGAACCTGCTCAGCTATGCGTTCTTCGCCGTCCTCAGCCGGCGCATGAGTCCGGCCGACCTCGGCGCGGTCGGCTCGATGATCAACCTCAGCGTCATTGCCGGTATCCCAGCCCTCGGCCTCCAGCTCGTGGCGGCTCGGTTGGTAGCGCGACGTGCGCATGACCGGACCCGTGTTCGCGATCTCGAGATCCGACTGCTCAAGGCGGCCTTCTGGCTCGGCGTCACCACGGCCGCCCTCCTGACCGTCGCGTCCCCGTTGCTCGCCATCGTCCTCGACATCACGGTGGGCGCAGCCCTGGTCCTCGCCGTGGGCATGGTCCCGCTCGCCGTTCTCCTCGCGGCCCAGGGTCTGCTCCAAGGACGCGAGCGCTTCATCGCACTGTCAGCAGCTCTCGCACTGGTCGGCGTGGGCAAGGTCGCGGCGGCCCTTCTCGCCAACCGGGTCGGCCCCGACGCCACGGCGGTCGTCGGCCTCTACGTCCTGGGCCTCCTGCTCGTTGCCCTCTTCTGCCTGCTCCTCGTGCTGTTCGACCCGGTTGACCGCGCGGGGCGGGCCGGCCTCACTCGACCCCTCCTTGCCCCACCCCCCGGGGCCACCGCACGCCTCGTCCGGCTCGTCGCGGCCGCCGTGGTACCGACGTCAGGCTTGCTCTTCCTCGTCAGCGTCGACGTTCTGCTGGCCAGGCACGAGCTGGCTGCTGCTGACTCGGGCCACTACACGATCGGAGCGCTCTTCGAAAAGGCCGCCTTCTGGGGCATGAGCTTCCTCGCGACCCTGTTCTACCCGGCGATGGCGCATGAGGCCCGCCGTCGCGCTGCGCTCGTCCGCGCCCTGACCGTCACGGCGGGCCTCGGCCTGGTCGGAACGGCGGGGACCGCAGCGGTCGGGAATCAGCTCGCCACGCTCGTCGGCGGGCCCAGCTTCACGTCGCTCGGCGCCGACCTGTGGCGCTTCGTGGCGTTCGGGGTGGCTCTCGCTCTCGTCCAGGTGCTGGCCTACGCCGGTGTCGCCGCGGCGTCGATGCGCATGGGCGTCGCCATGTGGGTCGTGAGCACTGCAGCGGTGACCTGGGTGGCCATGGCCGGCAAGACCGTCAGCGACGTCGTCACGATCATGCTGATCTGCGCCATCGGCCTGGTCGCCGCCGGGCTCTACATCGAGCGGGGGACGCTGCTCGGAGGCCGGGTCGCGTCGCGTCAGTGAGCCGCGTCGTGCCACGAGCGGCCCACCCCGATGTTGACGTCGAGCGGGACGTCCATCTCGGCGGCGTGCCCCATCTGCTCGCGCACGATCCGCTCGACGTCGGCGCGCTCGTCCCCGGCCACCTCGAGCACGAGCTCGTCGTGCACCTGCAGCAGGATCCGCGACCGGGCACCGGCCGCGGCCAGGGCCCGGTCGACGCCGATCATGGCCACCTTCATGATGTCGGCGGCTGAGCCCTGGATCGGCGCGTTGAGCGCCATCCGCTCGGCCATCTCGCGCCGCTGCCGGTTGTCCGACGTCAGGTCGGGCAGGTACCGACGACGTCCGAACATCGTGGCCGTGAAACCCGTACCGCGGGCCTCCGCCACGATCTCGTCGAGATAGGCGCGCACTCCCCCGAAGCGCGCGAAGTAGCCCTCCATGAGGGCACGAGCCTCGTCGGTGCTGATGGTCAGCTGCTTGGACAGGCCGTACGCGGAAAGCCCGTAGGCCAGACCGTAGGACATCGCCTTGACCTTCGAGCGCATCTCAGCCGTCACGTCCTGCGGGGCCACTCCGAAGACCTGGGAGCCGACGAAGCGGTGCAGGTCCTCCCCCGAGCGGAAGGCCTCGATGAGCCCCTCGTCCCCCGACAGGTGCGCCATGACCCGCATCTCGATCTGGGAGTAGTCGGCCGACATGAGCGCTTCGTAGCCGTCCCCGACGACGAACAGCTCGCGGATCCGTCGCCCCTCCTCGGTGCGGATGGGGACGTTCTGGAGGTTGGGCTCGGTCGACGAGAGCCGGCCGGTGGCGGCGATCGTCTGGAGGTAGGTCGTGTGGATCCGCCCGTCGTCGCTGACCGACTTCTGCAGGCCCTCGACCGTGACGCGCAGCTTGGCGGCGTCGCGGTGCCGGAGCAACGCCTCCAGGAAAGGGTGCTCGGTCTTGGCGTAGAGCTCCGCCAACGCGTCCGCGTCCGTGGTGTATCCGGTCTTCGTCTTCTTCGTCTTCGGCATGCCCAGGGTCTCGAAGAGGACGACCTGGAGCTGCTTCGGCGAACCGAGGTTGATCTGGTCGCCCCCGATGGCGTCCCAGCAGTCCTGCTGGGCCTGGGCCACCTTGGCGCCGAATGTCTGCTCGAGCGAGTCGAGCCCGGTCGCGTCCACCGCGATGCCCGCGCGCTCCATCCGGGCGAGCACGTCGACGAGGGGCAGCTCCACGTCCGCGAGCAGCTCGGTGCCGCCGGTGGCGGCCACCTGCTCGTCGAGCACGGCAGCGAGGTCGCGCACGGCGGTGGCTCGGACCATGTCCTGCAAGGCCGCCTTCTCGTCGGCGTCACCGCCGAAGTCGAGCATGCCCTGCCCGTGCGCGTCGATCGTCGCACTCAGCTCGCGCCTGAGGTGCCGTAGGACGAGGTCGTCGAGGTGGTAGGTGCGCTGGTCGGGCTTGACGATGTAGGCCGCCAGCTGCGTGTCACTGGTGAGCCCACGGAGCGTCCAGCCCCGCGCCGCGAGGGCCTCGATCGGACCCTTCGCATCGTGCATCGCCTTGGGCTGCTTCTCGTCCTCGAGCCACGCCCCGACGGCTGCCTCACCGGCGGGGTCGAGGGTCGTCAGGTCGATCCACGCCGCGGTGCCGTCCGGGGCAGCGACCGCCAGCGCGACGGCGTCCCCGGTGCCCCGCGCCCACGAGCCCGTCACGGCCAAGCCGGCGCGCTCCCCACCGGACAGGTGCTCACCGATCCACCGCGGCACCGCCGGCACCGCCAGGATGCTCCCATCGACCTCGAAGCCCTGGTCGGCCTCGGGGGTGCTGGCTTCGACCTCGGCGAAGAGGCGGTCGCGCAGCACGCGGAACTCCAGGCGGTCGAAGACCTCGTGCACCTCCTCACGGGCCCACTGGCGCCGTTCGAGGTCGTCGACCGTGCATCCGACCGGGGCGTCCTTGACGAGCTGGTTGAGCCGGCGGTTGCGGAGCACCTGGTCGAGGTGGCTTCGCAGCGAGTCACCGGCCTTGCCCTTGATCTGGTCGATCGCCGCGACGATGCCCTCGAGGTCGCCGAACTGGTTGATCCACTTCGCTGCGGTCTTGGGGCCGACTCCCGGGACACCAGGCAGGTTGTCGGACGACTCCCCCACCATCGCCGCGAGG
The DNA here is from genome assembly GCF_040365325.1 of Intrasporangium sp. DVR. NCBI lineage: Bacteria > Bacillati > Actinomycetota > Actinomycetes > Micrococcales > Intrasporangiaceae > Intrasporangium > Intrasporangium sp. DVR. The sequence goes on along the minus strand of NZ_BAABZW010000016.1, from coordinate 106,236 downwards.
TCGCTGTAGCGGGCCGGGGGGACGCCGTACTTCTCCTCGACCTGCGCCGGGCCCATCCGCCACACCTCCGACACGCCCCGGACCGGGTAGAGGATCGTGACGTTGTCGCTGACGAGCTGGAAGGTGTCGCGATCGCCCGAGCAGATGAGGACCTCGAGTCCCTTGGCGTCGGCCTCGCTGGCGATCGTGGCGATGATGTCGTCGGCCTCGTAGCCGTCGAGCTCGCAGTAGCGGATCCGCAGCGCGTCGAGCACTTCCTTGACCAGCGGCAGCTGGCCGGTGAACTCGTCCGGCGTGCGGGCCCGGCCGGCCTTGTACTCGGCGTACTCCTCGGAGCGGAACGTCTGTCGCGACTTGTCGAAGGCAACGACGACGTGCGTCGGCTGCTCGTCCCGCAGCATGTTGATGAGCATCGACGTGAACCCGTAGACAGCGTTGGTGTGCTGGCCCGTCACGGTCGAGAAGTTCTCCGCCGGAAGGGCGAAGAAGGCGCGGTAGGCAAGCGAGTGTCCATCGAGGAGGAGAAGTCGGCTCACCCGGGAGAGCCTAGTGTCCGGGGCCGACACCAGCGTGGGGCGGATGATCGTCCGACGCACCTGCTGGCGGCTGGCGCTACCATCGCCGTCATGTCTGAGCCCACGCATCTCGAGTCGATCCACACGGTGGGCGTCGGTGCCCTGGCCGATCGGATGGGGATCGAGATCGTCGAGGCGACACCCGAGCGGTTGGTGGGCACGATGCCCGTCGACGGGAACACCCAGCCCTACGGCCTGCTCCACGGCGGTGCCAGCGTCGTCCTCGCTGAGACGCTCGGCTCGTTCGGCGCCGCGCTCTCGGCGGGCCCGGACCGCGTCGCCGTCGGCCTCGACATCAACGCGACCCACCACCGGGCCGCACGGTCGGGGATCGTCACGGGCACGGCGACGCGGCTGAGCGCGGGGCGCTCGGTGGCCAGCTACGAGGTCGTCGTGACCGACGACGAGGGGCGTCGCCTCTGCACGGCGCGGATCAGCTGTCTGCTGCGAGACCGGGCCCCCGGCGCCTGACTCCCCTATCCGGCGGCCCCCGGGGACTGGGCCGTGGCCGTCCGGGCGCGCACGTCGCGGCGTCGCTGCAGCACCTTGTCGAGCGAGTAGCGCTGCGCCCGCGGCTCGCCGGCGAGCTTGCGTTGCAGCGTCGCCGACGAGGTGACACGACGGACCGTCTCTGGGGCGAACCCCAGCCGGGCGAAGAACCGGTTGGCCTCACGGTCCTGGGCCGGAACCGCGCTGACGAGGTGCTCGCACCCGTTGCGGTCCGCGTAGCGTGAAGCCGCGGCGAGCAGGCCCTTCCCGACCCCTTGCCGCCGGTAGTCCGCGTGCACGTAGAGCATGTCGATCGAGACGCTCGGCGCCGCCACCAAGAGGCTGCGCGTGGTGTCGGCGATGACGACATAGCCCGCGGGGACGCCGTCGACGAACGCGATGTATGCCGTCACGTCGTGTCGCGCCAGCGCGCGACGGAGTGTGCCGTCGGCGGCGAGGCGACAGGCAGCCTCGGGCGTCGTCCCGATCTCGATGCGGTGAGCGATCCACAGCTCGATGAACTGGGCTTCTAGACCGGCCTCGACCCGCTGGACGGTAACCAGCGAACGACCCATACGTCCCTCCAAGTTGTGTGCCCCGGAAGTCACCCGCCTGACCTTACGTGCAGAAGGGTCCAGAGCGAAAGGGGCAGGTTTGCGGCCTCTCGTCCGCTCCGCCGGGGTTCGCGACAGACGTCGGTATGCCGCTGGGCCGGCCGCCAGCCAAGCGCCGGCTTGCGGTGTGGCTGGCCTAGGGTCGGGCGGACCACAGCCGGTTGGGCCCGTCGCCCTGCCGGGTCACCAGATACAGCACGTCGCCGACGGCCGCGGCGGCCATCGGCGCCCCCGGGGGGCCGGTGCGCTCGTCCCACCCGCGTGACGTTCCTTCGAGGACGAGACCGGGCAGGGCGATGTAGCTCGATCCGGCGATCCCGACCGGGGGCGGCACCACCTGCTTGTCCGCGAGGACGACCTGCGGCGTCGTGAGTCTCGTCGGCGTCGACCCTTGCACGTCCCAGACGGCCAAGGCGTCGCCGTCGGCACCCACCACGAGGCAGCGGGACTGTTCACAGCGTGCAGAGTGGGCCTCCGCGATGGACTGGGCTGCCGGGAGCCGGACGAGTGTCCAGGGACCCTGTGGGCCGGACGCGAACCACAGCGCCGGAACCGACACCACGGACCCGCCGCCGAGGTCGGTGACCGATCCTGCCAGGGCCAGCCCCTGCCCTGTCGTGGCGATGAACCGGGCACCGTTGAGGGCTGTCGGCGTGCTCCCGAGTGGCGTACCCGTGGAGTCCTGCCGCGCCCAGCGGTCCTCAGAGGCCCGCCACAACGACACGTCGTTGCCGGTCCGCTCGCTGGCCCAGGCCCCCGCGATGACCGGTTCGGCTCCCGCGAAGGCGACACCGGTGAGGTCGCCGGCGCCCCAGCCACCGAAGACTCCGAAGGGTTGCGGGTGCTCGACGAGCTGAGGAGTCCTGCCTGTGGCGCTGCCCTGCCACACCGTCCACCGGACGTTGGCGTGCGCCCCACCACGGGCCCCACCCACAGCGACGAGGTGACCGTCGGCGACGGCGATCGAGACCCACCGCGCGACGAAGGCGTACGGCGAGTGCGGCTCGACCTGGATGGGCGTCAGGCGCTGGTCCCGGACGATGAACATCACGGGGCGCGGGCGGTCGGTGGCGAAGCCACCGATGACCAGCGCGTCGTCGGCTGGCACCACCGTGACGGGCTCGACCCCGTCGGGCAGGGTGAGCTCGGCCCACGTCAGGGGTTGCGCGGTCGTGACGGCCCCCGAGCCGGACGTCGACCGGCCCGGCGCCCCGACCTGGCAGCCGGCAGCCAGCACCGCCACCGCGAGAACGACGAGCACCGACAGCTGGGCTCGTCCTCTGGAGCGGGGACGGCGACCACCCGAAGGTCCCATCCACTGATGGTCCCAGAGCGGCCGCCGTCCCCTCAACGGGAATGTGTCGCGGTCAGTCCTCGCCGAGGTAGGCCTTGCGGACCTCGTCACTGGTGAGCAGCTCCTTGCCGGAGCCCTTGAGGACGATCTTGCCCACCTCGAGCACGTAGCCGTGGTTCGCCCGCTGCAGCGCGGCCTGGGCATTCTGCTCGACGAGCAGGATGGTGGTTCCCTGCTGCTGCAAGGTCGTCACGGTCGACATGATCCGCTTCATCATGATGGGTGACAGACCCATCGACGGCTCGTCCAGCATGAGCAGCTTGGGGCGGCTCATCATGGCCCGGCCCATCGCGAGCATCTGCTGCTCGCCGCCGGAGAACGTCCCGGCGGGCTGCTGGCTGCGCTCCTCGAGGATCGGGAACAGCTCGTAGACCGCCTTGAGGTCCTTGCCGATCATGTTGTCGCGCCGTGCGAACGCCCCGAGGCGGAGGTTCTGCTCCACGGAGAGGCGCGGGAAGATCCGACGCCCCTCCGGGGACTGGGCGATACCGAGGCTGACGATCTCGTGGGCGGCCACCCCGTCGATCCGCTTGCCAAGGAAGCGGATCGAGCCGGCCGTCGGACGCATCAGTCCCGAGATCGTCCGGAGCGTCGTCGTCTTGCCGGCGCCGTTGGTGCCGATGAGGGTGACGACCTCACCCTCGTCGACCGAGAAGCTGATTCCCTTGACGGCCTTGATCTTGCCGTACGAGACGACGAGGTCGCGGACCTCGAGCATGGCGCTCACTCGTCTCCCTCCTCGTCGTCGGCGCTTCCGCCGATGTATGCCTCGATGACTCTCGGATCGGACTGCACCTCGTTCGGTGAGCCCTCGACGAGGACCTCTCCGTTGACCAGGCAGAGCACCCGGTCACAGAGGTTGAAGATGAACCGCATGTCGTGCTCGATGACGACGACCGCGAGCCCACTGTCCCGGATCCGGAAGATCAGGTCGCTGGCCTGCTGCGTCTCGCGGGGGTTCATGCCTGCGGTCGGCTCGTCGAGGAGGAGCAGCTTCGGGTCCGTGGCGAGGGCGCGGGCGATCTCGAGCCGCCGCTGGTCGCCGTACGGCATGTTGCGCGCCAGATGTTCGGTCGACGCGCCCAGCCCGACGAACTCGAGCAGCTCCTGCGCTCGCTCCCGGGTCTCTCGTTCCTCACGACGGAACTTGGGACCGCGAAGGATCGAGGTCAACGCCATGGAGCTGGTCCGGCAGTAGCGCCCGACCATGACGTTCTCGAGCGCGGTCATGTTGCCGAACAGGCGGATGTTCTGGAACGTCCGCGCCATACCGGCCATGACCACGAACCGTGGTTTCGGCGGGAGGTCGTTGCCGAGCAGGCGGACTCGTCCCTCGGTGGGCTTGTACATTCCCGTGAGGCAGTTGAAGAACGTCGTCTTGCCGGCTCCGTTGGGACCGATGAGCCCCAGGATCTCGCCGGGACGAACGGTCATCCCGACGTTGTTGACGGCGGTGAGGCCACCGAACCGCATGGTGACGCCGGTGGCCTCGAGCACCGGCCCGTCCGCGTGGCTGTCGGTGCGCACGGTCTCGTCGACGGCGGTCATGCCTTGGCCTCCTGTTCTTCGACGAGGTGGACTTCCTCGACTCGGTCGGCCAGCTCCTCGTCCTCTTCGTGGAACTCGAGCTGACGGCGCTTGCTCGCCACGAGTCCCTCGGGCCGGAAGCGCATCATGAGGACGAGCAACAGGCCGAAGATGAGCAGCCGGTAGTCCGCCACGAAGCGCAGCTTCTCCGGCATCAGCTTGAGGATCGTGGCCCCGATGAGCACGCCCGCGACGGTGCCCATGCCGCCGAGGACGACGGCCGCCAGCAGGAAGGCGGACTCGAGGAAGATGTACTGGTCCGGGGTGACCGACACGTCGTGGTGTGCCTTGATCGTGCCGGCCATGCCGGCGAGGAAGGCGCCCCCGGCGAACGCGAACAGCTTGAGGCCGAAGGTGTTGACCCCCATGGCCTCGGCAGCCTTCTCGTCCTCGCGGATCGCGATCCAGCCCCGGCCGATCCGGCTGTTGTTGAGCCGCGTGAAGACCGTGATGATGAACCCTGCGACGACGAGCAGGAGGAAGTAGTAGTTCGCGAACCGGCCGAGCGTGATGCCGAAGAGCTCATGGGTGTCGCCGAAGTTGAACCCTCCGATCTCGAGCTCGGGGATGGCGGGGATGCCGTTGGGTCCGTTCGTCAGCCGCGGTCCGTCCTGCCCGTCAAGGTTGCCCATGGCGAGCCGGAAGATCTCACCGAAGGCCAGGGTGACGATGGCGAGGTAGTCGCCGGACACCCGCAGCGTCGGTGAGCCGATGATGAGACCGAGCGTCGCCGAGACCAGCGCGCCGATGATGACGACGACGAGGAACGGCGGCTTCCAGCCGACAGTGGCGAACGCGGAGTGCGAGAACATCGCCCCGATGTAGGCCCCGGCACCGAGGAACGCGATGTAGCCGAGGTCGAGCAGACCGGCGAGGCCGACGACGATGTTGAGCCCGAGGGCGGTGGACGCGAAGATCAGCACCTGGGTGGCGATCGACATGTTGGCGTCCGACCCGTCCTGGGTGAACGGGAACAGGAACGCCACCGCGACGGCGCCGAGCATGAGGACCCGTCGGTGGGTCTGCGCGATGATGCCCACCCACGTGAAGAACCCAGCCCGGGTGAGCGTCAGGGCGACGAGCCCGACGAAGAGCACCACGAGCGAGAACACGGTGCCGTCCCTGACGTCGAGGGCGTACGCGGCACCGAACAGGACGATCGAGAGCAGCACCACGATGGTGAGGATCTCGAGCCACGACGGCAGGCTCGCGTGGATGGGGTCGCGGTGGGCGCGGGGGGTGAGCCCCGCGGAGCCCACCAGCAGCATGAGCGCTCCCACGAAGGAGACCCAGGCGCCGGGCATGACGTTGATCAGGCCACCGGACTGGACGCCGATGAGGGCGATGACCAGTGCCATGAAGATCGTCGTGCCGAGGCCGAGCGTCCGCAGCGCGGTCGCCGACGCGAGCCACTCCCCCAGTCGGGCGAAGGGTCCGCGGTACATCAGGGCGAACAGCACGGCCAGCACGGCTGTGATGATCATGAGGTTCTGGACAGCGCCGGGATAGAAGTTGATCGACAGGTCGCCGAGAACCTCGTCGGTGTAGCTCCAGGAGAGGAAGCAGCCAGCGGCCAGCACGACCGCCCCAGCCAGGGCGAGCGGCCAGGCGAACGGGGCCACGGGTCGGCCGACGCGGTCCCAGAGGGTCACCTTCTCGGGCTCGTCGGCGTAGGTCGTCTCGATGTCGGTTGCCGTGCTCATGCGCGATCCACCACCCGTGCCCCGAGGATGCCCTGTGGCCGGAAGACGAGGACGACGATGAGCAGGACGAACGCCCAGACGTCCTTCCATGCCGACCCACCGAACTGGCCGGGGATGAAGCCGACGGCGAGGGCCTCGGCAACGCCGAGGACGAGGCCGCCGACGACGGCGCCCTGGATGTTGCCGATACCACCGAGCACCGCTGCGGTGAAGGCCTTGAGGCCGGCGAGGAAGCCCATCCGGAAGTCGACGTTGGCGTTGAGCAGGCCCTGGGCGACGCCGGCGATGGCGGCGAGGAAGGCGCCGAGCGCGAAGGCGATGACGATGATGCGGTCGACGTTGACGCCCATGAGTCGGGCGGTGTCCTTGTCCTCGGAGACGGCTTGCATGCCGTGGCCGGTCCTCGTGTGGTTGACGAACCACCACAGGAAGGCGGCGCTCATGAGGAGGGCGCCGACGGTGAAGACCGCGGCGCGCTGGACGGTGACGCCGGCGAACGAGAGCGCGGGGCCGGTCACCACGTCGATCTGCGGGAACGGGATCTTGCTCTTCGCACCGGGGTAGAAGAGACGGACCGCCTCCTGCAGTGCCACGGAGATACCGATGGCCGTGATGAGCGGGGCCAGTCGGGGCGCCCCCCGCAACGGCCGGTAGGCGATCCGCTCCATGATGACGGCGGTGGTGACCGAGGCGACGACCGCTCCGAGGAGCATGAGGGGAAGCACCCAGAAGGCAGTCGTGCCCTGGAAGAGGAGGGTCCACGTGGCCAGGGCGCCGAACGCCCCGATCATGAAGACCTCGCCGTGGGCGAAGTTGATGAGCTGGACGATGCCGTAGACCACGGTGTAGCCGACGGCGATCAGGGCGTACAGGGAACCAAGGGTCAGGCCGTTGATCAGCTGTTGGAGCAGATCTGTCATGGCGCCGGAACCACCTTTCGTACTCGACGGTTTCGGCCAGGGACGGGTGTCTCCCGCCCCTGGCCGAAACGTGTCAGATGAGAATCCGGGTCAGCCGAGGTTCTCCGACTTCACAAAGGTCCACTTGCCACCCTCGACCTTGTAGCCGGAGATGACCTTGACCTTCGTGTCGCCGAACTCGTCGAAGCCGACCTGGCCGGTGACGCCGGCGAAGGAGACCTTGCCGACGGCGTCCACGATGGCCTGACGAGCGCCCTTGACGTCCTGGGCATCCTTCAGGGCGACCTTGAGGCCCTCGATGATGGCGTTGGCCGCGTCGTACGAGTAGCCGCCGTACGCAGCGGACGGCTCGGCGAACTTGGCCGCCTCGTAGTCCGCCAGGAACTTCTTCCCGGCCTCCGTGTTGTCGGTCGGCTCGCCGACCGAGGTGGCGAGGTCACCCTCGGACGTCTGGCCAGCCAGCTGGATGAACGTCGGGTCGTAGATGCCGTCGCCGCCCATCAGCGGGACGTTGAGGCCGGCGGCCTTCATCTGCTGCGAGAGCGGACCGGCTTGCGGGTACTCACCGCCGTAGTAGACGGCAGCGGGCTTGGCCGGGGCCACCTTGGAGACGACCGGGGCGTAGTTGGACTCGTCCGGGTTGATCGTCTGGGCCGCGACGATGGTGCCGCCGCCGGCCTTGAAGGCCTCGGTGAAGTACTGGACCAGGCCCTGCCCGTAGGTCTTCTTGTCGTGGATCGTCGCGACGTTCTTGATGCCCTGGTCGAGCAGGAACTTGGCGGCGAAGGCACCCTGGGTGATGTCGGTGGTGCAGGTGCGGAAGAAGGTCTTGTACGGGCGGGTGTTGCCGTCCGCGCCGCGGGTCAGGGAGGGGCCGGTGTTGGCCGGGGACACCTGGACGATGTTCGCGGCGGCGAAGACCGGCTGGGTCTGCTGCGAGACGCTGGAGTTGAGGTTGCCGACCACTCCGGCGACCTCGTCGTCGGCGGCCAGCTTGGTGGCGCCGTTCTTGCCGACGTCGGCCTTGGCCTCGTCGTCGACGGCCTCGACCTTGATCTCCCAGCCGGGGATGGCGTTGGCCGCGTTGGCCTGCTGCACCGCGAGCTCGACGGAGTGCTGGATGCCCTTGCCGAGGGCGGAGAGGTCACCGGACAGCGGAGCGATGACACCGATCTTGACGGTCTTCTTGGCACCATCGCCGCCGGTGGACCCGGTGCCGGGCTCCTCGCCACGAGTGCCACAGGCACTCAGGGCCAGAGCGGCGACCACCACGGGCACCGCAAACTTCATGTGGGAACGCACTGCTGTCCTCCTGATGTCACACATCCCTCGGGTCGAGGGCTGAGCAGGACACTAGAGCCATCGCGTCGCCACGTCACCCCTCTCGCGTGTATCGGTGACCGTGTCGTGACCTGCGGACCCGTTCAGGGGTCCAGCGTCCGCTCAGCGGACGCGGGAGATCAGCTCGTCGGGAAGCCGTTGATCACGGCCTCGGCGACTTCCTTCATCCCCAGCCGGCGGTCCATCGCTGTCTTCTGGATCCAGCGGAAGGCGTCGGCCTCGCTCAGCTTGAGCTGGGTCATGAGGACTCCCTTGGCCCGGTCGACGAGCTTTCGCGTCTCGAGCCGCTCCCCGAGGTCGGCGACCTCCGCTTCGAGAGCGGTCAGCTCGACCCACCGCGAGTGGGCGATGTCGATCGCCGGTCGCAGGTCGTCGGCGGTGAAGGGCTTGACGATGTAGGCCATCACGCCTGCGTCGCGGGCGCGCTCGACGAGCTCGGTCTGGCTGAACGCGGTCAGCATGATGACCGGGCACAGCTTGGCCTCGTGCAGCTGCTCGGCAGCCGAGAGCCCGTCGAGGACGGGCATCTTCACGTCCATGATGACGACGTCGGGCCTGAGCTCCTTGGCCAGCTCCACGGCCTGCTCGCCGTTGCTCGCCTGACCGACGACCTGGTAGCCCTGCTCCGCGAGCATCTCCACGAGGTCGAGGCGGATCAGCGCCTCGTCCTCGGCCACGAGGACGCGGGTCGCCCCGCCGTCTCCGGGTTGCTGCTGTCGTGCCGTGTTCTCGTCTGTGCTCACGAGTCAAACCCTATCTGTGTGCCGGGAGCGGGACTCGAACCCGCACGACCTTGCGGCCAAAGCATTTTGAGTGCTCCGTGTCTGCCATTCCACCACCCCGGCGAAGGTGCCGGGCAAGCATACCGGCGAGACGTGTCGCGGAACGAGGCGAGGATGGGGCACAGGTGCGGTATGCCGCTGAGCTGGCTTGCGCGCGCAGGCCCTCCGACCGATGTCCCGACTTCCTGGCCCCCACGAGCCGGCACCGGATGGCCGGCTCGGTCAGCCGGTGACCTCGTCGGGGTTGTAGGCGGGGGCGGCGCGGTTGACGGCGTCGCCGACCCGGTGCACGCGAAGGGCGTTCGTGGAGCCCGGGATGCCGGGAGGAGAGCCGGCCACGATGAGGACCCGGTCCCCCTCGGTCACCCGGCCCTCCGGGATGAGGTTGAGGTCGACCTGCATCGCGAACTGGTCGGTGTGCATCATCCGTGGCACGAGGTAGGTCTCGATGCCCCAGACGAGGGCCAGCTGTGAGCGGGTCTGCGGCTCGGAGGTGAAGGCCAGCATGGGTCGCCGGGGACGGAGTCTCGCCTGACGCCTCGCCGAGCCGCCCGTCTCGGTGAAGGTGATCAGGAACTTCGCATCGACGACCTCCCCGATCTCGACGGCCGCCTTGGTGACCGCGCCGGCCACGGTGGTCATGGGCGTGCGCATCGGCGAGATCTTGTCGTGCCCGTGCTCCTCGGTCGACTCGATGATCCGAGCCATCGTCATGACCGCCTCGATCGGCCACGCGCCGATGGACGTCTCACCGGAGAGCATGAGGGCGTCGGCCCCGTCGAGCACCGCGTTGGCGGCGTCGGAGGCCTCGGCCCGGGTGGGCCTCGGGTTCTCGATCATCGACTCGAGCACCTGCGTCGCGACGATGACGGGCTTCGCCTCCTGCCGGGCGAGCTCGCACGCACGCTTCTGCACGATCGGGACGTCCTCGAGCGGCATCTCGACCCCGAGGTCGCCTCGGGCGACCATGATGCCGTCGAACGCAGCGATGATCTCCTCGAGGTTGTCGACCGCCTGTGGCTTCTCGATCTTGGCGATGACGGGGACGCGGCGCTCGAACTCGTCCATGATCTCGTGGACGTCGTCGATGTCGGCTGCCGAGCGCACGAAGGACAGGGCGATCATGTCGACGCCGAGCCGCATCGCGAACCGCAGGTCGTCCCGGTCCTTCTCGGAGAGGGCGGGGACGCTCACGGCCACGCCGGGCAGGTTGATGCCCTTGTTGTTGGAGACCTGTCCGCCGATGACGGTCTCGGTGACGACATCCGTGTCCGTGACGTCGACGGCCCGGAGGCACACCTTGCCGTCGTCGATGAGCAGGACGTCACCGGGGCGGACATCCTGCGGCAGTCCCTTGAAGGTGGTGCTCACCTCGGTGTCGTCACCCTCGACGTCCCGGGTCGTGATGGTGAAGCGCTGGCCCGGGGACAGATCGACCGGGCCGTCCTTGAAACGTCCGGTGCGGATCTTGGGTCCCTGGAGATCGACCAGGATCCCCACCGCGCGCCCGGAGGCGTCGCTGGCCGCCCGCACGTCGCGGTAGACCTGCGCGTGGAGGGACTGCTCCCCGTGCGAGAGGTTGAGTCGGGCGACGTCCATGCCCGCGTCGACGAGGGCTCGGAGCTGCTGAGGGGACGATGTCTTGGGACCGATCGTGCAGACGATCTTGGCGCGACGCATGGCTCAACCTTATGGGTCGTGTGACGTGGGTCACCGTGGCGCGTTCATCCTGTGGGACGAACGTGGCCTCGCGTCGTTGGGAAGCCGTTTCGGGCGGTCAGGACCGTGCTGCTCGGCCGTCGGGTGGCGGCCGGGACCGGGCCCGGGCGGGTCGACGAACATCGTCCCGCAGCGCCCAGTATCCCCCATGACGGGAGCGGCCCCTCCCGTCCCGCCGCAGCGGGCGAGGGTCCGGGAGGGGCCGTGAGCCTGTCAGACGGTCAGTGGTCGCGCCGTCGGAGCGATCGGCCGAGGCAGCGAGCTGGAGCCCGTGAGCCAGGCGTCGACCCCCGCCGCGGCGGCCCGGCCCTCGGCGATGGCCCACACGATGAGGCTCTGGCCACGGCCGGCGTCGCCGGCCACGAAGACGCCGGGCACGGAGGACATGTAGCTCTTGTCGCGACGCACGTTGGAGCGCTCGTCGAGGGCCACGCCGAGCTGCTCGACGACCCCGGGGCCCTCCGGCCCGAGGAAGCCCATGGCGAGGAGCACGAGCTGAGCGGGAATCTCGCGCTCCGTACCCGGCTTGGGCTGGGGGCGGCCGTCGACGAACTCGACCTCCACGAGCCGGAGTCCCGCGACGTGGCCCGCTGCGTCGCCCGTGAACTCGGTCGTGTTGACCGCGTAGATCCGGTCCCCGCCCTCCTCGTGGGCGCTGGCGACCCGGAAGATCATCGGGTAGGTCGGCCACGGCTGGGAGGCGGGGCGCTCGTCCCCGGGCTGCGGCATGATCTCGAGGCTGGTGACCGAGCGGGCGCCCTGCCGGTGGGCCGTGCCGATGCAGTCGGCCCCGGTGTCACCACCGCCGATGACGACGACGTCCTTGCCCGTGGCGAGGATCTGGTCAGGGACCGTCTCGCCCACGGCGACCCGGTTGCCCTGCGGAAGGAACTCCATGGCCTGGTGGATGCCCGCGAGCTCCCGCCCGGGGACCTTGAGGTCCCGAGGGACCGTCGCGCCGACGGCGAGGACGACTGCGTCGTACCGGTCACGCAGCTGTTGACCGGTGATGTCGGAGCCCACGTCGACACCGCTGCGGAACCGCGTGCCCTCGGCCTCCATCTGGCGCAGGCGCCGGTCGAGCACCGACTTCTCCATCTTGAACTCCGGGATCCCGTATCGGAGCAGGCCGCCCGGCTTGTCCGCGCGCTCGAAGACGGCGACGGTGTGCCCGGTCCGGGTCAGCTGCTGGGCCGCAGCGAGGCCGGCAGGACCGGAACCGATGACCGCGACGGTCTTGCCCGAGAGTCGCTCAGGCGGGAGCGGGCGCACGAGGCCCCGGTCGAACGCCTCCTCGATCGTCGTCACCTCGACCTGCTTGATCGTCACGGCCGGCTGGTTGATGCCCAGCACGCACGACGTCTCGCACGGCGCGGGGCACAGGCGCCCGGTGAACTCCGGGAAGTTGTTCGTGGCGTGGAGGCGCTCGATCGCGCTGGGCCAGTCGCCGCGCCAGGCGTGGGTGTTCCACTCCGGGATGAGGTTGCCAAGAGGACAGCCCTGGTGACAGAACGGGATCCCGCAGTCCATGCAGCGCCCGGCCTGGCGCTGGAGCACCCCGAGCTCCTGCTCCTCGTAGACCTCCTTCCAGTCCCGGATGCGCACCGGGACCGGCCGACGAGCGGGGAGCTCGCGCTGCCGGGTCTTCAGGAAACCTTGGGGGTCAGCCATGGGAAGCCTCCATGATCCGGTTCCACACGTCCGTCCCGTCGAGATCGAGGCCCTCGGCCTCCGCCTCGGCGCGGACGTCGAGAACACGCTGGTAGTCGCGCGGCAGGACGAGGGTGAAGCGCTCGCGTGCGCCGGCCCAGTCGTCGAGCAGCGCCTGCGCGACCGGGGAGTCCGTCCAGGCCACGTGGTCGGTGAGCAGCTGCCGGACGACGGTCTCGTCATCGGGCCGCAGGGGTGACAGGTCGACCAGCTCGTGGTTGACGAGCTCGGGTCGCAGGTCGAGGACATAGGCCACGCCACCGGACATGCCGGCGGCCAGGTTGCGACCGGTGGGCCCGAGGATGACGACAGTTCCTCCGGTCATGTACTCGCAACCGTGGTCACCCACGCCTTCGACGACCGCCTTCGCCCCGGAGTTGCGGACGCAGAAGCGCTCGCCGACGATCCCCCGGAGGAACAGCTCACCGGTGGTGGCGCCATAGCCGATGACGTTGCCGGCGATGACGTTCTCCTCGGCGACGAGCGGTGTCTCCCGGTGCGGGCGCACGACGACCCGCCCACCGGACAGGCCCTTGCCGACGTAGTCGTTGGCGTCGCCGAAGAGGCGGATCGTCACACCCGCCGGCAGGAAGGCGCCGAACGACTGGCCGCCGGAGCCGGTCATCGTCAGCTCGATGGTGTTGTCGGGCAGTCCGCGCGGGTGGGCGCGGGTGACGTGGTGCCCGAGCATCGTGCCGACGGTGCGGTTGACGTTGCGCACCGCGATCTCGGTGCGGACCCTCTCGCCACCCTCGATGGCCGGGAGTGCGCGAGTGATCAGCTCGTTGTCGAGGGCCTTGTCGAGTGCGTGGTCCTGGGCTGTCGACTGGTAGAGGGTCCCCCCGGTGGGGTTCTCCGCAATCGCCAGGATCGGTGCGAGGTCGAGTCCGGACGCCTTCCAGTGGGCGATCGCCTTGTCGAGGTCGAGGCTCGAGACCTGGCCGACGGCCTCCTCGATCGACCGGAAGCCGAGGGCGGCGAGGTGCTCCCTGACCTCCTCGGCGATGTACTCGAAGAAGGTCTCGACGAACTCCGGCTTCCCGGTGAAGCGGGCCCGCAGCTCGGGGTTCTGGGTGGCGATGCCCACCGGGCACGTGTCGAGGTGGCAGACCCGCATCATGATGCAGCCCGAGACGACGAGCGGCGCCGTCGCGAACCCGAACTCCTCTGCGCCGAGCAGCGCGGCGATCACGACGTCACGTCCCGTCTTCAGCTGCCCGTCGACCTGGACGACGATGCGGTCACGCAGCCCGTTGAGGACGAGCGTCTGCTGGGCCTCGGCGAGCCCGAGCTCCCACGGGGCTCCCGCGTGCTTCAGGGAGGTCAGCGGCGAGGCCCCGGTCCCCCCGTCGTGGCCGGAGATGAGGACGACGTCGGCATGTGCCTTCGACACCCCCGCCGCTACCGTGCCGACCCCGACCTCGGACACGAGCTTGACGTGGATCCGCGCCGCGGGGTTCGCGTTCTTGAGGTCGTGGATCAGCTGGGCCAGATCCTCGATCGAGTAGATGTCGTGGTGCGGCGGCGGTGAGATGAGGCCGACCCCGGGCGTGGAGTGCCGGGTCTTGGCCACCCAGGGGTAGACCTTGTGGCCAGGCAGCTGGCCGCCCTCCCCCGGCTTCGCCCCCTGCGCCATCTTGATCTGGATGTCGTCGGCGTGGGTCAGGTAGAGGCTCGTCACGCCGAACCGCCCCGAGGCGACCTGCTTGACGGCCGAGCGCCGCTCCGGGTCGAGCAGCCGGTCGAAGTCCTCGCCGCCCTCGCCGGTGTTGGACCGGCCGCCGAGCCGGTTCATCGCGACGGCGAGGGTCTCGTGGGCCTCCTGGGAGATGGACCCGTAGCTCATCGCGCCCGTGTTGAAGCGCTTCACGATCTCGCTGACCGGCTCGACCTCGTCGAGCGGCACGGGGAGACGACCGGTCACGCCCGTGGGCTTGAAGCCCATGAGACCCCGCAGGGTCATCAGCCGGGAGGTCTGGTCGTCGATCCGCTCGGTGTACTGCTTGAAGACGTCGTAGCGACGCTGCCGCGTCGAGTGCTGCAGGCGGAAGACCGTCTCGGGGTCGAAGAGGTGCGGCTCGCCCTCACGACGCCACTGGTACTCGCCACCGACGTCGAGGACCCGGTGCGCCTGGTAGACGCCGTCGGGCGGGTAGGCCTTCGCGTGCCGCTCGGCGGTCTCCCTCGCGAGGACATCGAGGCCGACCCCGCCGAGCTGCGAGACGGTGCCGGTGAAGTAGCGGTCGACGAGGTCCTGGGAGAGGCCGATCGCCTCGAACACCTGGGCGCCGCGGTAGGAGGCCACCGTGGAGATGCCCATCTTCGACATCACCTTCAACACACCCTTGCCGAGTGCCTTGATCAGGTTCTTGACGGCCTGCTCGGGCGTCACGCCCTCGATCTGGCCGGACCGGACGAGGTCCTCGACCGTCTCCATCGCGAGGTACGGGTTGACCGCGGCGGCACCGTAGCCGATGAGGAGCGCGACGTGGTGGACCTCGCGGACGTCACCCGCCTCGATGAGCAGGCCGACCTGGGTCCGCGTCTTCTCTCGGATGAGGTGGTGGTGCACCGCAGCCGTGAGCAGGAGGGACGGGATCGGGGCGAGGTCCCGGCCGGAGTCGCGGTCGGAGAGGACGACGAAGCGCGCCCCACGCGTGATCGCCTGCGAGACCTCCGCGAAGATCTCGTCGAGGCGGTCTCGCATGGCGGCCGCGCCCCCGGTGACGTCGTAGAGCCCCCGGACCACGTGGGTCGCGTAGCCGGGCAGGTCGCCGTCCGCGTTGACGTGGACGATCTTGGCCAGCTCGTCGTTGTCGATGACCGGGAAGGTGAGGACGATCTGGCGCGCGTGCGCCGGCGATGCCGACAGCGCGTTGCCCTCGGGCCCCATCGTCGTGCCGAGGGACGTGACGAGCTCTTCCCTGATCGCGTCGAGAGGGGGGTTCGTCACCTGCGCGAAGAGCTGGGTGAAGTAGTCGAAGAGCAGGCGTGGGCGGGAGGAGAGGACGGCGATCGGCGTGTCCGTCCCCATCGAGCCGAGCGCCTCGGCGCCGGACTTCGCCATCGGCGTGAGGAGGATCCGCAGGTCCTCGGTGGTGTAGCCGAAGGTCTGCTGCCGACGGGCCACCGAGGCCGACGTGTGCACGATGTGCTCGCGCTCGGGCAGGTCCTCCAGCCGGATCAGCCCGGCGTGCAGCCACTCCGCATAGGGCTTGCCGGTCGCCAGCTGCCCCTTGATCTCGTCGTCGCTGACGATGCGCCCGTGCTCCGTGTCGACCAGGAACATCTTGCCCGGCTGGAGCCGGCCACGCTGGATGACCCGCGCCGGGTCGAGGTCGAGCACGCCAGACTCCGAGGCGAGGACCACGAGACCGTCGTCCGTGACGCTGTAGCGCCCGGGTCGCAGACCGTTGCGGTCGAGGACCGCACCGACGAGAGTGCCGTCCGTGAAGCAGACGTTGGCCGGGCC
The DNA here is from genome assembly GCF_040365325.1 of Intrasporangium sp. DVR. NCBI lineage: Bacteria > Bacillati > Actinomycetota > Actinomycetes > Micrococcales > Intrasporangiaceae > Intrasporangium > Intrasporangium sp. DVR. The sequence continues at coordinate 89,970 of NZ_BAABZW010000016.1, read as the reverse complement.
GTCCCACGGCTCCATGAACATCGAGTGGAACTCGTAGAAGGCGCGTCGAGCAGGGTCCATCGACTCGTGGTTCTCCCACGCCTCGGGGATCATCATGAGGACGGCGTGAGGGAGCGACCGGCCACCGAGGTGCAGCAGCTCGAGGACCTCGTCGAAGCTCGCGGAGTCCGAGGCACCCGGCGTGCAGATCGGGAAGAGCCGCTCGATGTCGCCGGGGATGATGTCGGAGGTGAGCAGGCTCTCCCGGGCCCGCATCCAGTTGCGGTTGCCCTTGACGGTGTTGATCTCACCGTTGTGGGCGATGAGGCGGTACGGGTGCGCCAGCGGCCACGAGGGGAACGTGTTGGTCGAGAAGCGCGAGTGGACGAGAGCGAGCTCGGTCGCGAAGCGCGGGTCGGACAGGTCTGGGAAGAACGGCTCGAGCTGTCCCGTGGTGAGCATGCCCTTGTAGACGATGGTGCGCGCCGACAAGGAGGCGAAGTACACCTCGGCCTCCCGCTCGGCGCGCTTGCGCAGACCGAACGCCAGACGGTCGAGCCCCAGAGCGACCTGTCGGCCCATGGAGGAGCTGACGAAGAGCTGCTCGAAGTGCGGCATGCACGCGCGGGCGGCCTCGCCGACGAGGTCTGAGTCGACGGGCACCTCGCGCCACCCGAGCACCTTGAGGTGCTCCTCGACGGCCAGCGCCTCGATCTTCGTCTTGGCGGCGGCCCGGGCCTCGGGGTCCGTGGGCAGGAAGGCGAGCCCGGCGGCATACGCTCCCACGTTGGGAAGAGCGAACGGCACCGTCTCGCGGAAGAACGCGTCGGGGATCTGCGTCAGGATTCCGGCGCCGTCGCCGACGAGGGGGTCGGCACCGGTGGCGCCGCGGTGGTCGAGGTTGCGGAGCGCCGTCAGCGCATGGTCGACGATGTCGTGGCCGGCCGTGCCCCTCATCGTCGCGACGAGGGCGACCCCGCAGGCGTCGTGCTCGAACTCGCGGCGGTACAACCCGGAGTCCTCCGGCTGGGCACTGAACAGTGCGCGCTGGCGGGTGTGCGACGACATCTTCACCGTCCTTCTGGCTGTGATCAATCCCCTGGCATGACAAAGGGCATGTGGACGGCTCTGGCCACAAGCATTGGGGAGAAAGATACTGCCGACACGTTCCGTCCTACGTATTGATACGCCGTATTTCGGATGGTGAGACAGGGTGCGGCAGGTCAGGTGCTCGGGCGCTCGGGGGGCTCCCCTGCCCCAGCGGTTTGGGAGGTGTCCGCCTCCAGGTCGACGTCGGAGTCGCGCCCCTCCACGTCACCGTCCGACGAGGCGAGCCGGTCGTCGGCCCGTCTGCCGAACCACCACCACAGCCACAACCCGAGAAGGAAGACGAGGATCGAGGTCCAGGTGTTCACCCGCTGGCCGAGGATGTGGGTCGCCGGGTCGGTCCGCATGTTCTCGACGATGATGCGCCCGATCGGGTAGCCCATGACGTACGCGGCGAAGACCTGACCCCTGGCCAGGTCGAATCGCCGACCCAGCCACAGCAGGACAGCGGCGAGCAGGAGCACCCAGAGGGCCTCGTAGAGGAAGGTCGGGTGGAAGTAGCCGAGCACGATCGGGTTGCCCGCGGCATCGAGCCGGGCCCGGCCGGCCCCGGGATCCCAGGCATGGATCTGCAGTCTCCACGGCACGTCGGTCGGCCCGCCGTAGAGCTCGTTGTTGAACCAGTTGCCGAACCGCCCCAGGGCCTGGGCGATCGCCACCCCCGGCGCCGCGGCGTCGATGAAGTCACGGAAGTCCACGCCGGCCTTGCGACAGCCGATCCAGGCGCCCACGGCCCCCAGCGCGATCGCGCCCCAGATGCCGAGCCCGCCCTCGTAGATCTTGAGGGCGTCCATCGGGTTGCGGCCCTCGCCGAAGTACTTGTCCGCGTCCGTGATGACGTGGTAAAGGCGCCCCCCGACGATGCCGAACGGGACGGCCCACGCCGAGATGTCGACGGCGACCCCCGCAGGCGCGCCTCGAGCGGCCAGACGCCGCTGGGTCAGCCACACGGCCACGACGATGCCCGCGAGGATGCACATCGCGTAGGCGCGGATGGGCACCGGCCCGAGGTACCAGACCGCCTGCGTCGGCGAGGGGATCTCGGTGACGAGCGAGGCCCTCAGGGTCGGCACGGCCGCCAGCGGGAGCGTCAGTGCGGTCATCGGTGTCCTCGTCGCACGCCGTCAGCGAGCTCGCGGGCCAGCTGCTCGAGGGCTCGAAGGCCGGCCTCGGGGCTCGCCGCCTCGGTGAGGCATCGCACGAGCGCGGACCCGACGATGACTCCGTCGGCGAAGCGGGCCACCTGGCTCGCCTGGTCGCCGCTGGAGACCCCGAGGCCCACGCACACCGGAAGGTCGGTGACCGCTCTGGTGCGCGAGACGAGGTCCTCGGCGGCGTCACCCACGCTCGACCGGGCGCCCGTGACGCCCATGACGGCCGTGGCGTAGACGAAGCCGCGGCACTGGGAGGTGACTGCGGCAAGGCGCTCCGGTGTCGAGCTCGGAGCGACGAGGAAGACCTTGTCCAGGTCGTGCCGGTCGGCCGCCCGGATCCAGTCGCCGGCCTCGTCGGGAATGAGGTCGGGCGTGATCAGGCCATCGCCGCCCGCAGCCGCCAGGTCCGCGGCGAACCGGTCGGCGCCGTATCTCAGGACGGGGTTCCAGTAGGTCATGACCAACGCCCCCGCGCCGGCCGCACTGACGGCCCGGACGGCGTCGAAGGTGTCGGCGAGACGCACCCCGGACGCGAGCGCCCGCACGGCGGCGTCCTGGATGACGGGGCCGTCCATGACCGGGTCGCTGTAGGGGACACCGACCTCGACGATGTCGACTCCGGACCGGACGAGCACCTCCATGGCCTCGATCGAGCCGGTCACGGTGGGGAATCCCACGGGAAGGTATCCGACGAGGGCGGCGCGCCCCTCGGCGCGGGCGGCCTCGATGATCCGGCTGACACTCACTGCTGGTGCCCCATCCCCTTCGCACCGGGTGCGTCGCGTCCGTCCGGTGGCTGGCTGGTCCCGCCCTCGTCGTCGATGAGACCGAACCACTGAGCCGCAGTGTGGACGTCCTTGTCGCCGCGGCCCGAGAGGTTGACGAGGATGACGGCCTCCGGTCCGAGCTCGCGACCGAGCTGCATGGCTCCCGCCAGCGCGTGGCTGCTCTCGATGGCGGGGAGGATCCCCTCCGTGCGGGCGAGCAGCCGGAAGGCCTCCATCGCCTCGACGTCGGTCACGGGGCGGTACTCGGCGCGCCCCGACTCGCGCAGCTGCGCGTGCTCGGGCCCCACGCTGGGGTAGTCGAGACCGGCGGACACGCTGTGGGACTCGATCGTCTGGCCGTCCTCGTCCTGCAGGACGTAGGTGAACGCGCCGTGGAGCACTCCGGGGATGCCGGCCGAGAAGCGCGCCGCGTGCCGGCCGGACTCGACGCCGGAGCCTCCCGCCTCGAGCCCGACGAGCCGCACGGAGGCGTCGTCGAGGAACCGGTGGAAGATGCCGATGGCGTTGGAGCCCCCACCCACACAGGCACAGACGACGTCAGGCAGCCGCCCGACGAGGTCGAGGACCTGCTCTCTCGCCTCGATGCCGATGATCCGGTGGAACTCGCGGACCATCTCGGGGAACGGGTGCGGACCGGTCACCGTGCCGAGCACGTAGTGCGTCGTGGCGACGTTGGCCACCCAGTCGCGGAAGGCCTCGTTGACCGCGTCCTTGAGGGTCTGGCTGCCGTGCTCGACGGGGACGACCTCGGCCCCGAGCAGCTTCATCCGAGCGACGTTGAGGGCCTGCCGCTCGGTGTCCTTGCGCCCCATGTAGACGACGCACTCGAGCCCCAGCAGGGCGGCCGCAGTGGCCGTGGCCACGCCGTGCTGACCGGCTCCGGTCTCGGCGATGACGCGGGTCTTGCCCATCCGCTTGGTGAGCAGCGCCTGCCCAAGGACGTTGTTGATCTTGTGCGAGCCGGTGTGGTTGAGGTCCTCACGCTTGAGCAGGACGCGAGCCCCGCCGCAGTGCTCGGCGAACCTCGGCACCTCGGTGAGGATGCTGGGACGGCCGGTGTAGGTGCGATGCAGCCGCTCGAGCTCGCCGGTGAATGCGGGGTCGACCACGGCCTTGCGCCAGACCTCCTCGAGCTGCTCCAGAGCGGGGATCAGCGCCTCGGGGACGTAGCGCCCGCCGAACTGGCCGAAGCGCCCGACGGAGGCCGGCTGGCTCGGTGTGGAGGGGGACATCGTCACTCCTTGTCGTGGGACACGTCTCGGGGCGCGACCGCGCCGGGCGCGACTCCCGCCTCGCGGGCGGCCGCGATGAACTGCGCGACGGCCTCGCTGGGCGCCCCGCCGGTCACGAGGGCCTCGCCCACGAGCACCGCACGGGCGCCCATGCGGACGTAGTCGGCGACGTCGGTGGGACCGGAGACGCCCGACTCCGCGACCGCGACCACGTCCGGGGGAAGCAGCGGCAGCAGGCCTGCGACGACCTGCCGGTCGACCTCGAGGGTCTTGAGGTTGCGCGCGTTGACGCCGACGAGAAGGGGACCGACGGCCAGGGCCCGCTCGAGCTCGTCGGCGTCGTGCACCTCGACGAGGGGGGTCATCCCTAGTCGCGTCGCGACGCCGTGCAGCTCGTGCAGGTCGTCGTCGGCGAGGGCCGAGGCCATCAGCAGGACGAGGTCGGCGCCATGCGCCCGCGCCTCGAACACCTGGTAGGCATCGACGATGAAGTCCTTGCGCAGCACCGGGATCTCGACCGCGGCACGGACGGCGTCGAGGTCGGCGAGACTGCCGCCGAAGCGCCGTTGCTCGGTGAGGACGCTGACCGCGCTGGCGCCGCCGGCCGCGTAGGCCGCTGCGAGCCGGCCCGCCTCGGGGATCTCGGCGAGGGCACCCTTGCTCGGGCTGCGGCGCTTCACCTCGGCGATGACCGCGACACCGGGCGCCGAGCGGAAGCCGGGCAGCGGGTCGAGCGCCGTGGGTGCGGCAGCCGCCATCTCCTGCACGTCCGACAACGGGACGGCGGCGCGCCGCGCCGCGAGATCCTCGCGGACGCCGCTGATGATCTCGTCGAGAACTGTCGGCACTGCTCTCAGCTCTTGCCGACGGTCGAGGTGCCCCGCTCGTCGGGGGCGTCGGCGAGCAGGTCCTCGCCCTCGCGGTCATGCGGCTTGCTGCCGTAGCCGGCCATGGCGAGCACCTTGCCCACGATCGCACCCGCCACGATGACGACGGCCGCGATGATGCCGAGCGCGACGCTCGGGATGACGACGGCAATGCTGCCCACGGCTGCGCCGACGAGCATGATGCCCACCGCAACCCAGGCCGCAATGCTGTGTCCGTGGTCCTCGTGCTGCTCTTCCATGACGTTGTCTCCCATCCGGTCGGCGTCTCTCTCGTCGGTCGCCGATGCGTCGTCCAGCGGCCGGTCTCGGTGCTTCCTTGCGAAAGTCCGAGGATCGTCACGATGGTCCTCGGCGGCCGCCCTCGGTCATTCTGTCAGGTCCGGTCCGTCATTCTGTCAGGCTCGGTCCGGCTCGTCGCGCAGGGTCGGGTCGGTGCCGTCGCTGAGCTCGTCCCACGCGGTGCGCACCTCGCCGCGTGGACCGCTTGCCGGTCTGGCCCGCTCGTAGCGGGCCGACAGGCCGGCCCACCGCCGGCTCGAGGCTGCTGCGGCGGCGGCCCCGACGACGAGCAGGACTCCTGTGCCGACGGCCGCCCAGCCCCACGGGGTCGTCACGCCGGTCGCGTCCGGCGCGGTCGTGCGGGCCAGCTCCTGGGACAGGGCCCCGGCGACGACGGCCGCGGGGCGCAGTGCCACGAGGCCCGCGAGGACGAGGGCACCCATGGCGGAGAGGATCATCAGGGCCGCGGACGCGACGCGGATGACGCGCCCACCGGTCATCAGGGCGATGAGGGAGACGATGCAGACGACGGCCAGACCGACTGCCCCGGGAGCGGCACGCCCGCCGGTGACGTCCACGACCCCGGAGCTGAGCGCGTCGCCGGTGGCGCCGCGGGCCCACACCCGGGTGGACAGGCCGATGAGGGTGAGCGCTGGGAGCGCCACGGCCAGTGCGGAGCGTCGTTTGTCGGGGATCACCTGACCACCGGCTTCATGCCGGCCGCCGCGGCGACGGCGCGCAGGGCGGCCGCGGCCTTGTTGACGGTCTCCTGGTACTCGAGGTGCGGGACCGAGTCCGCGACGATGCCGGCCCCGGCCTGCACGTGGGCCTGACCGTCCGTGATGAGTGCCGTCCGGATCGCGATCGCCATGTCGAGGTCACCGGCGAAGTCGAGGTAGCCGACGACGCCTCCGTAGAGCCCGCGACGCAGCCCCTCGTAGCGGTCGATGAGTGCCATGGCCCTGGGTTTGGGAGCGCCGGAGAGGGTGCCGGCCGGGAACGTCGCGACGAGGGCGTCGTAGGCGCTGCACTCGGGTCGCAGCTCCCCCACGACCGTCGACTCGATGTGCATGATGTGGCTGTAGCGCCGAACGGACATGAAGTCGACGGTGTCGACGGTGCCGGCTCGGCAGATCCGTTGGAGGTCGTTGCGGGCGAGGTCGACGAGCATGAGGTGCTCGGCTCGTTCCTTGGCGTCGCCGAGCAGGTCCTCGGCGAGGTGCGCGTCGTGGTCCGGGCTCTTGCCGCGCGGGCGGGATCCTGCGATGGGGTGGGTGATCGCCTGGCGGCCGGTGACCTTGATCAGGGCCTCGGGACTCGACCCGACGACGTCGTAGGACGACCCGTCCGGGTGCGGCAGACGCAGGAGGTACATGTAGGGGCTGGGGTTGCTCACCCGCAGTGCCCGGTAGACGTCGAGCGCGTCGGCGGGACACGGCACGGTGAAGCGCTGGGAGACGACGACCTGGAAGGCCTCTCCAGCCCGGATCGCCTCCTTGGCCTGCTCCACCATGCCCTCGAACTGCTCCTCCGTGTGGCTGCTGCGTGGCTCGGCCGCGCGCGGCTCGATCGTCACGACGGTGCTCGGCGCGGGCGCCGCGAGCTCCTCGGTCATGCGGTCGAGGCGGGAGACGGCATCGGCCCAGGCCTCCTCGATCCGGTCGTCGGTGGCGTCCCGGTTGACCGCGTTGGCGACGAGGAGCAGGGAGCCGTCGCTGTGGTCGAAGACGGCGAGGTCGGTCGCCAGCATCAGAGCCAGCTCGGGCAGGTGCAGGTCGTCGCGTCCCTCGTCCGGCACGCGCTCCCACCTGCGCACCGCGTCATAGGTGATCGCCCCGACCAGTCCGCCGGTCAGGGGCGGGAGGCCCGCGATCCGCGGTGTTGCGAGGGCTGCGACGGTGTCCCGGACGGCTGCGGTCGGGTCCCCGGAGCGGGGCAGACCCACGGGCACGTCGCCGATCCAGTGCGCCTGACCGTCCTGCTCGGTCAAGGTGGCGGCGCAGCGCGCCCCGACGATCGAGTATCGGGACCACACGCCGCCGTGCTCGGCCGACTCGAGCAGGAAGGTGCCGGGCGCATTCTTGGCGAGCTTGCGGTAGACCCCCACCGGTGTCTCGGCATCCGCGAGCACGCGCCGCACGACCGGGATGACGCGGGTGTGCCCGAGCGCGAGCTCGGTGAAGACGTCGAGGCTCGGCCACGTCGCGCCCCAGGTGAGGTCAGCGTGAGGCGCGGGCGCGGCGCCGCTCGGGGTCGTCCGCTCGGTCGCCGGACTGGCTGCCGTCGTCGTGTCGGGCGTCATCTCGGGCACCTCGTCATTCTCCCGTACGCGGTGGTCCTTCCGGGACCCGCCCGGCATCCGGGACGGCCGGCTGACCCGGTCAGGCGTCCGGGGACCCGGTCGTTCGGTCGCCGACCACGACAGGCAGGACGCGCGCGTCGAAGCAGGTCCGGTCGCCCGTGTGGCAGGCTGCGCCGACCTGGTCCACCTGGACGAGGAGGGCGTCGCCGTCGCAGTCCAGCCGGATGCCCTTGACCCACTGGACGTGGCCGCTCGTGTCGCCCTTGCGCCAGTAGGCCCGGCGGCTGCGGGACCAGAAGGTCACGCGCCCGTCGGCGAGGGTCCGGCGCAGGGCCTCGTCGTCCATCCACCCGAGCATGAGGACCTCACCGGTGTCGTGTTGCTGCACCACTGCGGCGACGAGTCCGTGCTCGTCGCGCTTGAGCAGGGCTGCAATGGCGGGGTCGAGCTCGGTCAGGCCGGGGCTGCTCTCGGTCACCGGCACATTGTGCCCCGCTCCCGCGTGGAACGTTGCGTCGGTCGCCTGCTGGAGGGGCTGGAGGGTCCGGGCCGTATGCCGCTGGGCCGGGTCGCGCGCGTCGTCGCCCTCTCGATGGGCCGGGTTGACGTCCCCCCGGTCAGCCCGACTGCTGCTGGGCGACCCAGGACGCGTGGAGCCCGCTGTAGGCGCCGCCGCGGCCCACCAGCTCGGAGTGGTGCCCACGCTCGACGACTCGACCGGCGTCGACGACGACCACCTCGTCCGCGGCCTCCGCGGTCGAGAGCCGGTGGGCGATGGCGATGGAGGTCCGGCCACGGGTGAGCGAGTCGAGGGCCCGCTGGAGTCGGACCTCGGTGCTGGGGTCGACCGCCGAGGTCGCCTCGTCGAGAACGAGCAGGTCCGGGTCTGCGAGGTAGGCCCGCGCGAGGGCGACGAGCTGGCGCTCGCCGGCCGAGAGCGACTCCCCGCGCTGGCCGAGGTGCGTCGCGAGGCCGAGGGGCAGCGTCGCCACCCAGGCGTCGAGGCCCAGCTCGGTCAGGGTCAGCCGGATGTCGTCGTCCGTCGCGCCGGGGCGGCCGAAGCGGATGTTCTCGCGAAGGGTGGCGTCGAACAGGAAGCCCTCCTGCGGAACGAGGACGACTCGCTGTCGCAGGGAGTCGAAGGCGATCCGGCGCAGGTCGGTCCCGTCGATGAGGACCCGTCCGGTCGTGGGGTCCATCAGCCTCGTCAGCAGCTTGGCGAGGGTCGACTTGCCTGAGCCGGTCTCCCCCACGACCGCCACCCGGCTCCGGGGCTCGATGGCGAGGTCGATCTCGTGGAGGACCGGCTCACCGCCGGGGTAGGCGAAGCCGACCTCGTCGAAGCGGACGGTGATGGGCCCTCTCGGGAGGGAGACTCCGTCCTCGGGATCGGCGACGTCGGCGGGAGTGTCGATGATCCCGATGACCCGACGCCAGCCGGCCACGGCGTTCTGCATCTCGTTGAGGATCTCGGTGGCCTGCTGGACCGGCATCGTGAAGAGGTTGACGAGGAAGAGGAAGGCGAGCAGCTCGCCGAGCGTCAGCCTCCCGTCGGCCGCGAGCACCGTGCCGACGACGAGGACGACTGCCGTGGTCAGTCCCGAGACCAGCTGACCGGACGTGAAGGCGACCACCGCGCGGGCCTGGGCGCCGATGGCCGCCTTCCGGTGGTTCTCGATCGCGGTGTCGATCCGTCGGGCGGTCCGGTCCTCGACGCTGTAGGCCCGGATCGCCTGGGCGCCGACGACGGCCTCGGAGATGGCGCCGAGCATGTCGCCGACACGCTCGCGGACCGTCGTGTAGGCACGGCCGACGATGCCCTGGAACAGGCGGATGATGAAGAAGAGGGGGACGAAGCAGGCCCACACGACGAGCCCGAGGATCGGGCTGTAGACGAGCATGAGCACCGTGGCCAGCGTGATCTGGGCGACGTTGACCAGGAGCATGAGCCCGCCGAACTGCACGAACATCGAGATCGTGTCGACGTCGGAGGTCACCCGCGAGACGAGGGATCCGCGCCGCTCGGTGTTCTGCGTCAGCATGGCGAGGTCGTGGATGTGCCGGAATGCCTTGAGGCGCAACGTCGCGAGGCCGGTCTCCGAGGTCCGGAACAGCCGGACGTTGACGAGGTAGGCGGACACTGCGGTCACGACGACCCCGAGCAGGGCCAGGGCGATGTAGCGCAGCACGACGTCGGCGTCGGGTCCGCCCGGTCCGAGGATGCCCTCGTCCGTGACCCGTTGGACGACGAAGGGCACGAGGACCCGCCCGAGAGTCGAGAGCCCGGCGAGGAGCACCGTGACGCCGATGCCCTTGCGGAGCTCGGGCGACAGCTCGATCCCGCGCCGGAGCGTGCCCCACGTGGACATCTCTCGGCCGGACGCGATGCCGTGGTGCTCGACCGGGGGCGCGAACCGCATGCTCATCGAGCCACCTCCTCCTCGGCCGCCGCGATGGCGGCACGCTCCGCGGCCTCGCGAGCGTAGGCCGTGACCAACCGCTCGTAGCCGGCGCAGCGAGCGATGAGCGCGGCGTGCGTGCCGTGGTCGACGACCCGCCCCTCCTCGACGTAGACGACCTCGTCGGCGAGCAGGATCGTCGCCATCCGGTAGGCGACCACGAGGACCGTGGTGCCGGAGGCGGCGTCGCGCAGCCGGGAGAGGATCGACTGCTCGACCGAGGGGTCCACCGCCGAGGTGGCGTCGTCGAGGATGAGCAGCTGGGGCTCTCTGACGACGGCGCGCGCCAGGGCCAACCGCTGGCGCTGGCCTCCGGACAGGCTGGTGCCCCGCTCGCCGACGCGCGTCTCGAGCCCGTCACCGAGGCGCCGGACGAACGTCGTGGCCTGCGCCACGTCCAGCGCCCGCCACACGGCCTCGTCGCCGTGATCGGTCCCGAGGGTGACGTTGCCGCGGACCGTGTCGTCGAACATGAAGGTCTGCTGGGGGACGAGGGCAGCGACCTCCGAGACGCCCCCACGGCGCACGTCACGCAGGTCCACCTCGTCGACGAGGACAGCTCCGGAGTCCGGGTCGACGAGCCGCATGAGCAGGTTGGTCAACGTCGACTTGCCGCTCCCGGTGGGTCCGACCAGGGCCACCGTCGAGCCGGCGGGGATGTCGATCGTCACGTCGACGACGGCAGGGTTGACCCCGGGCTGACCGTCATCGGTCTCGATCTCGTAGGCGTAGGAGATCGACTCGGTCGCCACGGTGCTCGCCCGGCCGCGCGGGAGGTCGCGCTCCCCGTGGTGCATCGCCCCGGTGGCGTCGAGAACCGCCGAGACCCGCTGCCACCCGACGACGGCACGTGGCATCTCGGCGAGCACCCAGCCGAGGGCACGCACGGGGAAGGCGGTGATCGAGAACAGGTAGGCGATCTGCGCGACCTCGGCCGCAGAGACGTCTCCGGAGCGGACCCGATGGGTGCCGACGAGAAGGACGGCAAGCGTGCCGAGGGTGGGTATCGCCTCGATGGCCGGGTCGAATCGACCACGCGTCCGGCCCACCTCGATGTTGGCGTCGCGGAGCTCGTCGGCAGCCTTGCGGAACCGTTGCGTCTCATGGTCCTCGCGCCCGAGGGACTTGACGACGAGCGCGGCCTCGAAGCTCTCGTGCGCCACCTCCGCCACGTCGGCGCGCAGTTGCTGCGCCCGGGTCATCCGCGGGGACATCGCCCGCTGGAAGGCGACGTTGGCCGCGAAGAGCATCGGGAAGACGGTGAGTCCCACCACGGCCAGGGTCGGGTCCACGACGACCATCTGGACGATGCCGAAGGCCAGCATGACGACGACGCCGATCGCCATGGGGAGCGGGGCGAAGATGTTCCACGTCGCCTCGACGTCGGCGTTCGCGTTGGACAGCAGCTGCCCGGAGGGGTGACGGTGGTGCCAGCTGAGGGGCAGCTGGAGGTACTGGCGGGTGACGGCGCGGCGGTAGTGGGCGCCGAGGTTGTACATCGCGATTCCGCCGGCGAGGCGCCTGCCGATGACGCCGATGACGTTGGTGACGACCACTGCGGCCAGGACACCGCCGATGAACCACAGCTGTCCGCTCGTCACCCGCCCTGCCTCGATGGCCGGGGTGACGGCCTCCCGCACGACCCAGCCGATCGCCCAGGCGGTCAACCCGGTCATGATGCCGTAGATCGTGGCGCCGACGACCGCGAGCGCGAACCAGCGAGGCTGTCCGGCGATGCCGCGGCGCACCACGGTCAGGCCCGCACGGAGGGTGGACCGGGCGGCGGGGGCGGGCGCTGCCGCGCTGCTCACAGGGGGATCTCCTCGCGTCGGTCGGGGCCACGGTGGTCGCCGGGCCCGGCCACGCAGCATCTCACGCGGGGGCCCGCCGTCCCGCCCAGTCCGCAGCGTCGGCAGCTGGAACGGCAGGGTCGGCAGAGTCGGCAGAGTCGGCAGGGTCAGCGGCCAGAACCGTGCCGAGCATCGGTGGCGTCGGTGGCGTCGGTGGCGTCGGTGGCGTCGTGGGGACCCAGTAGCGCCGGCTCGTCCCGAGGACGTTCTCGAGGACGCCGCCGCTCGCCTCGATGGTGCGCGCGGAGGCGAGGTTGTCGTCCTCGCACGTGACGAGCGCGGGGTCGATGCCGAGCCGCGCCGCCACTCCGAGGGCCTGGCGCAGCGCTGCGGTGGCGATCCCCCGTCGACGTGCACTCGGACGCACCGCATAGCCGATGTGGCCGCCGACGACCAGGAGCGCGCCGGTCAGCCGGTGACGAACGGTGATCGTCCCGACGAGCTGCTCGTCCTGCAGGATCCAGCGGTAGGAACCGGGCACCCACCCCTCGGGGAGGTCCGACCCGTCCACCTCGTAGGAGGCGAGCAGGTCGACCCAGGCCTCGAGCCCTCCCGGCCGCTCGAGCTCGGCCCGGTCGGCGAACCGGTAGCCCGAGCCGTGGATCGGCGCCTCGCCGAACTCGTCCACCAGCTCCCACCACTGCTCGGCCAGGAGGCTGGTGGGGCGGATGAGCTCGATCACGCCACGACCCTAGGTCGCCGGCGGTCGAGCGTGCCACCGGTTTGGCCGCCTGCGGGGCGCGGCCTGGATCCTGAGAGGATGCGGACATGACGCGACACGCCTGGTCCGAACGCCAGCTGCTCTGCGATGAGCTCGAGCAGCTGGGGCCCGACGCCCCGACCCTGTGTGAGGGGTGGGCGACCCGGGACCTCGCAGCGCACCTCTACGTCCGCGAGGGTCGACCCGACCTCAGCATCGGGGCCTTCGTCCCGCTGCTCGCAGGCCGGCTGGAACGTGAGCAGGATCGGCTCGCCCGCGGCGACTACTCGGCGCTCGTCTCCCGGGTCCGCGGCGGGGCCCCGACGTGGAACCCGACGTCCCGCCCCAGGGTGGATGAGCTGGCCAACCTCGTGGAGTACTTCGTCCATCACGAGGACGTGCGGCGGGCCCAGCCGGGCTGGGAGCCGCGAGATCTGCCCGAGGACCTCCAGCAGGCCCTGTGGGCAGCGCTGCGCAGGCTGGCGCGGCTCATGTTCCGCTCGGTCCCGACGGGAGTGGTCCTCGTCGCGCCGGGCATCGGGCGCCACTGCGCCAAGCTGCCCGACGAGCACGGCACGGTGATCCTCCGGGGCGCCCCGGCCGAGCTGGTCCTCCTCGCCTACGGGCGCGCCGACCACGCCCGGGTGGAGCTCGACGGACGCGCCGACGACATCGCCGCCCTCCGCTCGGCACGGCTCGGCCTCGGCTGAGCGTGAAACGCGGAGCTCCCGCGAGGCCGGACGCCGCCGGGCTCGCAGCCGCGAGCCGCTGACCATCGGTTCCGCGGCCGGGCACCCCGGCGCGGCCGGCTCAGCGGACGACCACTCCGGCCTCCCGCATGGCGGCCTTGACCTCACCCACGGTGAGCTCACCGAAGTGGAAGACGCTGGCAGCGAGGACGGCGTCGGCCCCGGCCTCCACCGCCGGCGCGAAGTGGTCGGCCCGGCCGGCGCCACCGCTCGCGATCACCGGCACCGACACGGCGGCCCGGACCCGTCGGATCAGCTCGAGGTCGAAGCCCTCCTTGGTGCCGTCCAGATCCATCGAGTTGAGCAGGATCTCCCCCGCGCCGAGCTCGGCGGCCCGGGCGCACCACTCGATCGCGTCGAGGTCCACCGGGGTGCGGCCACCGTGGGTGGTCATGACGAAGTCGTCGGTGCGCCGCCCGGAGTCGGTGACGCGCCTGCGGACGTCGGCGGACAGCACGAGGACCTGGGCGCCGAAGCGGTCGGCGATCTCGGAGATGAGCGCGGGCCGGGCGATGGCGGCCGTGTTGACCCCGACCTTGTCGGCGCCGGCTCGCAGCAGTCGGTCCACGTCGTCGACGGTCCGCACTCCCCCACCGACCGTCAGGGGGATGAAGACCTGCTCCGCGGTCCGCCGGACGACGTCGTAGGTGGTCTCACGGTTGCCCGAGCTCGCCGTGACGTCGAGGAAGGTCAGCTCGTCCACGCCCTGGGAGTCGTAGAGCTCGGCCAGCTCGACGGGGTCTCCGGCGTCACGGAGGTTGGCGAAGTTGACGCCCTTGACGACGCGGCCGGCATCGACGTCGAGGCAGGCGATGACGCGCGTGGCGACAGAGGATCGGACGAGCACGGGGCCAGCCTAGATCGCGAGTAGGGTCGCGCTCATGTGGGACCGGATCACGGGACCGGCCGACCCACTCCACGTGGAGGCCGTCGTCGAGCTGGCTCTCGACGTGCTGCCCTGCTGTGGGGACGTCGCCGTCGTCGCCATCGACGGGCGCAGTGGTGCGGGCAAGACCACGCTCGCCCGCGGGGTGGCGGCCGAGCTCGCCACCTACGGGACGGTCGAGATGGTCCACATGGACGCGATCTACCCGGGCTGGGACGGGCTGGCCGAGTCGTCGGAGATCCTCGCCACGCGCGTGCTCGAGCCGCTCTCCCGAGCGAGCCCAGCGGCATACCCCCGATGGGACTGGGAGGAAGGGGGCTGGGACGGCTCGGTGACGGTGCGCCCGGCTGACTTCCTCGTCGTCGAGGGGTGTGGCTGCAGCGTCGGGCCCGCTCGGCCCTTCACCTCCGTGGCCGTCTTCATGGAGGCCGAGCGTGAGCAGCGGATGCACCGCGGACTCACCCGCGACGGCGAGACCTACCGGCCGCACTGGCAACGGTGGGCGGCCCAGGAGGAGGCGGTGTTCGCCGCCGACGGCACCCGGGCGCGGGCAGACCTGGTCATCGACACGAGCACCGGCGGTATACCGTCGGCCGGGTGGACCCCGCTGACGTGACCTCTGAGTCCCCGGAGGTTCCACGGTTCCTCAAGCCACTTCCCCCGGCGTGGGTGATGGCCGCCGCGCTCGTCGCCGTGGCCGCCAACCTGCGCACGGCGATCACCAGCGTCCCCCCGCTCCTCGATGCCATTGCGGGCGACCTGGGGCTGAGCCACGCCGCGGCGGGAGCCCTGACGACGCTGCCCGTGCTCTGCATGGGTCTCTTCGCCCCCCTCGCGTCGACCATCGCGCACCATCTGGGCGCCGTGGCCGCGGTCCTCGCAGCGATGGGGTGCGCCCTGGTCGGCCTGCTGAGCCGGTGGTTCGGCGATGACGCCCTCACCCTCTACGTCGGCACGTTCGTCGCCGGGGTCGGTATCGCGGTCGCCGGCACGCTGCTGCCCCGCCTCGTCAAGACGTTCTTCCCGCCTCACCGGGCCGGCCTGGTCACCGGCCTCTACATGTTCGCCATGATGGGCGGCGCCGCGCTCGCGTCAGCGCTCTCGGCGCCCCTCGCCGAGCGTCTCGGGTCGTGGCAGGGGTCGCTCGCGTCGTGGTCGGTCATCGCCCTGGTCGGACTGCTCGCCTGGGCTCCCTTCACCGTCCGAGCCAACCCCCACCACACCCCCGGCGAGGAGGGCCCCGGCCGCCTGCCGTGGCGGCACCCCACCGCGTGGCTCGTCGCCGGCTACCTCGGGCTCCAGTCGTGGGGCTTCTACTCAGCGGTGACCTGGCTCCCCCCGACCTACGTCGAGCTCGGCTGGGACCGGGCCACCGCGGGCTACCTCGGCGCGGCCTTCAGCGGCTCGCAGGTCGTGTCCGGCCTCGTCGGGCCGCTGCTCAGCGACCGGGTCGACGACCTGCGCCGCCTGCTCTTCCCCGCGGCAGCGCTGGCGGTCGCCGGCTGCCTCGCCATCTGGGTCGCGCCCGAGACGGCTCCGTGGACCTGGGTGATCGTGCTCGGCCTCGGCCAGGGTGCGGCGTTCTCCGTGGCCCTCGTCCTCCTCGTGCGCTACGCCCGGACGCCGGAGGCGAGCGGTCGGCTCACGGGGATGGCCTTCCTCATCTCCTACGGCGTCGCCTCGGTCGGACCGCTCGCCATGGGGCTCGTCCGAGACGTCACGGGCGGGCTCGCACCGGTGTGGGTCCTGCTGGCCGGCATCACGCTCACCCAGGCCGCCGTCGTCATCCGGATGCGCCCGGACCTCCGTCGGGTGACCTGAGCCGGAGCGCGGCCACGCCCAGGGCGACGTGCCGCCCGGCACGACGTGCTGCCCCGGCCACCTCAGCCCCAGTAGTCGTCGCGAGCCTCCCCGGCGAGGTCCTCGTCCTCAGCCGTCTTCTCCGTGACCGTGAACTGCCCGCGGTAGAACAGCATCGGACGTCCATGACCCGTGTCGTCGAGGCTGAGCACCCGACCGATGACGACGTCGTGGTCGCCCGCCACGTGGACCTGCTCGACGGAGCAGTGGATCCGCATCAGGGCATCGGTGAGACTCGGCCCGGCGTCGACCGACGGGTACCAGTCGAGGCCGTCGAACCGGCGCCCCCGCGGCGACCCGAACCGCTCGACGACGTCGAGCTGCTCGTGGTGCAACACGTTGACGGTGAAGAGGCCCGTGTCGCGCATGTGGGGCCAGGAGCGACCGCGGTGGTCTGCGCAGAACAGGACGAGCGGGGGGTCGAGGGACACGGACGCGAACGACTGGCAGGCGAAGCCGACGGGGTCTCCGTCGAGGGTCGTGCCGGTGATGACCGTCACGCCCGTCGCGAAGTGGCCGAGCGCATGGCGCATCTCGTCAGGCGTCGGCTGGCGGGTCTGTCGGGTCACTGCGTCCCGCCTTCCGGGGCCTCCCCGAAGGCCTCGATGAGAGCGGCCAGGCGGGAGGCCTCCCGGTCGGCGGCCGCACCGTCGGCCTTCTGGATGGCCATCACGGCCAGGGTGTCGCCGTCCTGCAGGTCGAGGCTCACCCACGGCTCGCCACCACCGAACTGGATACCGACCACCTCGGGCCACTCGAGGGTGCGGGTGAGCAGGAGGTTGCGGATGGTGAGGCCGGCCCGGCTCGGCACCGCGACGATGGACGCGTAGCGCCAGGCCAGGGCCGCGATGACCACACCGACCCCGAAGAGCATGAAGCGGTCGGCGAGCCCCCAGCGGCCGTCCTGCTCCGGCATGATGACGGCGATCGTGCCGAAGATGACCAGTGACGTCCAGACGACCCCGAGGGCCACCATCCGGCCCCGCCGTGGGCGAAACGGCGCCAGCGCGTCCGACGGACGGGGGTCCGGTGCGCCGCTCACAGTCGGCAGGCGGCGATGTCGGTGACGAGGATCGCCCGCGCGCCGAGGTCGTAGAGCTCGTCCATCAGGCGGTTCCGTCCGACTCGCGGCACCATGGCCCGCACCGCGACCCAGGCGTCGTCCTGCAACGGCGAGACGGTCGGGGACTCGAGGCCCGGGGTCAGCTCGGTCGCCTTGGCGACGAGCTCCTTCGGGCAGTCGTAGTCGAGCATGACGTAGGTGCGGGCCGTGATGACGCCCGTCAGGCGACGCTGCAGGACCGCGGTCGCCTGCTGCTCACCGGGGCGGTCCCCGCGGATCAGGACCGCCTCAGAGCGAAGGATGGGCTCTCCGAAGACCTCGAGGCCCTGCTGCCGCAGGGTGGTGCCGGTCTCGACGACGTCGGCGATGACGTCGGCGACCCCGAGAGTGATCGCCGTCTCCACGGCTCCGTCGAGACGGACCACCTCGGCGTCGATCCCCCGCTTGACGAGGTCGGCCCGGACGAGCCCCGGGTAGGACGTCGCGACACGCTGCGCCGAGATCTGGTCGACGGTCGTGACCATGCCCGGGCGCGCGGCATAGCGGAAGGTCGAGGCCCCGAAGCCGAGGGACATCACCTCGATCGCGCTCGACCCCGAGTCGAGCAGCAGGTCGCGACCGGTGACACCGGCGTCGACCGTGCCCGAGCCGACGTAGACGGCGATGTCGCGGGGTCGGAGATAGAAGAACTCGACGTCGTTGTCGGGGTCGGCGACGACGAGCTCCTTGGCGTCGCGACGGGTGCGGTAGCCCGCCTCACGGAGCATCTCGACCGTCGAGTCGGACAGGGAGCCCTTGTTGGGCACGGCGATACGGAGCATGGCTGGTCCTCGGCGTCGGGGAGGGCGGATGCGGGGTCTCGGGCCTTCAGAGATGGGCGTAGACGTCGTCGAGCGTGATGCCCTTGGCGAGCATGAGGACCTGGAGGTGGTAGAGCAGCTGGCTGATCTCCTCGGCCGCCTCGGCGGTCGACTGGTACTCCGCGGCCATCCAGACCTCCGCCGCCTCCTCCACGATCTTCTTGCCGATGGCGTGGACGCCGGCATCAAGGGCGGCCACCGTGCCGGATCCCTCCGGCCTGGTCTGCGCCTTCTCAGCGAGTTCGGCGTACAGCTGCTCAAAGCTCTTCACGGTCTAGAGGGTACTTTCCGTATGCCGCTGGGCTGGCTCCCGCCCAGCAGGTGGCCTCGTCGACGGAGCAGTTCGCGACCCGGGCCGGCGCGAACGGTCCGGCCCGTCAGGGCGTGTCGCGAGCTGCTCCGCCGATGGAGCGCAGCGTGACGACGGTCGCAACGGCCGCGGTGGCCGCCTCGTGCCCCTTGTCCTCGCTCGAGCCGGGCAGGCCCGCGCGGTCGAGCGCCTGCGCCTCGGTGTCGCACGTGAGGACACCGAACCCGATCGGCGTCCCGGTGCGCACGGACACGTCGGTGATCCCGCTGGTGGCCGCCTGGCAGACGTACTCGAAGTGAGGGGTGCCGCCCCGGATGACGACGCCCAGCGCGACCAGTGCGTCGTAGCGGGGCGCCAGCGTGGCGCAGGCCACCGACAGCTCGAACGTTCCGGGGACCCGGATCTCGTCCACCCCGGTGACGCCCGCCTCGGCCAGCCCACGGCGGGCGCCGGCGAGCAAGCCGCCCATGACCTGCTCGTGCCAGCTCGCGGCGACGACCGCCACCCTGAGGCCCCGGCCGTCGACGGCGAGAGTGGGTGCTCCGTCCTTCATGTGAGCGTCTCCTTCAGGCAGATTCGGACGTGGCATGGATGACGGTCGGCAGGTCGTGGCCGAGTCGTTCCCGCTTGGTGACCAGGTAGCGCTCGTTCTCGGCGGCCACCTCCGTGTGCAGTCGCTCGACGGCGACGACGTCGATCTCGAAGTGACGCAGTGCGGCGACCTTGGTGGGGTTGTTCGTCAGGAGCACGATGCGGGTGGCGTCGAGGTCGTGGAGCACCGCGGCCCCGGCGGCGTACTCCCGTGCGTCGACCGGCAGGCCGAGCGCAGTCTGGGCGTCCACCGTGTCGGCGCCTCGGTCCTGCTCGGCGTAGGCGCGCAGCTTGTCCACGAGGCCCACCCCCCGCCCCTCGTGCCCGCCGAGGTAGACGATCACCCCACCTTCCCGCCCGACCCGAGCCATCGACGCCTGCAGCTGCGGGCCGCAGTCACACCGGAGGGAGCCGAAGGCGTCCCCCGTGAGGCACTCCGAGTGGAGACGGACGAGGACCGGAGCCGCCGGACGAGGACCGTGCAGACCCCTGGGGCTGACCAGGGCGACGTGCTCCTCCCCGGTCAGGGTGTCGCGGTAGCCATGGGCGGTGAACGCGCCGTGGCGAGTCGGGATGACCGTGGTCGCCAGGCGTTCGACCCGGTCGTGCTGCTGGCGCCAGGCGATGAGCCGTTCGATGGTGATGACGGGTAGGCCGGTGTCGTGCCCGAGACCGACGACGTCGTCATAGCGCATCATCCGGCCGTCGTCGTGGACGAGCTCGCCGATCACGCCCACCGGCGGCAGGCCGGCGAGCCGCGTCAGGTCCACCGCGGCCTCGGTGTGACCCGGGCGGGTCAGCACGCCCCCGGCCCGCGCCCGCAGCGGCAGCACGTGACCCGGGCGGATGAGGTCGGCCGGGGTCGCCGACGGGTCCGCGAGCACGCGCACCGTGCGCGTCCGGTCGGCCGCGCTGATGCCGGTCGAGACCCCCGTCGCCGCATCCACCGAGACGGTGTAGGCCGTCCGCAAGGGGTCTCGGTTGTCCGTCACCATGAGCGGCAGCTCGAGCCGGTCCGCGACGTGATCGGGCATGGGAGCACAGAGGTAGCCGGACGAATGGCGAATCGTCCACGCCATCCACTCCTCGGTGGCGGTGTGCGCCGCGAGGACCAGGTCACCCTCGTTCTCCCGGTCCTCGGAGTCGAGCACGAGCACGGGCCGCCCGGCGCGCAGCGCCTCGAGGGCCTCCTCGACGGTCGACAGGTCGCTCATGAGTCCTCCTTGCTGGTCGCCCCGTGCTGGAGCAGGCGCTCGACGTACTTCGCCACCACATCCACCTCGAGGTTGACCGAGTCGCCGACCTCCTTGCGTCCCAAGGTCGTCGCCTCCAGGGTCGTGGGGATGAGAGACACGCTGAAGGTGGCCGGGCCGACATCCGACACGGTGAGCGAGACGCCGTCGACGGTGATCGAGCCCTGCTGCACGACATAGCGGGCGAGCGACTCCGGAAGGCTGCAGGTGACCACCTCCCAGCGGTCCCCGGGGACGCGCTCGACGATCGTGGCCGTGCCGTCGACGTGCCCCTGGACGATGTGGCCCCCGAAACGGCTCGAGGCCGCCATGGCACGCTCGAGGTTGACCGGATCGCCCGGACGCAGCGCGCCGAGGCTCGAGCGCCGCAGGGTCTCGGCCATGACGTCGACGCTGAAACCACCGCCGTCATGGGCCGTCACGGTAAGGCACACACCGTTGACGGCGATGGAGGCGCCGGGGACCGCGTCACTCGCGACGAGCGGGCCCTCGATGCGCAGGACGGCGGACTCGGCCGACTGGTCGATCGAGCCGAGGGTGCCGAGCTCTTCCACGATTCCCGTGAACATGCTGTGCTACTCCTTCTCCGCGGTCATGGTGCCCCTGGACCCGCCGGCCGGGTGCACAGGGGTGGCATGGATGCGGACGTCACCACCGACCTGACGGACGTCCGTGATCTCCAGCCTCCGGATGCCCTCCATCGACCTGACGCCGAGGTCGCCGACCGCGGCCGCGCCGGCTCCGAGAAACGCCGGGGCGAGGTAGGCGTAGACCTCGTCGACGAGGTCAGCGGCGAGGAAGGCGGCGGCGAGCGTCGGACCGCCCTCGAGCCACACGTCCCGGACGTCCCTCTTCCACAGCTCGGCGAGGACCCGCTGTGGATCACGCGTCCGCAGGTGGACGGCCTCGCCGGGCTCCGTGTGAACGCGGGCCCCCGAAGGGACGTCACGAAGGCCGACCACGACGCGAAGCGGCTGTCGGCGGGGAACCGAGCCCGGCGGCATACGACCAGGCTCCGGGCGAGCCGTGAGCCGAGGATCATCCATGAGAACGGTCCCCGTGCCGGCGACGATGGCGTCGCGCCCCGCCCTCTGGGCGTGGACGTCCGCCCGCGCCTCCGCGCCGGTGATCCACCGACTCGATCCGTCCGCAGCGGCGCTGCGGCCGTCGAGCGTCGCTGCGAACTTCCACGTGACGAGCGGTCGCCGGAGGGCGATGGTCCGGGCCCAGCGGGCGTTGAGGGCAGCGGCCTCGTCGGCGAGGACGCCGCCGACGACCTCCACCCCTGCGGAGCGCAGGAAGCCCGCGCCGCCAGCGGCCTCGGCGTTCGGGTCGTCCTGGGCGTAGACGACCCGGACGATCCCCGCCGCCGCGAGCGCCGGAGCGCAGGGGCCGGTGCGCCCCGTGTGCACGCACGGCTCCAGCGAGACGTAGGCGGTGGCCCCTCGGGCCCGGTCGCCGGCCGCTGCCAGGGCCACTGCCTCGGCGTGCGGCGTGCCGGCGCCCCGGTGCCAGGCCTCGGCGACGAGTCCACCCGCTGCGTCAACGATGACGCAGCCGACGCGAGGGTTCGGGTCAGGCCAGATCCCACGCTCGGCGAGGGCGATCGCGCGCCGCACGAAGGTGGCGTCCTCCGCCGCTCCGGCGCTGCTCCCGCGTGGCGTGTCGTCCATGCCTCACCCCACCCGGGCCCCGGCCAGCACGGGCTCGACGTCGCGATGCTCGGTCCGCGACGCCTTGACCCACTGGACGAAGCCGTAGACGACGAACAAGCCGTAGAAGACGTAGAGGACCGCCGTCGGGACGTAGCCGGTCGCGAAGCCGAAGGGCACCCCGACGAGGTCGACGGCGATCCAGGCCAGCCAGAACTCGTTCCACCCGCGAGCCATCGCGAACGTCGCCACGATCGACCCGACGAAGATCCAGGCGTCGCACCAGAAGAACCACCAGTCCGGCGCCCAGAAGGGGTTGGGCGCCAGCGACCAGAGCCAGGTGAAGGCCTGGTGCACGGCGACGGTGCCGACCAGCCAGAACCCGATCACGGCGGCCCGCTCCCGAGGAGTGGCCCACCGCGGCGTGATGGCAGCACCGCTGGGGTCCTCGGCGTGGCTGAGCCGCCGCACCTGCGTCCAGCGCCACCAGCCGTAGGCGCTCATGAGGATGAAGAAGACCTGCCTCCCGGCCTGACCGAAGAGGGGGATGCGGTCATCTGCCCCGAAGAGCGCCCCGAGGTAGACGAAGAAGAGCATGACGTTGGCGATGATGCCGACCGGCCAGGCCCAGACGCGGCGCTTCATGCCGAACCAGGCCGAGACGACGCCGATGAGGACGGCGATGAGCTCGGTCCAGTGCAGCTGGTAGATCCCGATCGGGATGGCGGCGTCGAGGACCTGTTGGAAGAGGTTCCTGGTCTCGTCGGCGAGGGCGAGTGACTGCATGTGGTGTTCGTCCTTGGAGTTCGTGGTGCTGAACGGACGAACTCCGGGGAACTCCACAGCTGGCGCTGCCGTGCTCCGCGACCCTGCTTGCGAGGGTATGCGGACCACCACAGACGCCAGTCTGTTTCGTGCTGCCTCCCATCCGGACTTTCACCGTCGGTCCTGGAGTTCCACCAGGTCAACCGGCCACTCGTGAAGCTGTTGAGCAGTCGGGTCGCGGACTGTCACCGCCGGCTCGGAATTACACCGACCCCGGAGCACGTACGCCCAGTATGCACCGTCCGGCCGGGAGAGCCCACATCGCGCTCACGTGACGGTCGCCACCGGTCGCCACCGGTCGCCACCGGTCGCCACCGAGCGCCGGCCGGCGCCAGACGAACTCGGCAGGGACGCCCTCAGTGCGCGTGCGCCGACACCAGTGCCCGCAGCTCGTCGACGGCCCGAGTGGCGTCCTCCGCGCCATAGACGGCCGAGCCGGCGACGAAGACGTCCGCACCGGCCTCCGCACACTGCTCGATCGTTCTCGCGCTCACGCCGCCGTCGACCTGGACCCAGATCTCGCCACCGTGCCGCTTGACGGCCTCACGGACCTGTCGGACCTTCGGCATCTGGTCGGCCATGAACGACTGTCCGCCGAAGCCGGGCTCGACGGTCATGACGAGAACCATGTCCAGCTCCGGCAGCAGCTCTTCGTACGGAGCGAAGGGGGTGCCGGGCTTGAGGGCCATCGCCGCCCGCGCACCGGCAGCGCGCAGGGTGCGCGCCAGCGTGCGCGGGTCCCGGGCGGCCTCGACGTGGAAGGTCACGGACGAGCAGCCTGCCTCCGCGTACATCGGCGCCCACCGGTCGGGGTCCTCGATCATCAGGTGGGCGTCGATGGGGATCGGGCTCACCGAGAGCAGGGCCTCCACGACCGGCAGACCGAGGGTGAGGTTCGGGACGAAGTGGGCGTCCATGACGTCGACGTGGGCCCAGTCGGCATTCGCGACCCGCCGCAGCTCACGCTCGAGGTTGGCGAAGTCGGCCGACAGGATGCTCGGGGAGATCTGCACGGAGCACAGCGTAGTTGGGTCCGCGGCGCTCCGAGGACCGCGCCTGCGAGGATGCCCCCATGCTGCAGCGACTGGTCGACGACGACGTCCTCGTGCTCACCCTCGACCGCCCGGACAAGCGCAACGCCCTGAGCGTGGAGCTGTGCCAGGCCGTGCGGGCGGCCCTCGACGACGCCGGCGGCGGCGGGCGGCCGGCCCGGGCGGTCGTCATCACCGGCGCAGGCACGACCTTCTGCGCCGGCGCAGACCTCGACGGCGTCCACGGCGACGACTTCCTCGAGGCGCACTACGGCATGCTCGGTGCGATCACCACGACGGCGGTCCCGGTCATCGCGGCCGTCAACGGCCCCGCCATCGGGGGCGGCACCCAGCTCGCGGCCGCCTGCGACCTACGGGTGGCCACTCCACAGGCGCGCTTCGCCGTGCCGACGGCCCGGAACGGCCTTGCGGTCGACCCGTGGACGATCCGCCGGCTGGCCGAGCTCGTCGGCGGCGGCCACGCCCGTGGGATCCTGCTGGCCGCGGAGACCCTCGACCTGTCCGCGGCGCTCGCGTGTGGGCTGGTGCAGCGGGAAGGGGACGTCACCGACGCCATCGCTCTCGCCCACGACCTCGCCGCGCTCGCACCGCTGTCGCTGGCCTATGCGAAGCGCGCGCTCAACTCTGCGCACCTGCCCGACGACGACCCCGGCCTCCGGGCGGAGTTCCTCGCCTGTTTCGCGAGCCAGGACGCGGCCGAGGCGGAGACCGCTCGGCGGGAGGGCCGCCGACCGGTCTTCCACGGACGGTGACTCAGCGCTTGCGCAGCAGGGCGAGGAACATCGCGTCCGTGCCGTGGACGTGTGGCCACAGCTGGACGTAGGGGCCGTCACCGAGGTCGGGCAGCGGCGCCCCGGAGGCGTCGACGAAGAGGGGCCGGGCGTCCTCGAGCTCGACATCGTCGCGCCTCTTGAGGACGTCCTGGACGACGAACCTGGTCTCGTTGAGGTGGGGACTGCACGTCGCGTAGCCGATGATCCCGCCCGGCATCGTCGCGTCGATCCCTGACGCCAGCAGCTCGCGTTGGAGGGTCGCGAGGGCGGCGACGTCCTCGGGACTGCGCCGCCACCGGGCTTCGGGTCGCCGTCGGAGGGCGCCCAGGCCGGTGCACGGGGCGTCGATGAGGACGCGGCTGTAACCCGCGGGGCTGAGCCCGCCGATGTCGCGGCCGTCCCCATGGCGCACCTCGAGCGTCGTCCCGGCGGCGCGGGCAGCGGCTGAGGCGGCGGACAGCGTCTGACGGACGAGCTGTGCCCGGTGCTCATTGACCTCGTTGGCCACGAACGGGATCCGGCGCTGCACCGCGACGGATGCGAGCAGGCCGGCCTTGCCTCCCGGCCCGGCGCAGAGGTCGAGCCATCGCTCCGCGGTGAGGGCGCCCTGGCCCACCTCCGCCATCGCGATCGCCAGGGCGAGCAGCTGCGAGCCCTCGTCCTGGACGGCGGCGCGGCCCTCGCGCACCGCCGCAATGGCGCCCGGGTCACCCTCCGGCAGAACGGCACCGACCGGGCTGGTCGTGGACGCCACCGCACCGGCCTCGACCAGCTCCGCGACGCTGGCGAGACCCGGACGGGCCGCCAGCGCGACCTTGGGCGCGGCGTTGTCCGACTCGAGGAGGTGGCCGAGCTCGGTCGCGGCTTCGTCCGCCGACACGCGCCCGTGCCCGATCAGGGCGGCCCGGAGCGCCTTGGCGATCCACAGGGGATGCGACGTCCGGATCGCGAGTGTCTCCACGGGGTCGGTCACGTCTGCCGTGACGATCCCGAGCCAGTCGTCGAGGCTCCGCTCGCTGATCCGGCGCATGACGGCGTTGACGAAGCCGGCCGCCCCGGCCCCGTTGACCTGTCGGGCGAGCGCCACGGTCTCGTCGACGGCAGCGTGGGTCGGCACCCGCATCCCCAGCACCTGGTGGGCGCCGAGGCGAAGGGTGTCGAGGACCTGCGCGTCGATCTCGCTGACGGGTCGTCCGGCTGCGTGAGACGCGATGGCGTCGTAGAGCCCGGACAGCCGGGTCGCTCCGTAGACCAGCTCGGTCGCGAACCCGGCGTCCCGACCGTGGAGGCGCTTCTCGCGGAGCAGCCTGGGCAGGGTGAGGTTGGCGTAGGCGCCCTGCGCCACCTCGCGCATGACGGTGTAGGCGGCCAGGCGCGCCGGGTCGGTGCGGCGAGCTCGCTCGGCGGGGCGCTGGGCGGACCGGTGCTGGTCAGACCGCGCCCGGGCCGGAGGACGTTGCCGTCCTCGACGTCTCTCGTCACTCATCGCCCAACCGCTCTCCCGGCGCGACCCGGACACCCCGCGCCCAGTCCTCGGCGGGCATCGGCCTCTTGCCATGCCCCTGGACCACCCCGAGACGAACCGGCATCGTCCCGGTCCCCACGAGGACCGCCTTTCTCGTGACGAGGAGCTGACCCGGCGACAGGCCGGACCCCGGAGGCAGGTCCTCCGGTGCCCCTGTTCTCACCGGGGCCACCTTGAGACGCTCACCACGGAAGGTCGTCCACGCACCGGGCGCCGGTGTGCAGCCCCGGACGAGCCGGTCGATCGCGGGGGCCGGCCGGCTCCAGATGATCCGCGCGTGCTCCGTCTCGATCTTGGGAGCGAGTGAGACACCGTCCGGGGACTGCGGTCGTGGGACCAGGTCACCGGACTCGATGCCGTCGAGAGTGGCGACCAGCAGACCCGCTCCGGCGGTCGCGAGACGGTCGAGGAGGTCGCCGGCGGTGTCGGTGGGCCGGATCTGCTCGGTCATGACGCCGTAGACAGGCCCCGTGTCCAGCCCACGGTCCAGCCGGAACGTCGAGGCGCCGGTGATCTCATCCCCCGCCATGATCGAGTGCTGAACGGGTGCCGCGCCCCGCCACGCCGGCAGGAGCGAGAAGTGCAGGTTGACCCAGCCGTGCGAGGGGATGTCCAGGGCCACCTGTGGGATGAGGTTGCCGTAGGCGACGACGGGACAGGCATCGGGTCCGAGCCCCCTGAGCGTGTCGAGGAACTCCGGGTCCTTCAGCGAGGTGGGCATGAGGACCGGCACGCCGAGCTCCTCGGCCCGGACGCGCACCGGCGACTCCTCGAGTCGCCTGCCGCGACCGGCCGGGGCGTCGGGACGGGTGATGACACCGGCGAGCTCGTGCCGAGAGCCGGCGATGGCCTCGAGGCTCGGCACCGCTGCCTGCGGGGTTCCCGCGAAGACGACGCGCACGTCACATCCCCAGGCCGAAGGTGGAGTGGGGACTGACCTTCACCCTGGGCGCCGGCTCACCGAACCACTCGGCCTCGCGGATGGCGCGCATCGCCACCTTGCGGGCCTCCGGGTCGAGGCGGTCGACGAAGAGGATCCCGTCGAGGTGGTCGGTCTCGTGCTGGACGGCTCGAGCCAGCAGCTCGCTGCCCTCGAGCACGACCGGCTCCCCGAACATGTTCTGACCCTTCGCGACGACCGTGAGGGCGCGCCGCGTGTCCACTGTCACCCCCGGGATGCTGAGGCAGCCCTCCGGTCCCTCCTGCTCCTCCGCGGACAGGTCGAGGACGGGGTTGACGAGGTGCCCGACGATGCCGTCGACCCAGTACGTGAAGACCCGCAGGCCCACGCCGATCTGCGGGGCGGCGAGACCGGCCCCCGGCGCGTCGAGCATCGTGTCCTCGAGGTCCTTGACCAGAGTGCGCAGCTCCTTGTCGAAGTCGACGACGTCCGCGGCGGGAGTGCGCAGCACTGGGTCTCCGAAGAGGCGGATGTCCTTGATCGCCACAGGTGTCAGTCCTCGGGGTCGACGGCGCCCGCGACAGGGCGTGGAAGCCCAAGTCTAGGCGGCCGCGCGTCCCGACCCGGTCCCCCTCGACCTGGTGCCACAGCGGCCCCTCGCGCCACGCCGGCCGGCCGCAGCGCTCCCTCAGGACAGGCGCTCGACCTCGAGGGTGAACCCCTGCTCACGCAGCCGCGCCACGAGCACATCCCCGAGCGCGGTGGCGGGGGTGAGGACGCCGGCTCGGCCCGGCAGGCGATGGCCGTCCTGGAGCAGCGCCAGGGCGCTCTCGCCGAGCATGACGGCGGTCCCGGTGTAACCGGGGTCGTAGGGTGCGGAGACACGCGCCACGTACTTGGCGCCCGTCGACGTCGTCGTGCGGATCTCCATCGCGAAGTGACCCTCGGCCATCCGCGCGGCGCTCGGCCCCTCCCCCGGCTTGGGCAGGAACCGGTCGAGGACGGCTCGGGTCGGACCCCAGGAGAGCCCGGTCAGGCCGCTGGCCAACCCGACCGCCATCCCGCCGGCGAGGAGCGGAGAGAGCGGACCCGACCCGAAGTCGACGACCTCTCGGTAGCGGAAGTCGCGGCCGTAGGACCACTCGGTCAGGGTGTTGGAGAGCCGCACGATGCGGGTGTTGAACCCAGCCATGACGAACGGGCCGTGCCAGCGACCGGTCTCGGGGTCTCGGTCCACGGGGACGAGCCTGCGCAGGAGGCCCACGGCCCCGCCGAGCCGGTGCGACCTCGACCTCGGCTCCTGGTCCCGGCGCGGGCTGAGCGCGTGCGGGTCGCCGAGCACCCGACGGGCAGCGGGGTCCTGGCGGGCGACGATGGCCTGCTGGCGAGCGGAGTCGACGGTGCCACCACTGAAACCGCCCTTGGCCGCCTTGACCGCGAGGAGGGTGTCACCGAGGGTCCCCGCTCCGTCCGAGGAGACCCGCTGCGCGAGCAGCATCACGCCGAGATCGGAGGGCACGGAGTCGTACCCACACGCGTGGACGACCCGGGCTCCGGAGGCCTCGGCGATGGGGGCCAGCTCGTGGACGGACCAACGCACGAACAAGATCTCGCCCGTGAGGTCGGCATAGTGCGTCCCCGCATGGGCGCACGCTCGGGCGACGGCCTTGCCGTGCACACCGTAGGGGCCGACCGTCGTCGCGAGAACGGTGGTCCGCCGGGCCAGGGCCAGGAGGCCGTCCGTGTCCCCCGCGTCGACCTCGACGACCTCCCAGTCCCTCGCCACCTCGCCGAGGTCCTGCCGCAGCTCCTGGAGACGCTCCCGCGATCGTCCGGCGAGCGCCACGCGCACGCCCGCGGCGCGGCCGGCGAGATGGCGCGCGGTCAACGTGCCGACGAATCCGGTGGCCCCGTAGAGGACGAGGTCGAGGTCGCGAGTCACCATGGCGCCACTGTGTCACGAGGTGGGCCCCACGTCGGACTCGAGCCGTGGCCAACCGACTACCACTGGTCCAGGGGATCGACCCGGACGGTGACGCCGTCGGACTCCTTGCGTGCCGACCGGAACGCCTTGAGCGCGGCGAGGGCGTGAGTCAGCTCAGGGGTCGACTCCAGAGGCGCGCGGACGAGGGCGTGCCAGCTGGGCGCAACCGCCTCGGACGCCTCGGCCTGCGGGCGGCTCCTGGCGGGCCGCCCCACGTCCAGGGGCATCGGCCCGAGGACCTGGGCCTCGGATGGCAGGTCGAGCTGGCTCAGCGCGCCGGCAACTGCTTCTCGGCTCCCGACGAGCTGGGCCATCCGGACGGCGGGCGGCAGGCCGAGCTCACGGCGCTCGGCGAGCTCACGAGCGGCCAGCCACCCGGGGTCCCACCGGACCAGTGCCTCGATCGCCGGCAGGCTCACACCCTGCGGCACGCCGGCCAGGACCACGGTGCGTCCCGGCTGGACGAGCGAGGCCGCGGCGGTCCATCGCCGCAGGGACTCGAGCGGCGCATCGAGCACCGGCAGATCGAGGCTCGCCCAGGCGTCGAGGAGAAGCACTGCGGCATAGCCGCCCTCGGCGACCGGCTCAGCGCCCGGCGTGGCGACGACGAGGGCGGGCTCGTGGCTGACGACCGGCAGGACCTGCCCGGCACGGGAGGTGTGGACCGGAGGACCGGGGAACGATCGGCCGATCTCCTCGGCCGTCCGCCCCGCCCCGGTCACGCTGGCGCGCAGCCGGCGCGCGCCGCACGACCTGCACTCGAACCCCGACGAGCCCAGGCCGGACCCACACCACCGGCACCTCGGCGGGCTTCCCGACGAGCCGACCGCGACCGGTCCTTGGCAACGCTGGCACCTGACCGGTGTCCGGCACTCCCCGCAGCTGAGCGCTGGGACGTAGCCGCGCCGCGGCACCTGCAGCAGGACGGGACCGTCGCGCAGCGCATCCTTGGCGACCCGCCAGGCCACCGAGGGCAGATGGGCCCGCGCGGCTGGACCGTCGCGCTCGTCGTCGAGCCCCTCACCCGCGATGACGACCCGCGGGGCGGCATCCCGGACGACGGCCGCCTCGGCCGTCACCGGGATGAGCCGTCCTGCCTCGACCTCGGTCTGGAGCCGCAGGCTGCGCACGAGGCCACCGGAGAGCAGGGCCGCACCGGTCTGCTCCGCCCTGAGCGTGAGCACGACCCCGGTGTGGTGGTAGGGAGCGCGCTGCTCCGCCAGCAGGTCGTCCCCGTCGTCCCACCACGCGACGAGGCCGAGGCGGTGCACGGGGGCGAACGCGGCGGCGCGCGTGCCGATCGCCACGCGGACGTGGCCGCGCAGCACCTTGAGCCAGGCCGTGTAGCGCGCCTGCGGCCCCTGGTCCGCCGTCAGCCGCACGTGGAGGCCCCTCCCGAGCAGTCGGGTGAGTGCCGCGTCCAGGCGGTCGACGTCACGATGGTCCGGCACGACGACGACCGCGCCCCGTCCACCGGCGAGCGCGGCGCCGACCGCGACCGCGACGGCCTCCGGCCAGTCGGCGTCGGCCGGCTGGCTCGGCAGTGCCGTCCAGACTGCGGCCGGCCCCTCGCCTCCGGCCACCCGTCGCAGCCAGGCCGGACCAGCCGGGTAGGCGGTCCAGGGCCCCGGGGGTGGGGCGGTCCGAGCCTCGGCCCCCGGCCCGACGCCGGGGTCTGCGCCCGCCGCGCCGCCGTGCGGGGACTCGCTCGGCTCGTCGGGTGGTGACGACGTGGGCAGGTTGCGCTCGGCAGCGGCGTGGCGCTTGGGCACCGCGAGGCGCAGGACGTCGCTCAACGTCCCCGCGTAACGGTCGGCCACGGCGCGGCAGAGTGCGTGGATCTCGGGCGTCAGCACCGGCTCGGGGCTGACCACCTTGCGCAGCGGCGTGAGGCGCCCCTCGTGCTCGGCCGCCGCACGTCGGTCGACGACGAACCCCTCGAGGTCGCGTCCGGCGAACCGGACCCGCACCCTCGCCCCCGGCACGGCGTCCGCCGACATCTCGTCCGGGACGGAGTACTCGAAGAGCCGGTCGAGGTGCGCGAGCGGGGTGTCCACGACAACGCCAGCGACCGGCCCCTCGGGGACCGGTCGCTGCTCGCTCGTCGCGAAGTTGTCGTCGCCCACGAGGGCGAATCTAGTGTCAGCGGGAGACAGCCGCCCGCAGGGCCTCGATCCGGTCGGTGCGCTCCCAGGTGAAGGCGTTGTCCACACCGTCCGCCTTGGTCCGACCGAAGTGACCGTAGGCCGCCGTCGGCGCGTAGATGGGGCGGAGCAGGTCGAGGGCGTCGACGATGGCCGCGGGACGCAGGTCGAAGACCTCGCCGATGGCGTCCTGGATCCGGTCCACCGGCACCGTCTCCGTGCCGAAGGTCTCGACGTAGAGGCCGACGGGCTGCGCCTTGCCGATGGCGTAGGCGACCTGGACCTCGCACCGACGCGCGAGCCCGGCGGCCACGATGTTCTTGGCGACCCAGCGCATCGCATAGGCACCGGAGCGGTCGACCTTGCTCGGGTCCTTGCCGGAGAAGGCGCCGCCCCCATGGCGGGCCATCCCACCGTAGGTGTCGACGATGATCTTGCGGCCGGTGAGTCCGGCGTCACCCATCGGGCCGCCGATCTCGAAGCGGCCGGTGGGGTTGATCAGGGCGCGGTAGGCCGAGACGTCGAGGTCGCTCCCGCCCGCATGCAGCTCCTCGAGGACCGGCGCGATGACGTGCTCCTTGATGTCCGGCTCGAGCATCCCCTCCAGGGACACGTCCGGGGCGTGCTGGCTCGAGAGGACGACGGTGTCGAGCCGCACCGCACGATCGCCCTCGTAGGCGATCGTCACCTGCGTCTTGCCGTCCGGTCGGAGATAGGCCAGCTCGTTGCTCTTGCGCACCTGGGTGAGCCGCTCCGCGAGGCGGTGCGCGAGGAAGATCGGCAGCGGCATGAGCTCAGGAGTGTCGTCGCACGCGTAGCCGAACATCAGCCCCTGGTCGCCGGCGCCCTGCTTGTCCATGGGGTCGACCCCGCCGTGGCGTGTCTCGTGGGCCGTGTCCACGCCCTGCGCGATGTCGGGCGACTGCGCGCCGATCGACACGGAGACACCGCAGGTGCGGCCGTCGAAGCCCTTCTGCGACCCGTCGTAGCCGACCGCGAGGATGGTCTCGCGCACGATCCGCGGGATCTCGACGTAGCCCGTCGTGGAGACCTCACCGGCGACGTGGACGAGCCCGGTGGTGACCATCGTCTCGACGGCGACCCGGGCCTGCGCGTCCTCGGCGAGCAGCGCGTCGAGGATCGAGTCGCTGATCTGGTCGCAGATCTTGTCCGGGTGTCCTTCGGTGACGGACTCGGACGTGAAGAGGCGTGCGGACACGTGGGCTCCTGGCTGATGGGTGGGCGGTGACGGCGAGTGTAGTCCCGGCTCAGAGAAGGGTTTCGACGGCGTCCAGCACGGCATCGGCGACGACATCCTTGGACGCCGGCCCGACCGTGCGCACCTCGTCACTGCCGCGCGTGAGGATGTGGACGGTGTTGTCGTCCCGACCGAACGCCTTGTCGAAGCCGACCTCGTTGGTGACCTGGAGGTCGCTGCCCTTGCGGGCGAACTTGGCCCGGGCGTGGTCGAGGACCGAGCCGGCGGCGTCACCGGTCTCGGCGGCGAAGCTGACGATGCACGGCCGGGACGCGCCCCGCTGCGCCCGGTCGACGACGAGGCCCTTGACGATGTCGGGGTTCTCGACGAGCTCGAGGTGCAGGCCCTGGCCGTCCTCGCCCTTCTTGATCTTGCTGGCGCTCGTCGTGGACGGCCGGAAGTCCGCCGGCGCTGCCGCCATGATGACGACGTCGGCATCGCCCGCTGCGTCCGTGACCGCCTGCTGGAGCTCGAGGGTCGTCCCGACGGGGACGACTCTCACTCCGTCGGGCGCGGGAAGGGAGACGTTGGCCGCCACCAGGGTGACCTCGGCGCCCCGCGCCGCGGCGGCGCGGGCGATCGCGAGGCCCTGCTTGCCGGACGACCGGTTGCCGAGGAAGCGCACGGGATCGAGGGGCTCCCGGGTGCCGCCCGCGGCGACCACGACCTTCCGCCCCGACCACCGGCCGTATGCCGCTGAGCTCGCCGCGCGGGTCGTGGATCCTCTGGTGCCCTCCCGCGCTGCTGCGTCGGCGAGGACGGGAGGAGCGTCAGGTCCGGCCCCGACGACGGCGAGCACAGCGGCATACAGCTCATCGGGCTCGGGGAGACGGCCGGGACCGGTGTCCGTGCCGGTGAGGCGACCCTCGGCCGGGTCGATGACGGTGACCCCGCGCTCGCGCAGGGTCGCGACGTTGGCCTGGGTCGCGGGATGGAGCCACATCTCGGTGTGCATCGCGGGCGCGAGCACGACGGGGCAGCGTGCCGTCAGGAGGGTGTTGGTGAGCAGGTCGTCGGCGAGGCCGTGCGCGGCCTTGGCGACCACGTCCGCCGTCGCCGGTGCCACGACGACCACGTCAGCGTGCTGCCCGATCCGCACGTGCGGCACCTCGTGGACGTCCGTCCAGACGTCGGTGCTGACCGGCTTGCCCGAGAGGGCGGCCCATGTCGGGGCGCCGACGAAGCGGAGCGCTGCCGCGGTGGGCACCACGGTGACGTCGTGGCCGCTCTCGGTGAACAGCCGAAGCAGGGAACACGCCTTGTAGGCGGCGATGCCGCCGCTCACACCGAGGACGACGCGCATCGGCCCGAGCGCCTCAGGCCTCGGTCGGCTCGGAGGTGAGGAGACCCTCGTTGATCTCACGCAGGGAGATGGACAGCGGCTTCTCGTGCACCTCGGTCTCGACGAGCGGGCCGACGTAGTCGAGCAGGCCCTCCTGGAGCTGGGAGTAGTACGCGTTGATCTGGCGGGCGCGCTTGGCGGCGTAGATGACGAGGGCGTACTTCGAGTCGGCGGCGGTCAGGAGGTCGTCGATCGGCGGGTTGGTGATGCCGATGGGAGCAGCCTGGGTACCGGACACAGTGATCTCGTTTCGTTGGGGTCGTGGTCGTGCAGGGTCTCGTGGCGCCGCGCCGAAGCGTGCGGCAACGAGGGGACTCACCGTCCGGAGCGTCCCGATCTCATCAATGATACGAGTTCTTCGCTCGCCCTCCGAACATCGTCGTTGACGATGACCTTGTCGAACTCCGCCTGGGCGGCCAGCTCGGCCCGGGCGGTGTCCAGTCGACGGAGCCGCTCGGACTCCTCCTCGGTCCCCCGGCCGACGAGGCGCCGGACCAGCTCGTCCCAGCTCGGCGGCGCGAGGAAGACGAAGAGGGCATCGGGCCAGGTCACGCGCACCTGACGCGCGCCCTGGAGGTCGATCTCGAGGAGGGCGTCACGGCCCTCCCGGATGGCTCGCTCGACCGGGCCCCGCGGAGTGCCGTACTTGGCAACCCCGTGCACGACGGCGTGCTCGAGGAACTCCCCCGCCGCGACGAGGCGGTCGAACTCGAGGTCGTCCACGAAGTGGTAGTGCACACCGTCGACCTCGCCGGGGCGAGGCTTGCGGGTCGTCATCGACACCGAGAACCAGACCCCGGGGAAGTGGGTGCGCACGTAGGCAGCGATGGTCCCCTTCCCGACCGCGGTCGGGCCGGCGAGGACGGTCAGCCGTCCGGGCTCGCGGGGTGCCGTCCCGGAGGCTGCCGTCACGGTCGCTCGAACCGGCGCAGCAGTGCGGCGATCTGGTTGGCGCCGAGCCCGCGGACGCGTCGGGACTCGGCGATCCCGACCTCGGCCATGATCGCCTTGGCGCGGACGCGGCCGACCCCGGGCATGGACTCGAGCAGCTCGGTCACCTTCAGCTTGCCGATGACGGGATCGACCTTGCCGTCCTCGATGACCTCGGCGAGCGAGGCACTGGAGTACTTGAGGCGGTTCTTGACGGCAGCTCGCTCCCGGCGCGCGGCAGCAGCCTTCTGCAGGGCTGCGGCGCGCTCTTCGGGGGTGAGCGGTGGAAGGGCCACGGTGTGAAGTCTCCTCGCTGAGCACGCCGCTGGGCGTGCCGGTTGATGTGGACCGACAGGGTGCACCGATCGGACAGGCCGACCGTGCTGACAGGGTCAGCGCCGAACCTAGCGAGCCCGGTGGCGCCGGTGCAACGCGGGGCGGCCGGAAGGAGCCGGTCTCAGCCCGCCCACGCGGCGAGCGTCTCGGCGGTCCGGGTCGCGGCGTCAACGAGCCGCGACGGGTCGGGTCCGGCCGCGAGGATGTCGCGGCTCGACGAGGCGAGGACCTGCCGACGTGCCGGTCCGAAGGTCGCCTCGAGGGCGGCCACGTCGCCGCCCTGGGCACCGAAGCCCGGGGCGAGCACGGGAGACGCAGCCGCACGCAGGTCGAGCCCGAGATCGCTCACCGCGGAGCCGACCGTCGCCCCGATGACCAACCCGATGCTGCCGAGCTCACCGCGCTCGTGGGCCACGGCGTTGTCGACGGTGGCCCCGTCCACGATCGAGGCGGCCACGCTGCGGCCCGCGTGCACGGCGTGCTGGACTGCAGCCCCCTCCGGGTTGGAGGTGAGGGCCAGCACGAACAGGCCTCGCCCGGTCTGGGCCGCCAGGTCGATGGCGGGACGCAGCGAGTCGTAGCCGAGGAAGGGGCTGGCCGTGATGGCGTCGACCGGCGCCGACCCGTCCTTGCCGAGGAAGGCCTCGGCGTAGGCCGCCATCGTCGTCCCGATGTCGCCGCGCTTGACGTCGAGGATCGTCAGGGTCCCGGCCTCGTGCAGCTCGTCGAGCACGCGCTCGAGAACGGCCACCCCCTTGCTGCCGAAGACCTCGAAGAAGGCCGACTGGGGCTTGACCGCGGCAACCCGGCCGGCGAAGGCCTCGACGCAGGTGAGCGAGAACCGCTCCAGCCCGGCCAGGTCGTAGCTCAGGCCCCACGACTCGACGAGCGACCGGTGCGGGTCGATGCCTGCGCAGAGTGGACCGTGTCGGTCCATGGCGGCGGCGAGCCTGGTGCCGAAGGTGTCAGTCATGGGTTCCTCTCCGGCGACGGTGCGCCGTGGTCAGGGGCTGGGTTGGGGGGCTGGGTTGGGGGGCTGGGTTGGGGGGCTGGGTTGGGGGGCTGGGTTGGGGGGCTGGGTTCGGGGGCTGGGTCACAGGTGGGGGTCAGGCGTCGGTCACGGGGGCGGGGCACCGGCGGCCCGGCTGAGCGCAGCAGCCAGGGTCGGGTGACCCCAGGAGTCGCACATCCGGGACAGCTCGTCCCGAACCCGGGCGGGAGCGGTCGGGTCGCCGAAGGTCGCGCTGCCCACCTGCACGGCGGTGGCGCCGGCCACGAGGAATTCCAGGGCGTCCCGGGCAGAGCCCACCCCGCCCACGCCGATGATCGGCACGGTCCGGAGGCGACGAGCCAGCATGACCTCGTGGACCCGTCTCACGGCGAGGAGCGCGAGCGGCCGCGTCGCCGGGCCGGATACCCGCCCGGCCACCCAGACCGAGCCCCCGAGGGGCGGGCCGACGTCCAGCGCCAGCCCGCGCGCCCCGTTCCCGATGGTGAGCGCGTCCGCCCCTGCCTCGACGCAGGCCGCGGCGACGGCAACGAGGTCAGTGGCGTCGACGGCGATCTTGGCGAGCACCGCGATGTCGCGCGGCAGCTGCCCGCGGACGCGTCCCACGACCGTGGCCGCTGCCAGCGCGTCCTCGTCGAACGCCCGACCGGCCGTGCTCTCGTTGGGCACCGAGAGGTTGAGCTCGACGCCGAGGACACAGTCGAAGGACTCGCTCGCGCCGAGCCGTTCGACGACCTCGCTGTACTCGCTGCTCGTGCTTCCCGCGACCGATGCGATGACCGTGGCGCCGACCGAGCGCAGCCACGCGAGGTCCCGCGCGGCGAACGCGTCCACGCCGGGGTTCGGCAGCCCGCTGTCCCAGACGAGCCCGGCCGGCGTCTCCAGGAGTCGGGGCACTCCCCCGCCCGCTCGCGGGCTCGCCGTCACCGAAGGCGTCACCACCGCACCAAGGCCGGACACGTCGAAGAAGCGGTGCAGCTCCGGACCGCATCCGCCGCAGCCAGAGGCACTCATGACGGGGTTGCGCAGCCGATGGCCGGCGAAGGTGACTGAGAGGTCCGCCATCAGGGCGCCCCCGGCACGACGACATCCGGGGGCAGCTGCCACCGGCCGTCGACGAGCTGGTCCCACCGGACACGGTCTCCTCGCAGGACCGGGCCCTCCGTGCAGACGCGGACCGCGCGGGTCAGGCCGTCATTGCCGACCACGGGCATGACGCAGTCGAGACAGATGCCGATCCCGCAGCCGGGTCGGCTGGGCAGGCCGATCATGCTGACGGCGCCGGCGCGTGTCGCGGCTGCGGCAGTCGCGCGGAGCAGGTCCACGGGGCCGGCCGCATAGACGACGGCGGCGGCGCTCCGGTCGAGCAGCCCGGGCAGGACGTCGGTGGGGCGTCCCCGGACACCGGCCGACCCGTCGCACGTCGTCACGATCGTCTCGTCACACCGACGGCGCGCTTCGATGACACCGAGAAGCTGGTCCTCGCTCGCTCCGCCGAGGACCATGTCGACGCGACAGCCCCGGGCCCGCAGGAGGGCGGCCAGCCAGAGGAGCGTTCCCCCGGACGGCCCCTCTGCGACGAGGATGCAGTGCTGCGGTGCCGCGGGCAGCGGGAACCGCCTGCCGAGCGGGCCCACGACGTCGACGTGGTCGTGCGGACGCCGCCGGGCCAGCCACTCGGAGCCCCGGTCTGCGCCCTGGGCGGCCCGCAGGGGGAGCTGGACGACGACCTCCACGGTGCCCCCGTAGGTCCCGCTCGGACTGACCTGGTGGATGGGCAGGAGCCGGCGCAGTGGCAGTGCCGCCCCTGCGTCCCCGACGGCAAGGGCCACGAGCTGCCCGGGGCCCGCCGTCTCCGCCACCCTTGGTGCGACGAGGGTGAGGTGCTGGAAGGACCCGACCCGCCGGGCCGCGATGACCTCGCTCCTCTCCTGCGTGACCCGAGACCTCCGGATGACCTGGGTCGCCTCGCTGTCGGGCGTCACCGTCACACCGAGAGCTCCACTGCGGGCTTCTCCGCCTCCTCGGCTCCGCTGGGCGGCGATCCCGCCCTCGCCCCTCGTCCGAGGAGGTCGAGGTCGCGGGCGTGCTCCTGGAGCGACTTGACCCGAATCTCCTCGGTGAGGTGCGCCTCGATGGCCAGCACCGCGGCAGCGAGCGTGGCGATCGTCGTGATGATGGGAAGGTCGGCGCTCGTCGTCGCGGCCCGGATCGCGTAGCCGTCCGCGCGGGCGTCCTGCCCGCTCGGAGTGTTGACGACCATCTGGACCGTGCCGTCCTCGATCAGCTCGACGATCGACTTCTCCCCCTCGTGGTCCCCGGTCCGCTCGGTCAGCTTCCGGACCAGCGTGGCCTCGATGCCGTTGCGCTTGAGCACGGCAGCGGTGCCCGCCGTCGCCAGGATCGTGAACCCGAGATCCACGAGGCGCTTGACCGGGAAGAGCATCGCCCGCTTGTCGCGGTTGGCGACCGACACGAAGATCGACCCGGACCTCGGCAGCCCGCCACCGATGGCCAGCTGGGCCTTGGAGAAGGCGGAGCCGAAGTCGCGGTCGATGCCCATGACCTCGCCGGTGGAGCGCATCTCGGGGCCGAGGATCGAGTCGACGGCGAGCCCCTCGGGTGTCCGGAACCGCTTGAACGGCAGCACCGCCTCCTTGCAGGAGATCGGAGCGTGGTCGGGCAGCCGTCCACCGTCACCCGTGGGCGGCAGGAGGCCTTCGCTGCGCAGTTCCCGGATGGTCGCGCCCAGCATGACCCGGGAGGCCGCCCGCGCGAGGGCCACGCCGGTCGCCTTCGACACGAAGGGCACCGTGCGCGAGGCGCGCGGGTTGGCCTCGATGACGTACAGGATGTCCTGGGCGAGAGCGAACTGGACGTTCATCAGCCCCCGGACCCCGATCCCCTCAGCGAGCTTGCGCGTCGCCACGCGGACCCGCTCGAGCTCCGCGTCGCCCAGGGTGGCGGGCGGAAGCGTGCAGGCGCTGTCACCCGAGTGGATGCCGGCCTCCTCGACGTGTTCCATGATCCCGCCGAGGTAGAGGTCCTCGCCGTCGAAGAGCGCGTCGACGTCGATCTCGATGGCGTCGTCGAGAAACCGGTCGACGAGGATGGGGTGGTCGGGCGAGGCCTCGGTGGCCTTCTCGACGTACGTGACGAGCGAGTCGTCGTCGTAGACGATGACCATCCCGCGACCGCCGAGAACGTACGACGGCCGCACCAGGACCGGATAGCCGATCTCCCGGGCGACCTCGAGAGCCTCGTCGGCGCTGACGGCGGTGCCGTGCTTCGGGGCGATGAGACCGGCCCGGGCGAGGACCTGACCGAAGGCTCCGCGGTCCTCGGCGAGGTGGATCGCCGCGGGTGAGGTCCCGACGATCTGCACGCCCTCGTCGGCGAGCGCCTGGGCGAGCCCGAGCGGGGTCTGACCGCCGAGCTGGACGATGACGCCTGCGATGGGACCCGCCTGGGCCTCGGCGTGGATGACCTCGAGGACGTCCTCGAGCGTCAGCGGCTCGAAGTAGAGACGGCTGCTCGTGTCGTAGTCCGTCGACACCGTCTCGGGGTTGCAGTTGACCATGACGGTGTCGTAGCCGGCTTCGCGCAGGGCGAACGAGGCGTGGACGCAGGAGTAGTCGAACTCCACGCCCTGCCCGATGCGGTTGGGGCCCGATCCGAGGATGATCACCGCGGGCTTCTCCCGGCGCTCCACCTCGGTCTCCTCGTCGTACGACGAGTAGTGGTACGGCGTCGTCGCCGCGAACTCGGCTGCGCAGGTGTCGACGGTCTTGTAGACCGGGCGGACGCCGAGAGCGTGACGGACGCCCCGGACGACTGCTTCGGGCATGCCGCGCAGGGCCGAGACCTGCGCGTCGCTGAAACCGTGCCGTTTGACGAGGCGCAGCAGCTCGGGCGTGAGTGTGGGCGCCTCCGACAGCAGGACGGCGACCTCGTTGAGCAGCTGGATCTGGTCGAGGAACCATGGGTCGATGCCGGTGGCCTCGTGCACCTCCTCGACGGTGCACCCGCCGCGCAGCGCCTGCTGGACCTGGACGATGCGACCGTCCGTCGGGACCGCGGCCGCCTCGAGCAGACGACTCGCAGCCGCCCGGGTGATCTCGCCGTTCCAGTGGAAGGTGGCGTCCTTCTTCTCGAGGGAGCGCAGCGCCTTCTGCATGGCCTCGGTGAAGTTGCGCCCGATCGCCATCGCCTCGCCGACCGACTTCATCGTCGTCGTGAGCGTGGGGTCGGCCGCCGGGAACTTCTCGAACGCGAAACGTGGCACCTTGACGACGACGTAGTCGAGCGTCGGCTCGAAGCTCGCCGGCGTCTCCTTGGTGATGTCGTTGGGGACCTCGTCGAGGGTGTAGCCGATCGCCATCTTCGCGGCGATCTTCGCGATCGGGAACCCGGTTGCCTTGGAGGCGAGGGCACTCGACCGGGAGACGCGTGGGTTCATCTCGATGACGATGACGCGGCCGTCCTCCGGGTTGACCGCGAACTGGATGTTGCAGCCGCCGGTGTCCACACCGACCTCGCGGATCACCGCGATGCCGATGTCGCGCAGGCGCTGGTACTCGCGATCCGTCAGGGTCAGGGCCGGCGCGACGGTGATCGAGTCACCGGTGTGGACCCCCATCGGGTCGAGGTTCTCGATCGAGCAGACGACGACGACGTTGTCGCGGTGGTCCCGCATGACCTCGAGCTCGTACTCCTTCCAGCCGAGGATCGACTCCTCGAGGAGCACCTCGGTCACCGGGGAGTACTGGAGTCCGGCCCCGGCGATCCGGCGCAGGTCCTGCTCGTCGTAGGCGAAGCCCGACCCCAGGCCTCCCATCGTGAAGGAGGGCCGGACGACGACGGGGTACTGGAGGTCCTCCGCGGCCGCGAGGCACTCTTCCATGGTGTGGCAGATGATCGAGCGGGCGGACTCGGCGCCACAGCGCTCCACCACTCCCTTGAACTTCTCCCGGTCCTCCCCGAGCTGGATGGCCTCGACGTTCGCGCCGATCAACGGGCAGTTGTACTTCTCGAGGACGCCGTTGCCGTGGAGGGCGATCGCGCAGTTGAGGGCGGTCTGGCCGCCGAGCGTGGCCAGCACGGCATCGGGGCGCTCCTTGGCGATGATCGCCTCAACGAACTCGGGGGTGATCGGCTCGATGTAGGTGGCGTCCGCGAACTCCGGGTCGGTCATGATGGTCGCCGGATTGCTGTTGACGAGGACGACACGGATGCCCTCCTCGCGCAGCACGCGACAGGCCTGCGTGCCGGAGTAGTCGAACTCCACCGCCTGTCCGATGACGATCGGCCCGGAGCCGATGACGAGGACGCTCTTGATGTCGTCGCGCTTGGGCATCAGTGAACTTCCTCGATCTTCTCGTCCTGGTGGTGGGTGCGCCGGGCCTGCATGAGCTCGATGAACCGGTCGAAGAGGTAGGCCGCGTCGTGGGGTCCTGCTGCTGCTTCGGGGTGGTACTGCACCGAGTACGCCGGCACGTCGAGGCACTCGAGCCCCTCGACGACGTCGTCGTTGAGGCACACGTGTGAGACGCGCGCCCGACCGAAGGGCGTGTCGCTGACCGCGTCGAGCGGGGCGTCGACGGCGAAGCCGTGGTTGTGGGCGGTGACTTCGACCTTGCCCGTGGCCCGGTCCATGACCGGCTGGTTGATGCCGCGGTGACCGTACTTCAGCTTGTAGGTGCCGAACCCGAGGGCGCGGCCGAGCAGCTGGTTGCCGAAGCAGATGCCGAAGAAGGGAACGCGCCGGCTCAGGACGTCCCGGAGCAGCGTGATCTCGTGCTCCGCGGTCGCTGGATCCCCGGGGCCGTTGGAGAAGAACACTCCATCGGGGCCGTGCTCGCCCACCGCCAGGACGTCGTCGAGGGTGGAGGTCGCGGGCAGGACGTGGACCTCGATGCCGCGTTCGGCCATCATCTGCGGCGTCATCTCCTTGATGCCGAGGTCGAGCGCAGCGACAGTGAAGTGCTTCTCGCCCCGGGCCGGCACGACGTAGGCCTCGGTCGTCGAGACCTCCTGCGCCAGGGCCGCTCCCTCCATCCGGGGGGCCGCGGTCACGACGTCGAGAAGCTCGCTCTCGGGTCGCTGGGCGGCAGCCCCGCTGAAGACTCCGACGCGCATCGACCCGCGCTCGCGCAGGTGCCGCGTCAGGGCCCTGGTGTCGATGTGGCAGATGCCGACGATGCCCTGGTCGCGCAGCTCGTCCTCGAGGTCGCGCCGAGCCCGCCAGTTGGAGGATCGCAGGGCTGGGTCGCGCACGACGAAGCCCGCCGCCCAGATCCGTCGGGACTCGCCGTCGTCGTCGTTCACCCCGGTGTTGCCGATGTGCGGGGCCGTCATCACGATGACCTGCCGGTGGTAGCTCGGGTCGGTGAGGGTCTCCTGGTAGCCGGTCATCCCGGTCGAGAAGACGGCCTCACCCAGAGCCTCGCCCACTGCTCCGTAGGACAGGCCCCGGAAGCTGCGACCGTCCTCCAGGACGAGCACGGCGGGCTCACGGACGAGCCCGCTGGGGGTCGGGGGGTTCAGGGTCACGATGCGCTCTCCATCACGGTCGACTCGATGCTGTGGGTGACCCTCCCGCGGAGGATGGTCGTGTGGACTGCGCCGCGGAGCGTGCGCCCGTGCCACGGGTTGTTCCGGGAGCGGCTCAGGCTCGCCGCTGCATCGACGGTCACCTGACGATCCGGGTCGATCAGCGTGACGTTCGCAGGGGCACCCACCTCGAGTGCTCGGCCCTGGTCGGTGAGCCCGCCGATCCGGGCGGGGGTGGTCGACATGACTCGGGCGACGTCCGCCCAGTCGAGCAGGCCGGGTCGGACCATGAGGTCGCTGATGACGGCCAGGGCGGTCTCGAGGCCCAACATCCCGAAGGCCGCGTCGACGAAGGCGTGCTCCTTGTCGTGACGGGCGTGCGGTGCGTGGTCGGTCGCGACGGCGTCGATGGTGCCGTCGGCCAGCCCGGCCCGCAGCGCCTCGACGTCCTCCTGGGGGCGAAGCGGCGGGTTGACCTTGTAGACCGGGTCGTAGCCGACGAGCAGGTCGGTCGTCAGAGCCAGGTGATGGGGGGTGACCTCGGCAGTGACGGCGATCCCTTGAGCCTTGGCCCAGCGGACCACCTCGACGGTCCCGGCAGTGGAGACGTGGGCGACGTGGACGCGCGAGCCGGTGTGCCGGGCGAGCATGACGTCACGGGCGACGATGGACTCCTCCGCGACGGCCGGCCAGCCGGGCAGCCCGAGGCGACCGGAGACCTCCCCCTCGTGGCAGCACGCCGCCGCATCGGCGAGCCGGGGGTCCTGCGCGTGCTGGGAGATGACTCCGCCGAAGGGCTTGACGTACTCGAGGGCCCGTCGCATCAGGCGGGCATCGTGGACGCACCGGCCGTCGTCGGAGAAGACCCGCACCCGGGCGCGCGACCTGGCCATGAGCCCGAGCTCCGCGAGCTCGGCCCCGTCGAGGCCCTTGGTCACGGCGCCGACCGGGACGACGTCGACGCGCCCACTGGCCCTCCCGAGGTCGAACACGCGCTCTGCGGCCTCGGCGGTGTCGGTGACCGGGCTGGTGTTGGCCATCGCGAAGACCGCGGTGAACCCGCCGGCGGCTGCCGCAGCCGATCCCGTGGCGATCGTCTCGGCGTCCTCGCGGCCGGGCTCGCGCAGGTGGACGTGGAGGTCCACGAGGCCCGGCAGCGCGACGAGTCCGTCGGCGTCGATGACCTCGGCCCCGTTCGGGGCATCAGCACCCGCACCGAGCGCGCCGACCTGGCGGATCAGGCCGTCCTCGACGAGCAGGTCTGCCGGGTCGCCACCGAGGATGCGGGCTCCACGGACGAGCAGGCGGGTCATCGGGAGACTCCTTCGGGCTGCATCGCCGACGGTCGCGTCCCGTCGGCGGGTGGGGCGTCGAGCTCGACATGGGGATCAGGTCCGCTGGGGGGCGCACCGTCGTCGTTGCCGGCGAGCAGGTGGTAGAGGACCGCCATCCGC
This sequence comes from Intrasporangium sp. DVR, assembly GCF_040365325.1. Lineage (NCBI taxonomy): Bacteria > Bacillati > Actinomycetota > Actinomycetes > Micrococcales > Intrasporangiaceae > Intrasporangium > Intrasporangium sp. DVR. The sequence continues at coordinate 45,924 of NZ_BAABZW010000016.1, read as the reverse complement.
ACGGCCACCCCGGCCGAGACCTGGTCGAGCACGACGGATCGTGGGCTGTCGGCTGCCTCTGGGGCGATCTCGAGGCCGCGGTTCATCGGGCCGGGGTGCAGGATCAGCACGTCCGGGTTGCGGGCCACCAGCTGGTCGAGCCGCTCCCTCGTCAGACCGTAGCCGACGGTGTACTCCCGGGCGGTGGGGAAGTAGCCGCCACTCATGCGTTCGCGCTGGACGCGCAGCATCATCACCGCGTCGACCGGGTCGTCGCCGTCGAGCACGGCGTCGAGGTCCCAGGACGTCGCGAAGCCGTCGGCCGCGCTCCATGCCGCGATCCCGCTCGGCATCAGGGTCGGCGGCGCCACGACGGTCACCCTCGCGCCGAGGGTCTTGAGCGTGATGACGTTGCTGCGGAAGACCCGGGAGTGGGTCAGGTCTCCGACGATGACGATGTGCTTGCCGTCGAGGTCACCCAGACGGGTCCGCAGGGTGTGGGCGTCGAGGAGCGCCTGCGTCGGGTGCTCGTGGGTGCCGTCGCCGGCGTTGATCACCGAGCACCGGACCCACTGTGCGACCTGGTGGCAGGCGCCGGAGGCGTTGTGCCGGATGACGAGCGCATCGACGGCCATGGCATCGACCGTCATCGCCGTGTCCCGCAGGCTCTCGCCCTTGGAGGTCGACGATCCCTTGGCCGACAGGTTGATGGTGTCGGCGGACATCCACTTGCCGGCGATCTCGAAGGAGGACCGGGTCCGCGTGGAGTCCTCGAAGAAGAAGTTGATCACGGTGCGACCCCGCAGGGTCGGCACCTTCTTGACCTCGCGCCGCTGGAGGTCGTGCATCGAGTGGGCCGTGGCCAGGATGTCCTCGACCTCGGCGCGGGTGAGGTCGGCCGACGAGAGCAGGTGCTTGGTCATCGGCCCTCTCCCCCGCTGATCCGGACGACGTCGAGGCCGTCGAGCTCGGAGACCCGGACGTGGACCCGCTCGTCGCGGGACGTCGGGAGGTTCTTGCCGACGTGGTCGGCCCGGATCGGCAGCTCGCGGTGACCGCGGTCGACGAGCACGGCGAGCCGCACGGCGCGCGGCCGGCCCAGCTCGGAGAGGGCATCGAGGGCCGCTCGGATGGTCCGGCCCGAGTAGAGCACGTCGTCGACGAGGACGACGACCTTGTCGTCGATGCCGGACTCGGGGATGCGCGAGCGGTGGGCAGCTCGGACGGGCTGACGGCGCAGATCGTCGCGGTGCAGGGTCACGTCGAGCTCCCCGACCGGGACCACCACTCCCTCGACGGCCTCGATCGCCGCCGCCAGCCGCTTCGCGAGCGGAGCTCCGCGCGAGGGGATACCGAGCAGGACGAGGTCGGCGGCGCCCTTGTTGCGCTCGAGGATCTCGTGACCGATGCGCCGCAGCGCCCGGGAGATGTCATCCGCGCTGAGGACATCTCTGGCGTCCTCGGGGATGGTTGGACGTGGGGCCGGCGCACTCAGGTCAGGGCAGGTCACAGCCGCTGGACCTCCTTCCCCGCCTCACAGGACGGTGGTTAAAGGATGTCTTCCGCTCGGAAGTGTAGCCGCCGCAGTGCGGTGGTCCGGCCACCGACCCGTTGGTGGACGCGCGGCCCGCCGCGACGCGGTGTGACGAGGACGCGAGCCGGCCCCGCTCCGAGCGCCCCTCACTCCATGAGCGAGGCGGCCAGTGTGCCCCCGAGCTCGAACGCCGCCTCGCGCACCGCCTTGTCGACTGCGCCCGCCACGAGGAGTGGGGACCCCGCCAGCACCCAGCCGAGCGCTCCGGCGATCGACTCGACCGCGCGGCGCGCGCCTTCTACGTCGTTGTTGCCGTGCACCCAGTAGGAGTAGGGCAGCCCGGCCCTGGCCGTCAACGTCGGGTAGTAGACCGTGTCGAAGAAGTGCTTGAGTGCCCCGCTCATGTAGCCGATGTTGGCCGGCGTCCCCAGGAGCAGGCCGTCTGCTGCCAGCAGGTCGCTCGCCGTGGCGGAGAGCGCGGGGTGGACGTCCACCTCGACGCCCTCGATCCCCTCGGCGCGCGTTCCGGCGAGCACCGACTCGAGGATCTCCTGCGTCCCCGGCGACGGGGTGTGGTGAACGACGAGCAGACGGGCGGTCACCCCGCCAACCTAGCCCGATCTGCCGCGACCACGCCCGGCTGGGACCGGAGCGGCCCGCGGAGCGAGCCCGACGGCATACGACTCCGGTGGGGCCAGCCGCTGCGGGTCGTCAGAGGATGGTCGCCTTGACCTCGGAGAGGCGACCGAGCAGGCCGTTGACGAAGGTCGGCGACTCGTCCGTCGACAGCTCGGTGGCCAGGGCGACGGCCTCGGAGATCGCGACGGCGTCGGGGATCTCGTCGTTGTAGAGCACCTCCCAGGCGCCGAGGCGCAGGATCGCCCGGTCGACCGCCGGCATCCGCTCGAGCGTCCACCCCTGGCTGTAGTCCGTGAGGGCGGCGTTGACGTCACGCCACCTCGCGACCACACCGCGCACGAGCGTCGCGGTGTAGGGGTTGTTGCCGGCGCGGGACTCGGCATCCTTGAGCCGCTCGTCGAGCAGCGCCTCGGCGTTGAGTCCCCGCTGGTCGGCCTCGAAGAGGATGTCGAGGGCCCGTGTGCGGGCCTTGGTGCGTGCGGACAACGGGATCAGTCGTTGACTCGGCCGAGATACGACCCGTCGCGGGTGTCGACCTTGACCTTGGTGCCGGTCTCGAGGAAGAGCGGGACCTGGATCAGCGCGCCCGTCTCGAGCGTGGCGGGCTTGGTGCCACCGGTCGAGCGGTCACCCTGCAGGCCCGGGTCGGTGTGCGTGATCTCGAGGACGACGCTGGCCGGGAGCTCGACGTAGAGCGGCACTCCCTCGTTGGTGGCGACGATGGCGTTCTGGTTCTCGAGGAGGTAGTTGGCGGCGTCACCGACGGTGGCCTGCGGCACGTGGAGCTGGTCGTACGTGTCGGTGTCCATGAAGACGAAGTCGTCGCCGTCCTTGTAGAGGTACTGCATGGTGCGCTTGTCGACGTTGCTCGTCTCGACCTTCACGCCCGCGTTGAACGTCTTGTCGACGACCTTGCCGGACAGGACGTTCTTCAGCTTGGTGCGCACGAAGGCCGGGCCCTTGCCCGGCTTGACGTGCTGGAACTCGACGACGGACCAGAGCTGTCCCTCGAGGTTGAGCACCAGGCCGTTCTTCAGGTCGTTGGTCGTTGCCATGAGTGAAGTACCACTTTCGTATGCCGCTGGGCTCGCTCGGCGCGCACGTGCACGCGGGTGCCCCCGGGCGTTTGCGTCGGATGTCGGGGAGTTGCCGCGCAAGTCTAGCGGCGGGCCACGGCGGGAGCGGAATCGCACGTGCACGGGCCGCGGCGCGGCGGGTAGGCTGGCCCGCTCGTCCCGTCCTGCGCGACACACCGAGCAGACGACAACTCACCGGCTTCCGGTCGCGGTGTGTCGCGATCTGACGGGTGTGTCGCCCCTGGAGAGAGGTCCCCCGTGTCGCGCCTCGATGCTGAGCTGGCCCGCGAGCAGGCGCACCTGGACAGGGCCCGGGCCGAGCTGGCGCGCATGCGCACGGCCGCGGAGTCGCTCGACGCCTCGCGGGCGAGTGACGCGGTCTCCGGCGAGGTCCTCTCCCGCGTGCTAGCCCGGAGGATCCTCTCGCTCCAGGACGACCCGAGGACGACGCTGTTCTTCGGCCGGATCGACACGGCCGCCACGTCCGAGCACCCCGGGGGTGAGGCGTTCCACATCGGCCGGAGGCACGTCTCCGACGGGGCGGGCGACCCCGTCGTCGTCGACTGGCGCGCCCCGGTCTCGACCGGGTTCTACCGGGCGTCCGCTGCGGACCCGATGGGGCTGGTCCGGCGGCGGCGCTTCGGGGTGGAGCACGGGATGCTGACCGCACTGGAGGACGAGCCCCTCGTGGCCGGCGTGGGGACCGGTCCCAGCGCGCTGCTCGCCGCCGAGATCGAGCGGCCGCGCACCGGCCCGATGCGTGACATCGTCTCGACGATCCAGCCCGAGCAGGACGAGATCGTCCGCAGCGACGTGGACACGACCATCTGCGTCCAGGGGGCGCCGGGCACGGGCAAGACGGCGGTGGGGCTGCACCGTGCGGCATGGCTGCTCTACTCCTTCCGGGACCGGCTCGACCGGGCGGGCGTGCTCGTCATCGGCCCCAACCGCGCGTTCCTCGACCACATCGGTGCGGTCCTTCCCGCGTTGGGCGAGATCCGGGTCGGTCACGCGACGATCGAGTCGCTCGTCGGCCACGCCCGGGTGCGGGCCGAGGACCATCCACGGGTCGCCGCGCTGAAGGGCGATGCTCGCCTCGCTCCGGTCCTGCGTCGCGCGGTGTGGTCCTCGGTCGGTCGCCCTGCGGGTCCCCTGGTCGTGCCGCGGGGAGTCCGCAAATGGCGCGTTCCCGCCTCCGAGGTCCAGGACGTCCTGGACGAGCTCGTGGCCCGCGACGTCCGCTACGAAGCGGCCCGGGCCCTCCTCCCACAGCGCCTCGCGCACCACGTGCTGCTCGAGATGGAGGCGTCAGGAGAGGCACCCGATGATCGCGTCCAGGACGCTGTCGCCAAGTCGAGCGCGGTGCGGGCCTACACCGCGTCCGTGTGGCCGGCCCTGGACGCCACCTCGGTCCTGCACCGGCTCTGGTCGGACCCCGCCGCGTTGGCCGCGGCCGCCGGCGACGACCTCACGCCCGAGGAGCAGGCCCAGCTCGGCTGGCCCCGGCCGCCTCGCAGCAAGGGGTCGGCGCGGTGGAGCCGCGCGGACCTCGTGCTCCTCGACGAGCTGTCCGACCTCCTCTCCCGCACCCCGAGCCTCGGACACGTGATCGTCGACGAGGCCCAGGACCTCTCCCCGATGCAGCTGCGCGCGGTGGGCCGGCGGTGCACGACGGGCTCGGCGACCGTCCTCGGCGATCTCGCGCAGGGCACGACCCCGTGGGCGACCGGCTCGTGGTCCGAGGCGATGGCGCACCTGGGCAAGCCGAGCCATGCGCTCGTTGAGCTCGACCGTGGCTTCCGCGTGCCGGGTCGGGTCATCGACTATGCCGCCCGACTCCTGCCCCACATGTCCGACGGGCTCACCCCTCCCCGCTCGGTGCGCGACAACCCGGGGGTGCTGACCGTCGCGCACGTCGACCCGGCGTCGCTCGACCAGCGTCTCGCGCAGCTGCTCATCGGGCGCGCCGGGGAGCCCGGCTCGACCGGGGTCATTGCCGCCGGCGGCGATCTCGACCGGATCGCAGCGTCCTTCGACGCCCGGGACCTGACCTACGGACGACTCGACCTCGACCACGGTGACGACGCGGACCACCCGTTGCAGCTCGTGCCCGCCACGGTGGCGAAGGGGCTCGAGTTCGACCGCGTCGTCGTGGTCGAGCCGGCGGCGATCGCGGCTGCTGAGCCGGACGGCAGGACCGGCCTGCGGCGGCTCTACGTCGTTCTCACCCGGGCGGTGTCAGAGCTGACGGTGCTGCACGCGCAGCCCCTCCCCCTGCCGCTGCAGTGACCCCGCGTCGGGGCGCACCTAGACGAGTGCGCGCAGCCCGAGCAGGTAGGACTGCAGTCCGAAACCGGCGATCGTGCCGGTCGCCACTCCGGCGATGACGGACGTGTGGCGGAACTCCTCGCGCGTCGCCGGGTTGGACAGGTGGACCTCGACGAGGGACCGGCCGCTCGTGGTGACGATCGCGCAGGCGTCGCGGACGGCATAGGAGTAGTGCGTGAAGGCGCCGGGGTTGAGCACCACGTCGGCCTTCGCGTCCACCGCCTCGTGGAGCCAGTCGATCAGCTCACCCTCGTGGTTGGTCTGGCGGCAGTCGGCCACGAGACCGAGCTCGCGCGCCTCGCGCTGCACGGCAGCGTGGATGTCGTCGAGCGTGTCGGATCCGTAGACGTCCGGCTCTCGCGTGCCGAGGCGGCTGAGGTTGGGTCCCGAGAGGACGAAGACCGTGGGTGCCGTCATGCGCGCAGTCTAGTGAGCGGTGCCGAGCGTCGGCGGGTCAGTCCTGCGTCGTCCCAGGAGCCGGTCGAGGCAGGAGCCGGATGACGGGCAGCTCGCGGTCGGTCTTCCGCTGGAAACCGGCGAACTGCCGTGACGTCGCAGTGACCTGCCGCCAGGCAGCCTCCCGCTGCTGCCCATGGAGCTGCTCGGCGGTCACGGCAACCCTCCGACCGTCCACCTCGATCCACAGGTCGTCCGGGTGGGCCGCGACGTTGTGGTACCAGGCTGGATTCGAAGCAGTCCCACCGGCGGCGGCGACTACCAACCAGCCACCCCCCTCGGACGGGAAGCAGCAGAGGCGCACGGACCGCTCGACCCCGCTCCTGCGACCGACCGTGGTCAGCACCAAGGTCTGGCCCATCCCCACCATGGTGAACAGCTGGCGCGCCGCCGGTCGGCTCATCTGCCTGTCGAGCCAGCGGAAGGCACGTGGGAAGCGCGTGGAGGCGCCTCGGGTCCCGGCTCGTGTGTCGAACGTCGTCGTCATCACGGCCACCTCCTGATCTCTCGGCACCAGTGTCGTCCGAGGGTCGGCCACGCAGGAGGGGCGAAGGTCCCGCGACCCGGTTGCCGTCAGCAGGTCATCCGGCTGACACGAGGCCGTATGCCGTGTGCATCAGCTCGTCCGGAGGGCCGACGAGGCGGGCGGGCTCGGCCAGACCATCCAGGACGACGAAGCGCAGCGTCGAGCCGCGCGACTTCTTGTCGCGGCGCATGGCGGTCAGGAGCGCCTCCCAACGGTCGCCGCGGTAGCTCGTCGGCAGGCCCACCGACTCGAGCACCCGGCGGTGCTGGGCCACGAGCGCTTCGCCGTCCGGACCGCTCAGGTGACCCGCGAGCCGGGCCAGCTCGGCGACATAGACCATGCCGACGCTGATGGCTTCCCCGTGCCGCCAGGTGTAGCGCTCCACCTGCTCGATGGCGTGCCCGAACGTGTGGCCGTAGTTGAGGATCTCGCGGACCGCGTTGTCCTTCAGGTCGACGGCGACGACGTCGGCCTTGACCCGGATGGCCCGCGCGATGAGCTCACGCAGATGCGGGTTGTCCGCGCGCGTGGCCGCGGCCGGGTCTGCGGCGACGAGGTCGAGGATGACCGGGTCGGCGATGAAGCCGCACTTGATGACCTCCGCGAGGCCGCCGACGAAGTCGGCCTGCGGCAGCGTCGCCAGCACGTCGACGTCGCAGAGCACCCCGACCGGTGGGTGGAAGGCCCCGACGAGGTTCTTGCCCTCAGCCGTGTTGATACCGGTCTTGCCGCCGACGGCCGCGTCCACCATCCCGAGCAGTGTCGTCGGCACCTGCACGACCGGCACCCCCCGGAGCCAGGTCGCGGCGACGAAGCCCGCGAGGTCGGTGACGGTCCCCCCGCCCACCCCGACGACCGCATCGGTCCGGGTGAAGGCCGACCGACCGAGGCGCTCCCAGAGCGAGGCTGCGACGGAGGACGTCTTGGCGGACTCCGCGTCGGGCACCTCGGCGAGCTCAGCGGCATACCCCTTGGTGGAGATCGAGGACGCCACCCGGCGGGCAAGATCGCGCAGGGTCGGCGGGTGGACGACGAGGACGCGCTCGGCCTGCTCACCGATGAGATCGGGGACACGGTCGAGGATGCCGGAGCCGATGACGACGTCGTAGTCGTCCCCCACTCTGATCACCGTCTGGCTCGCCGCGGGCTCCTCCGTCATGCGTTGGCCTCCTCGAGCAGGCCCGCCACCTCGGCCGCGACGTCCTCGGCGGTGCGGCCGGCGGTGTCCACTCGATGCGTCGCCACGCGTTCGTAGGTCGCGCGACGGGCGTTCATCATGGCGACCCATGAGGCTCGCGGGTTGACCGTGAGCAGCGGCCGGGAACGGTCGAAACCGACCCGCTTGCTCGCGTCGGCGATGGCCACGTCCAGGAAGACGACGACGTGCCCCTCGAGCGCCCGCTCGGTGCGCGGGTCCATCACCGCCCCGCCGCCCAAGGCGACGACACCGCGTTGCTCGGACAGGGCGCGAGCCACCTCGGCCCGTTCCAGCTCCCGGAAGGCGGGCTCGCCGTCGTCGACGAAGATGTCGGAGATCGACTTGCCTGCGGCCGCCTCGATGGCGGCGTCGGTGTCGTGCAGACTCGTCCCCAGCTCGGCGGCAAGCAGCCGACCGACCGTGGACTTGCCCGCACCGGGCGGCCCGACGAGGACGACGACGGGGCGGTCGGCCCGGGTCACCATGTGCGCAGCCCCTCCGGGATCCCCGCGAGGTAGGCGGTGTGGTTGCGGGCAGTCTCCGCGACCGAGTCCCCACCGAACTTCTCGAGGCACGCCTCGGCCAGGACCAGCGCGACCATGGCCTCCGCCACGACGCCGGCCGCCGGCACGGCACACACGTCGGAGCGCTGGTGGATCGCCGTGGCCGGCTCACCGGTGGCGACGTCGATCGTCGCCAACGACCGAGGCACGGTGCTGATCGGCTTCATCGCGGCGCGCACGCGCAGCGGCTGGCCGGTGGACATGCCGCCCTCGGTGCCGCCGGCCCGGCCCGTGCGACGCCGGATCCTGCCGTCGACGACATCCATCTCGTCGTGCGCCTCGGACCCGCGACGCCGGGCCGTCTCGAAGCCGTCGCCGACCTCGACCCCCTTGATCGCCTGGATGCTCATCAGCGCGGCAGCCAAGCGGGCATCGAGCTTGCGGTCCCAGTGCACGTGCGACCCGAGGCCCGGGGGCAGGCCGTACGCGAGCACCTCGACGACACCTCCGAGGGTGTCGCCGTCCTTGCGGGCCGCGTCGACCTCGGCGACCATCGCCGCGGATCCCGGCTCGTCGAGCGTGCGCACCGGGTCCGCGTCGAGACGCTCCACGTCATCGGGGGTCGGCAGCACCGCTGCGGACCCGACCGCCGCCGTCCCGATGGCGACGGTGTGGGAGACGAGACGGATGCCATAGGCCTGCTCCAGGAAGCGGGCAGCGACCTCACCCAGAGCCACTCGTGCGGCCGTCTCTCGTGCGGATGCCCGCTCGAGCACGGGACGCGCGTCGTCGTGGCCGTACTTCTGCATGCCGACCAGGTCGGCGTGACCCGGGCGAGGACGCGTCAGCGGCTTGTTGCGGGCGATCTCCTTCTCCGCGTTGACGTCGTCCGCGGCGGCCAGGTCAGCCGCACTCACCGGCTCCGGGCTCATCACCGTCGTCCACTTGGGCCATTCGGAGTTGCCGACGCGGATCGCGATCGGGGAGCCGAGGGTGATCCCGTGCCGCACGCCACCGAGGAACTCGACCTCGTCCTGCTCGAACTTCATCCTGGCCCCCCGGCCGTAGCCGAGCCGTCGGCGGGCGAGGGCACCCTGCAGGTCCTGCGAGGTCACCCGGACCCCTGCTGGGAGACCCTCCACCATGGCCACGAGAGCGGGCCCGTGCGACTCTCCAGCGGTCAACCATCGCAACATGGGTCGATCCTCCCACGCGGTTGACGGGCGCCTCGGCGGGCGCCCGCCAGCCGGGACGGGCTCGCGCGGTCTGGCACGTCGTCACCGGCCCGTGGCCGCGGGCCCGCCCTGGACGACTCAGCGCTCTCGGGTGGAGATCGCCGAGAGCCCGGGAGACCAGCCCGTCGTCCGCGGCCACGGCCGCCTGCGTCAGGGAAACAGACGCACCTGCGTGACCAGGGCGACGAGGGCCCCGACGAGCATCCACGGACCGAAGGCGATGTGGTCCTTGCGCGTCCCTCGGCGCACGATGATCCGCCCGAGGCCGTACGCGCCCGAGAGCAGGAACGCGGCGTAGGTCGCGACCACGGGGCCCCAGGCCGAGACGTAGCCGGTGGCCAGGCCGACGAGTCCGGCCAAGGTGACGTCACCGAGCCCGAACCCACTGCGGAGCAGCGCCGCCAGGAGGGCCAGCAGGAGGTAGACGCCCCAGAGGACGGCGCCGGCGATCACGGCGCGGCCGAACGCGCCCCAGTTGCCGGATGCCCAGGACGCCAGCGCGAGCTGTCCGGCCAGCATCGGGTAGGCCGGTCGGGTCAGGCCGTGTGGCAGACGATGGACATCGATGTCGACCCAGACCAGGGCCACGCCCACGACGGCGAATCCGAGGTAGGCCGGGGCAAGCGCGTACTCGGCGGCGGGGCCGAACCGCCAGGCGAGCAGTCCCCACAGGAGCGCGACGCCGCCGGCGACCGCCCAGCCGGGGGCGCGAGGGCCCCGCCCCGTCTCGTGGTCCAGGCGGTACTCGAGGCTGCGCAGCTGCGTGGCGAGGACCCCTCCGACCGCGGCACCGGCGACCATGAGGACGGCGACGTACCACCACGGCGTCGCCGGGAAGTCGACCCAGGTCATCGGGCGGGCCGCTGCGCGAGCGCTGCCTCCAGCGCGGACCGCATCGCTTCGAGGGGCGCCGGGCGTCCGGTCATCAGCCGGACCTGCTCGGTCGCCTGGTGCAGGAGCATGACGGTCCCGTGCTGGACCGTCCACCCGGCCGCCGCTGCCGCCCCCTCGAGGGGCGTGGACCCCTCGCCGTAGACGACGTCGAGCAGGGTGCGCGTCCGGTCCCCCGGCAGAGGACGCGGGAAGCCGTCCAGCCCGGCGATGGCGGCTGGGGGAACCGTGCTGATGACGACGTCCGCGAGCCGCCAGTGGCCCATCGGGACCTCGTCGACCTCGAACCCGGCCCGCCGGGCCTGCTCGACCGTGGCGGAGCGCGCCCGGTCGCGAACCATGAACGTGATGCGCCGCGTGCCTGACGTGGCCAACGCCGCCACCGCAGACCGCGCGGTCGCACCACTGCCGACGACCAGGGCGTGGGTCGTCGCGCCGCACCCGGCCTCGCGCAGGGCGACGGCGATCCCGTGCACGTCGGTGTTGTGAGCGGTCCACCCCTCGGATCCGCGGACGAGCGTGTTGGCCGCCCCGGTGTCGGCGGCCGTGCCCGCGACGAGGTCGGCGGCCGCCAGGCCGACCTCCTTGAGCGGCATCGTCAGCGACAGTCCTCGCCACGACTCGTCGAGCTCGGCGAAGGCGCGCGCGAAGCCGTGCTCGTCGACGTCACGGCGCTCGTAGCTCCAGGTGCGCAGGCCCAGCGCGGCGTATGCAGCTCGGTGCAGCACCGGCGAGAGTGAGTGTCTGATCGGGGAGCCCCAGACCGCGCACCGGGCCCTCGCGAGGTGCGGGGCGACGTCACCACCCATCCCGGCGATCCTGCCCCTCGCGCCGGCGAGCCGGGAGCCGAGCGCTCAACACTTGCCCTTGTTGGCCTGGCACCAGGCCTGGAACTCGGCGACGTTGGCCTGGTGCTCCTCGAAGGTGACCGCGAACTTCGTCGTCCCCTTGCCCGGGTCCACGGTGACGAAGTACAGCCACGGACCGTCCGCGGGCTGCGCGGCGGCCCTGATCGCGCTCTCGCCGGGGTTTCCGATCGGCCCCGGCGGCAGGCCCTTGACCCGGTAGGTGTTGTAGGGGCTGCTGCTGCCCCGGTCGGCATCCGTCGTCGTGATGCCGTGCTTGCCGATGGCGTAGTTGACGGTGGAGTCGAACTGGAGCGGCATGTCCTGGGCGAGGCGGTTCTCGACGACCCGGGCCACCTTCGGTCGGTCCTCCTCGAATCGGGCCTCGGCCTCGACGAGGCTGGCCACGATCATCGTGTGCTCCATCCGCTCCGCCGTCACCCCCAGCGCCTCGAGTCGCTTGGTCGTCTCGGCGACCATCTGGGCGAGGTGGTCGGCTGCCGTGCTGTCCGGCTCGAACTCGTAGCTGGCCGGGAAGAGGTACCCCTCGACGTTGCCCTTGGCGGACGCCGGCAGCCCGAGTGCGTCGCCGTCCTTGGCTGCCCGGGTGTACTCCGCGACGGGGATGCCGGTCGCCTCGGCCAGGATCGGGTAGACCTCCTTGGCCCACTTCCCCTCCGGCACGACGACGCGGGTGACGATCCGGTTGCCGGGGTCGACGAGGATGGCGAGGGCGTCGGTCGCCTTCATCTGCTTGCGCATCTCGTAGACCCCCGGCTGGATCCCGGCGCTCTCGGGGTTCTCCTGGGCCGCCTCGATGAAGGCCTTCGTCGACTTGACGACGTCCTGCTCAGCGAGGACCTGCGCGATCGCCGAGCCCCCGGCGCCCTGCGCCACGGTCACGCGCACCGCCCCGCCGCCCGGCCCGGGATAGTCGTTCGACTCGAACAGGCCCGCGACCATCGGCCGCAGGAAGGTGAAGGCCACCGCGGCCCCGCCCCCGACGATGGCGAGGGCGAGGAGGATGACGGCGAGACGGCGCAGCACGGAGGGCTTGCCCTTGGTGTCGCCGGGCGTGCGCCGGCCGTGACGCTGCGCGGCGAGCTCGGCCTCACGAGCCTCGCGCCGCGTCCGAGGCGGCGGCGTGGTCGGCGGCGCGGGGTCGCGTGGGTCCTCCTCGTCACCGAAGATGGAGGTCTCGAGGTGGTCCTTCATCGACGACGTTCCTTCTTCCGTGGTTTGCCGAGCCCGACGATCTCACCTGCAGGCCTACCCGCGGACGCCTCCGCGTCCAGCGCGGACTGCAGGATGAGCACGGCCGCTGCCTGGTCGACGACGGACCGCTGCCCCCGACCGGGCACTCCGCTGTCGCGTAGTCTCTTGTGCGCCGCCACGGTGGTCAAGCGCTCGTCGACGAGCCGCACCGGCACCGGCGCGACCCGCGCGGCCAGCCGAGCGGCGTAGGCGCGGGCGGCCCGGGCTGCCTCGCCCTCCGTGCCGGACAGGAGCCTGGGCAGGCCGACGACCACCTCCACGGCCCCCCGTTCGGCGGCCAGCGTGGCGATCGCCTCGATGTCAGCGGACGTGCGCTCGTCCCGGGCGAGGGTCTGCACCGGGTGCGCGAACGAGCCCGAGGGGTCCGACGCGGCGACGCCGACGCGGGCGTTGCCCACGTCGACGCCGATCCGCACTCCGGGTCGGGACGACACCGTCAAGCGCCTCGCTGGTGGAGCTGCTGCTCGACGGCACCGAGCGCAGCCGAGACCATCGAGGCGTCGGTGCCGCCCCCTTGGGCGATGTCGTCCTTGCCGCCGCCGCCCCCGCCGAGCACCTGGGCCGCCGTCCTGACGAACAGCCCGGCCTTGAGGCCGGCCTCCCGCGCCCGGTCGTTGGTCGCGACGATGACGATCGGACGACCGTTCGCGACCGATGCCATGGAGACGAGGCTGGGGCGGTCGGTGCCCAGCCGACGACGCACGTCGAGGACGAGGGCGCGCAGGTCGTCGGCGGTGACGTCCTCGCCTGCGTCGTGGCTGACGAAGGTGACGCCACCGATGTCGCGGGCCGTGGCGACGAGCCCCGAGGCGGCCCCGAGGACCTGCGCCTGCTTCACCGCGGCGATCTCCTTCTCGGCCTCCTTGAGCTTCGACAGGATGCTCGCGATCCGCTGGGGCAGCTCCTCCTTGCGCACCTTGAGCTGGTCGGTCAGCTGGCCGACGATGGCCGCCTCGCGAGCAAGGTGGTGGTAGGCGTCCGCGCCGACGAGGGCCTCGACGCGCCGGACACCCGAGCCGATGGACGCCTCGCCGAGGAGCTTGACGACCCCGAGCTGACCCACCCGCAGCGCGTGGGTGCCACCACAGAGCTCGATCGACCAGTCGCCGATCGACACGACGCGGACCCGGTCGCCGTACTTCTCACCGAACAGCGCGAGAGCGCCCATCCGGCGAGCCTCGTCCAGCGACATGATGTCTGCGGTCACGGCCAGGTCGTCGAGCAGCACGGCGTTGACCTTGGCCTCGATGTCGGCCATCGCCTCCGCCGGGACGGGGCTCTGCGCTTTGAAGTCGAAGCGCAGCCGCCCCGGAGAGTTCTCCGAACCCGCCTGGGTCGCGGTGTCGCCGAGCTCCTCACGCAGGGCCTGGTGCACCATGTGCGTCGCCGTGTGGGCCCGGGAGACGGAACGACGGCGCACGACGTCGACGACAGCCTCGGCGTCGTCACCCGTCACGGCCTCACCCTCGAGGACGGTGGCCCGGTGGACGATGAGGCCGTTGATCGGCTTCTGCACGTCGCGGACCTCGATGAGGGCGCCGTTGGACAGCCGGATCCTGCCCTGGTCGGCGAGCTGGCCACCGGACTCGGCGTAGAGCGGAGTGCGGTCGAGCACGACCTCGACCTCGTCCCCGGCGCGCGCCGACGGGACGAGCTGTCCTTCCCGGATCAGGCCGCGGACCCGGGAGTCCGACACGACCTCGTCGTAGCCGGTGAACTCGACGTCACGTCCGAGGGAGTCGGCGACCTGCCGGTAGACGGACAGGTCCCCGTGCGCCATCTTCTTCGACTTCGCGTCGGCCTTGGCGCGGTCGCGCTGCTCGGCCATCAGCCGCCGGAAGCCGGCCTCGTCGACGTTGAGTCCCTGCTCGGCGGCCATCTCGAGGGTGAGGTCGATCGGGAAGCCGTACGTGTCGTGCAGCTGGAACGCCTCGGACCCGCTCAGCGTCGCCGAACCGCTCGACTTCGCCTTCGCGACCGCCACGTCGAGGATCGTCGTGCCGGCGGTGAGGGTGCGTCGGAACGCGTCCTCCTCGGCGTAGGCGACCTGGCTCATCCGGCCGAAGCCGGTCTCGAGCTCCGGGTAGGAGGCCTTCATCCGTTCCTTGCTGACCGGCAGCAGGTGCTCCAGCGTGGGCGCGTCGACGCCGAGCAGCCGCATCGAGCGGACCGCACGACGAAGGAGCCGGCGCAGGACGTAGCCACGGCCCTCGTTGCCGGGCGTGACCCCGTCGCCGATGAGCATCAGGGCGGACCGCACGTGGTCGGCGACGACGCGGAAACGCACGTCGTCCTCGAGGTTGGCGCCGTAGCGCCGACCCGACAGGTCCTCGGCGGCCGCGATGACGGGGAAGACCTCGTCGATCTCGTAGATGTTGTCGACGCCCTGCAGCAGGTAGGCCACCCGCTCGAGGCCCAGCCCGGTGTCGATGTTGCGCTTGGGCAACGGGCCGGCGATGTCGAAGTCGTCCTTGGCGCGCACGGCGGACAGGTCGTCCTGCATGAAGACGAGGTTCCAGAACTCGAGGTAGCGGTCGCCCGCCTCCCAGTCACGGTCGGCGCCGAACTCGGGCCCGCGGTCGATGAGGATCTCGGAGCACGGTCCACCCGGCCCGGGGACGCCCATGTTCCAGTAGTTGTCCTTCTTGCCGAGCCGCACGATGCGGTCGTCGGGCAGGCCGGCGACGCGCTTCCAGATCGCGATCGCCTCCTCGTCCTCGTGGTAGACGGAGGCGTAGAGGTCCTTCTCGTCGAAGCCGTAGCCGCCCTGGCCCTGCGGCGTCGTGACCAGCTCCCAGGCGAGCGCGACGGCCCCTTCCTTGAAGTAGTCGCCGAAGCTGAAGTTGCCGTTCATCTGGAAGAAGGTGCCGTGCCGCGTCGTCTTCCCGACCTCCTCGATGTCGAGGGTGCGCACGCACTTCTGGACACTGGTCGCGCGGGCGTAGGGCGGGGTCTCCTGGCCGAGGAAGTAGGGCTTGAACGGCACCATCCCGGCGTTGACGAACAGCAGGTTGGGGTCGTCGTGCACGAGCGGGGCGCTCGGGACGACCGTGTGGCCGCGGCTCTCGAAGAAGGAGAGCCAGCGTCGCCTGATCTCGGCGGTTTCCATGAGTTCAGATCCTTGCTGATGTGGGTGGGATGAGGTCGGGGCGGGGGCAACCGGGGCTCACGCGCGCGCGGCTGACCCCCGGGGAGCTCGGGCCCACCCGGCGACTCGCACACCCGTCCGGCGCCACGGCGTCGGGCCGGTCATCTCGCACACATCCATGGCCTCTCACCCTAGCCGACCGACACGGAGCCCGCCCAAAGCGCAGGTCGGGTTGCCCGCCGGCCGAGCCCAGCGGCATACGCCCCCTCGTGCCGTATGCCGCTGGGCCGGCTCCCGAGGAGCAGCCCGCCCACGTGGGTGGTGGGGTCCTCACGCCCCGGGGCTCACCGGAGGTTCAGGGCGTGGGCACCCTCTCCGGGCCGGGTGCTGCCGCGGGGGGACGGCCGGGCACGGACCCGGCGACCTCGCCGTGCAGTCCGTCCCGCACCTGTGGGAAGTGGCAGGCGTGCAGGTGCAGACCGTCCTCTCGGCGGCTCCCGGGGCCCGTCATGGACTGCGTCGACACGAGCGGCGGCTCGACGCGCCCGCAGATCTCCCGCGCCTTCCAGCACCGGGTGCGGAACCGGCAGCCGCTCGGCGGGTCGACCGGGCTCGGGACGTCGCCGACCAGCCGGATCCGCTCCCTGGGGGCGCCGCCGCGGGCGACCCGGACGTCCGGAGCCGCCGACAGCAGCGCCTGCGTGTAGGGGTGCTCCGGGGCCTCGTAGATCTTGCGGCGGTCGCCGTACTCGACGATCCGGCCGAGGTACATCACCGCCACCTGGTCGCAGAAGTGCCGAACCACCCCGAGGTCGTGGGCCACGAGGACGAAGCCCAGGCCGAGCTCGCGTCGCAGGCGCGCCAGCAGGTTCATCACCTGGGCCTGGATCGACACGTCGAGCGCCGAGACCGGCTCGTCGGCGACGACGAGCCGCGGCTCCACCGCAAGGGCGCGAGCGATCCCGATCCGCTGCCGCTGACCACCCGAGAACTCGGACGGGTAGCGGTGGGCGTGCTCGGGTGCCAGGCCGACCAGCTCGAGCAGCTCCATCACCCGGGCGGTCTCCCGCCCGGGATGGAGGCCGTGCACGCGAAGCGGCGTCGCGAGGATCGTGCCGACCGTGTGCCTCGGGTTGAGCGAGCTGTAGGGATCCTGGAAGACCATCTGCACCTGGCGCCGGAACGAGCGCAGCTGCGTCTCCTTCAGGTGGGTGATGTCGCGCCCGCGGAACTCGATCCTTCCGCCTGTCGGCTCGTCGAGCCGGGTGACGAGCCGCGCCGTGGTGGACTTCCCGCAGCCCGACTCACCGACGATGCCGAGGGTTTGGCCGGCGCGGACCGTGAAGGACACGCCGTCGACGGCGCTCAGCGTCGACCGCACCATCCGCAGACCGCGCATCTCACGGATCGCGAACTGCCGCTGGAGGTCAGTGACCCGGAGCAGGGGGGCACCATCGGTCATCGAAGGCCTCCCGTCTCCTGGATGGCGACCACCGGGTCGGTCAGGTGGCAGCGCAGGTGCCGGTTCACCAGGCCGGGGGCGGGGCGCCACCCCGGCAGGACGGTCTGACACGGTGCCCCGACCCGGTCCGCGAAGGGGCAGCGCGGATGGAACGAGCAGCCCGGCGGGATCGCCAGCAGGCTCGGCGGCGCGCCCGGGATCGTGCGCAGCTCGGTGAGCTCCTCGGAGGGTGACAGCAGCGACTGGAGCAGCCCCGCGGTGTAGGGATGCGAGGGTCGCGCGAGCACCGCCTTGGCGTCCCCCTGCTCCACCGCCCGACCGGCATACATGACGAGGAGGTCGTCGGCCGTCTCGGCCACCACCGCGAGGTCGTGCGTGATGAGGATGACGGCGGAGCCGAACTCCTGTTGCAGGTCGCGGACCAGGTCGAGGATCTGCGCCTGCACCGTGACGTCGAGCGCGGTCGTCGGCTCGTCGGCGATGAGCAGCCTGGGGTTGTTGACGAGGCCGAGCGCGATCATGGCGCGCTGGCGCATCCCGCCGGAGAACTCGTGGGGGAACTGCTTCGCCCGACGGTCCGGGTTGGGGATGCCGACCCGGTCGAGCATCTCGACCGCACGCCGCTGCGCGGTCGCCCTGCTCACCTCATGGTGAGCCCGATACGCCTCCGCGATCTGCGCGCCCACCCTGTGCAACGGGTGCAGTGCGCTCAACGGGTCCTGGAAGACCATCGCAGCATGGGTGCTGCGCACGCTCTGGAGGACCCACTCGGGCGCGCCGACCAGCTCGTGGCCGTCCAGGCGGATGCTGCCCGTGATCCTGGTCCGGCTCGGGTCGTGCAGGCCGAGCACCGCCATGCTCGCGACGGACTTGCCGGAGCCCGACTCCCCCACGATGGCCAGGGTGCGTCCGAGGCGGGCCCGGTAGCTGAGGTCGGAGACGGCACGGACGACGCCCTCGTCGGCGGGGAAGGCGACCGAGAGGGCAGTGACGTCGAGGACCACGTCATCGGACCACGGCTGCGCGGCGGTCACGAGAGCCTCACTCGGGGGTCGATGAGCGAGTAGGCGATGTCGACGACGAGGTTCATCGTGACGACGAGCACCGCGGTGACGAGGACCGTGCCCATGATGATCGGCAGGTCGTCCCGGACCAAGGCGTCGATCGACAGCTTGCCGATGCCGTCGATCTCGAAGATCTTCTCGGTGACGAGTGTCCCCGAGAGCAGCGCCGCGACGTCGAGACCGAGGATGGTCACGACCGGTCCGAGCGCCCCTCGGAGCGCATGGGTGCGCAGCACCCTGCCCTCGCTGATGCCCTTCGACCGAGCGGTCCTCACATAGTCGGTCGCGAGGGTCTCGATCATCGAGCTCCGCGTGTATCTGGCGTAGCCGGCCGAGTAGACCAACCCGAGGATCAGGCACGGAGCGAGGAGGCCCGCGAGGAACCCCGGCAGGCCGTCGGACAACGGAACTGCCTGCGGGAGGATCCCGTGGATCCGGGTCAGGTAGAGCGCGAAGACGAGCGCGACGACGTAGTACGGGATGGCCCCGAAGGCCTGCGACCCGCCGATGAGCAGCCGGTCCAGTGCGCTGCCGCGGGCCCTCGCCGTGACCACGCCGATGGTGATGCCGACGGCGAGGAAGACCGCGACGGTCCCGAGGGCGAGCAGCGCCGTGGCCGGGAAGCGGGTGAAGATCTCCTCGGCGACGGGCCGTTTCGTGAGGAAGGACACCCCCAGGCACGGCGCGCTGCAGTGCACCACGTCGCCGGCGAACTCGAAGTCGCGGCCCACGAAGAGGCCACCGAAGTACTCGGTGAACTGCGCCGCGAGCGGCCGGTCGAGCCCGAGGTTCTCCCGGATCTCGGTCAGACGCTCGGGGCTGCACCTCTGCTCCGGGCACATCGCCTGAGCGGGGTCGGCCGGTCCGGCGAAGAAGAGGAGAAACGCGGCGACGAGCGTGGCCAGCAGGACGGTCAGTCCGAGGCCGATGCGTCGCAGGACGTACGTGAGCACGTGATGCCTTCCGTGGTCGAGAGGTGGGCGCGAGGGTCGCTCGCGGCCCTACCGGTGGGAGCGGTGAGCGGCTCCCCTACTGCTCGATCCAGATCTGCGTCATGATCGGCATCCCGTGGTGCGGGTCGTTGACGACGTTGCGGACCTTGGTCCCGAACACCGCGTTGCCCTTGCTGTACTGGTACGGGATGGCTGGCAGGTAGCTCTCGAAGAGCCACTTGTCGAACTTGCCCCACTCCGGCCCCTGGTCAGCGATGGGCAGCTCCTGGATGCGGCGGATCTTCTGGTCGATCTTCTCCTCGGAGATGTTCCCCCAGCTCGTGGCTCCCTGCGAGACGGCGACCGAGGAGACCATGGGCGGGAAGATCGAGTCCGCTGACGGCCAGTCGTAGCACCAGCCGGCCGGGCTCTGCAGCATGTTCACCGGCGCGTCGATGGTGCCCGCGAGCTCGCGGCGCTCCTTGGCCGGCACGCCCTTGTCGACGACCCTGAAGCCGGCGGCCTCGAGCTTCTGCTTGCGGACCTGGTTGACGCGCTGGGCGACGGCGGAGTCCTTCTCGTAGTAGTAGCTCAGCTCGAAGGGCCGGTTGGGTCCATAGCCGAGGTCAGCGAGCATCGTGCGGGCCTTCTCCGCGTCGCCGTCGCCGGTGCCGTCGAAGCCCTCCACGCCCGGGTAGTCCAGCCATCCCGGCACCTGCGGTGGGATGAACGTCGTCCCGGGCAGGTAGGCGTGCGTGGACTGCCCACCTGCCTTGCGGACCGAGTCGAACGGGTAGGCGACGGCGATGGCCTTGCGGACCTCGAGCGGGATCTTCCGCACGTCGAGGTTCAGGGTGTAGACACACGAGGAAGGACCCTCGACGAACTGCGCCTTCTTCGGGCCCTCGATCTGCTCGACGAGGGACGAGTCGATCGGGCTCCAGTTGAGGGACGTCGCGTCGACGCCGTTGCTGGAGAGGATCGCGGTCTGCGCCTTCACGTCCTCGACCCCGAACTTGAAGTGGAACCCGTCGACGTAGTCGTTGCGGGCCGGGTCCGTGGCCGGGTCCCACTCGGGGTTGCGCTCGAGGATGAGCTCTGACCCCGGGGTGTAGCTCTTGAACTTGTAGGGGCCGGTGGCGAGCGGGTGGAGCGTGTAGTCCTGCTTCTTGTCCTTGGCCTGCGGGATCGGCGAGAACTGCGGGTAGGCGGCGAAGTACGGCAGCGACTCGAAGCGCTTCTCGAGGCGGATCAGGATCGTCTTCTCACCTCGGGCCTCGACTCCCTTCCACTTCGGATCGCCTTGGTAGGGGCCGTCGTACGTGCTGCCACCCTTGAAGAACTCGCGCTGGTAGGTGGGGGCGTTCTGGGCGAGGTCCTTGTCGAAGGACCGCTTGAGCGCGAACACCACGTCCTGCGCCGTCACCGGGGCGCCGTCCTCGTAGGTGATGCCGTCCTTGAGCGTGAAGGTGAAGGTCAGACCGTCCTCGGACACCTGCCCGAGGTCGGTGGCGAGGTCGGGCACCAGCACCGACTGCCCGTCGATGTAGGCGTAGGCAGTCAGCGCCCGGTGGGTGAGGCCGAGGATCGTCAGGGTGTCGTTGAAGTACTGGTCGCTGGGGTCGAAGTTCGCGGGCGTCGAGAAGTACGGCACGGTGAGGATGCCGCCGCGCTGGGCACCGGCGACCTCCGGTGCGGGCCCCTTGACGTCGGGGAGCATCCCCGACGTGGCCGTCGCGATGGTCGACTTGTCGAACTGAACCACGTCCGTCGGCTCCGTGGGCGTCGGCGCTCCACAGGCCGCGACGAATCCGAGCGAGACCGCGGCTCCCACGGTCAGGACTTTGGTCCAGCGCATTGGTGGCTCCCTTGCGTTGCTCTCCCTGCTCCGTGCCGGGCAGGTCGATGGGTTGGTCGGATCGGTCGGTGTCCAGGGATCCGCCGACTAGCGGCGGGTCGTCGGGTCGAAGGCGTCTCGGATCGAGTCACCCAGCAGGGTGAGGGCGAGCACGAGGGCCGAGATGCTGAGGACTGGGGGCCAGAGCCACAGGGGGTAGCTCTGGAAGGAGTTCTGCGCGTCGGCGATGGTCCGGCCCCACGTCGCTGTGGGCTCGACGAGGCCGGCGCCGAGGAACGTCAGCGTGGCCTCCGCAGTGATGTAGGCGGGGACCGCGATCGAGGCGGAGACGATGATCGGCCCGACGAGGTTGGGCAGGATCTCCCGAGAGAGGATCTGATGGGTGGGGACGCCGATCCCCCGCGCGGCCTGGACGAACTCCCGCTCGCGCAGACTGACCACCTCACCTCGGACGAGGCGGGCCAGAGCCATCCAGCCGAACGTCACGAGGACCGCCATGACGATCCAGAAGCGGATGGTCGACGTCTGCTCGGCGGTGAGGGAGCCCCGTTCGCCGAACCGCAGCTCGACGATGGGCACCACGGCGATGATCAGCAGGAGCAGCGGCAGGCTGAGGAAGAAGTCGATGACCCAGGAGACGATGCGGTCGACGACACCCCCGAGATAGCCGGCGAGGAGACCGAACGTCACCCCGAGGACGGTCGAGAGCGCGGCCGCGGCGAAGCCGATGACGAGCGAGGGTCGGGCGCCGTGGGCCCAGCGGGCGAAGAGGTCACGGCCGAGGCCCTTTTCGATTCCGAGCCAGTGCGCGGCGCTCATCCCCTCGCTCGGAAAGCCGTTGAGGTCGAGCAGCTCGGTGTGGGCGGTGTAGGGGTCCGCCTCGGTGCCGGTGACCGGGTCCACCGCCTGGAGGCTGGTCAGCAGGGGGGCGAAGACGGCGACGAAGACGAAGAAGAGGACGACGCTCGCGCAGACGATCGCCACCTTGTCCCTCCGGAGGCGGTCCCAGGCCACCTGCCCGGGAGAGCGGCCCGCCCGGGTGGAGAGAGGGCCGGGCGCCTGCGGCGGGGCCTCCGGGGCGAGCTCGACGGAGGGTCCCACGGCGGTGTGGAGGAAGGCGCCCGTGGCAGCGCCCGGAGTGGTCAACGCGATGTCTCCGTCCTGCGGATCAAGGAGATCGAGGGGATCAGGTGGAACGAGGGAGGTCGGGGGTGGCCCGCCGACGGCGGTGTCGCAGACGGAGGAGCGGCTGTCAGGTCGACCCCGTCACGGAACCGACGGCGACTCTGCCACAGACGGAGGCCCGGGCACCTGTTGCGGGGGTCAAAATTGACAAATCGTTACGCAGTTCGGCCGATGAGCCGCAGGTCGTGCGCCGGCCAGCCTCAGATCAGGTCAGCCGTCCTGGTCCGGTCCCCGGCCGAGGCGCTCGCGCAACCACTCGAGCCTGGTCCGAAGACGCTCCTCGAAGCCCCGGTTGGTCGGCACGTAGTACTCGGTGCGCCCGTGCAGGTCGTCGGGGAGGTACTGCTGTCGAGCGACGCCGTCGGGCTCGTCGTGGGCATAGACGTAGCCATCCCCGTGCCCGAGCCGCTGGGCCCCCGCGTAGCCGCTGCCGCGCAGGTGGGCGGGGACCGCCCCGCCCCGGCCCGCCCGCACGTCGGCGATGGCCGCGTTGATCCCCGTGTAGGCGGCGTTGGACTTCGGCGCCAGCGCGTTGTGGACGACGGACTGCGCGAGGATGATGCGCGCCTCGGGCATCCCGATCTGGGCCACGGCGTGCATCGCTGCGACCGCTGTCTGCAACGCGGTCGGGTCCGCCATGCCGACGTCCTCGCTGGCCGCGATGACGATCCTCCGGGCGATGAACCTGGGGTCCTCGCCCGCTTCGAGCATGCGGGCCAGGTAGTGCAGGGCGGCGTCGACGTCGCTGCCTCGCATCGACTTGATCAGGGCGCTGGCGACGTCGTAGTGCTGGTCACCGGCACGGTCATAGCGGACGGCGGCGTGGGCGATGGCCTGCTCGACGTGTCCCACCCGGATCGGCACCGCGGACTCGTCGGTCCGTCCGGCCGGCTCCGCGTCGAGGGCCACTCCGGCAGCCGCCTCCAGGGAGGTCAGGGCCCGACGCGCGTCGCCCCCTGACGTGCGCACCAGGTGGTCCATCGCATCGTCGTCGATCGTGTGCGCGCCGGCGAAGCCGCGCTCGTCGACCAGGGCGGCGCCGACGACCTCGCGCAGGTCCTCGTCGGACAGGGAGCCGAGGGTGACGAGGACGGACCTGGACAGCAGTGGCGCGATGATGCTGAACGACGGGTTCTCGGTAGTGGCCGCGACGAGGATGACCGTGCGGTTCTCCACCCCGGGCAGCAGGGCGTCCTGCTGTGCCTTGGTGAAGCGATGGATCTCGTCGAGGAAGAGCACCGTCTCCCGCCCGTACAGGTCGCGCTCCCGCACCGCGGCCTCCATCACCGTCCGCACGTCCTTGACGCCCGCGGTGACCGCCGACAGCTCGACGAAGCGCCGGTCGGCCGCGGTGGCGACGAGGTGGGCGAGCGTCGTCTTGCCGGTGCCCGGTGGGCCCCAGATGATGGCGGAGAGCGGTCCGGCCGGTCCCCCGCTACCCTCGATCAGACGTCGCAGGGGCGAGCCGGGGCGCAGCACGGCGTCCTGCCCACGGACCTCGTCGAGGGAGCGGGGACGCATCCGAACGGCGAGCGGGGCGCCGCCGGCCGAGGGCGGCCGCTCGCCCCGCTCCGCGGCGGAGGCGGCGCCGAAGAGGTCGTCGGAGGTCACTGTGGAAGGCTATCTGGCGTGCCGGACCGACCTTTCCCGACGCAGCCGCCAGAGCCGTTGCTGCCCAGGTCCCGACCCTCGCGCCTGGGCCGCCTGGGTCGAGCCACCGGGCGCCATCCCTGGTGGTGGGTCCTGGGTTGGGCCGTCGCTGCCGTGGCCTCCTTCGCCGTCGCTGTCGGCGGGGTCACGGGCGAGTCGCTCTTCGATCGCCTGACGTCGGGTGAGCCGCAGGTCCCGGGTCAGTCCCAGACCGCGCGCGACATCGTCCAGCAGATCGAGCCGTCCCTGGACAACATCATGCTCCAGGTCGACGGCGCCGGGCTCGAGGACCCCGCGGCACGGGAGGCCGCGGCTGCCGTCACGGCTCGCCTCGCGCGGCTTCCGGGTGTCGCCGCGGTGAGGTCACCGCTGTTGTCCCCCGGGGGCCTCGACGACCCGTCGATCCGGCCCCTGCTCGCCGGAGGGTCTGCCGACAACGGCCGCTTCGTGACGATCGTCGACCTCGAGCAGGGACTCGGCGATGCCCAGCTGACGACGGTGCGAGCCGCGGTCGAGGACACGCTCAAGGAGGTCGTCGCCGTCCTGCCCGGCGCGACGGGGTCCGTCGGCAGCTACCACCACGTGCTCAAGGCGGTCACCGACACCATCGAGAGCGACCTCGTCCGGGGGGAGGGCATCGCGCTACCCCTGACCTTCCTCGTCATGGTCCTCGTGTTCGGCGGGTTCGTCGCCGCGGGGATGCCGATCGTCGGCGCGGTGGTCTCGATCGGCGGAGCGCTGGTGTCGCTCTTCGCCTTCTCGCACGTGATGGATCTCGACGCCACGGTCGTCAACATCGTCACGCTGCTCGGTCTCGGGCTCTCCATCGACTACGGGCTGCTGACCGTCAACCGCTTCCGTGAGGAGCTCGCAACCGTCGCGCTCGGCCGCAGCCCGACGCGAGCGGACGCTGTCGTCGCGGCGGAGCGGACCGTGGCAACAGCCGGCCGGACCGTCCTGTTCTCGGGTGTCACCGTGGCCATCGCCCTCGCCGGCCTGCTCATCTTCGAGGCCCAGATCATGCGAGCGATCGGCCTCGCGGGGGTCAGCGTCGTCCTCGTCGCCATGGTCGTCGCCGTCACCCTCGTCCCAGCCCTCGCGGTGCTCGGCGCCCGGCGTCTGAGCCGCAGGGCGACGCGAGTGGTGGAGGACACCGGGCTGTTCTCGCGGCTGGCCAGGGCCGTGCAGCGCCGTCCCGCCGCCGTGATCGTCGGCAGCCTCGTCGTGCTCACCGGGCTGGCTCTGCCGACCCTCGACATGCGACTGACCGCCTCCGGGACCGAGCTGCTCCCGGTGTCGGCCCCACAGCGTGTCTTCTTCGACACGCTGCGCCGGGACTACCCGGCGCTGGCCGCCCCAGAGGTCACCGTCGTCGCCCACAGCTCGGACACGGCAGCGGTGAGCGCGGCCCTGGAGACGTTCCGGGACGACCCCGGAGTGACCGCCCTGCGGGTTCGCCCCCTGGGCAGCGACCACCAGCTCGCCGGCTTCCGGGTCGCCGGTCCTCCGACCTCGGACGAGGCGCAGGACCTGGTCACCGCCCTGTCCGGGCTCGAGCCGGGATTCGAGACCTGGGTCACCGGTCAGGCGTCGGGCCAGATCGACTTCCTCGGCTCGATGGCCCGGGGTGCGCCGTGGGCCGTCGGGCTGGTGGTCCTCGGCACGTTCGTGCTGCTCTTCCTCATGACCGGGTCGGTTGTCATCCCCCTCAAGGCCCTGCTGCTCAACGTCATCTCCCTCGGCGCGGCCCTGGGCGTGGTCGTGTGGGTGTTCCAGGACGGCAACCTCGAGGGGGTGCTGCACTTCACGTCGGTCGGTGCAGTCGAGTCGATGGTGCCCTTCCTCGTCCTCGCGTTCGGCTTCGGCCTGTCCATGGACTACGAGGTGTTCCTGCTCTCGAGGATCGCCGAGGAGCACGACGCTGGGGCGGACAGCGACCGCGCGGTGGCCCTCGGCCTCCAGCGCACCGGCCGGATCATCACCTCGGCCGCCCTGCTCATCATCATCGTCTTCGCGGGGTTCATCGCTGGCGACATCCTCATCATCAAGCAGATGGGCGCTGCTCTCGTCGCCGCCGTCGTCATCGACGCGACGATCGTCCGGATGCTCCTCGTGCCGGCGACGATGACGGTGCTCGGCCGATGGAACTGGTGGGCGCCCGCTCCGTTGCGGCGCCTGCACGCCCGCTTCGCCCTGAGGCACTGACCCCCGGCGGACTCGCCCCGACACACCGAACGAAGGAGTGCACGCTGATGACCGACCGCACCCGCTTCCGCGCCGTGGTGCTCGAGACGCATGCAGAGCTGCTCGCAGCCACCGGGGGCGACGCCTTCATCAGGCACGACCTGGCCGACCCCCTCGAGGGGCCGGGCTGGTCGTTGGGGTCGGCGCTCGTCGTGCCGCGCAGGACGCACACCAGACGGCTCGGCCTCGTGGTCCTCGGCCGGCCCGACGACGTCGCCGAGCTGGCGACGGAGCTCTCCGAGCTGCCCGCCGGCGAGAGCCCCTTCAGGGATCCCCATGTCCTCCACGCCACCGTGGAGCGCGCGGCCTTCCACGCCTTCGCCGCCGTCGTTCCGCTCACCGACCCGGGCGGCGACTGGGAGTGGATGTGCTGCCGCACCCCACCGCCGCTCGTGGCAGGTGAGCAACGCGTCGTCCGCCTCGATGAGACCGACGAGAAGCAGATCAGGGCGCTGCTCGCCGCCGCGAACGCGCGCACGGACGCGCGGCCCTTCGAGACGC
Source organism: Intrasporangium sp. DVR (assembly GCF_040365325.1). NCBI lineage: Bacteria > Bacillati > Actinomycetota > Actinomycetes > Micrococcales > Intrasporangiaceae > Intrasporangium > Intrasporangium sp. DVR. Next base: position 19,455 of record NZ_BAABZW010000016.1, on the reverse strand, counting down.
CCGACCAGAGCTGGGTGGGCGTCATTGACCCGGACGGAGAGCTGGTGGCCTGCGGCCTCCGCGACCGCACGGTGTCGGGCACTCCGATCCTCGAGGGCATCACCGTCCGCGCGGACCGGCGGGGCACCGGTCTCGGCCTCGCCGTCACCGCCGCCCTGACCCGCGACGCGATCGACTCGGACGGGGTGTGCACCCTGGGGATGTACTCCGACAACGACGTGGCACGCCGGCTGTACCACGGGCTCGGCTACGGCGACGACCACGTGTGGTCAAGCCGCCGGCTCGCCCGTCAGTCGTAGTCGGCGGCGCTGCAGGGCTCCCGAGCGGGTTCCACGCGGACCAGCCAGTTGCCCGAGTTGTCCGGGCAGACGGCCTCTGTGCCCTCGGTGCCCTCGGTGCCCTCGGTGCCCTCGGTGCCCTCGGTGCCATGGGGACGGGTGGCCGACTCCTGGATGAACTCGACGCCACGGGCGGACAGCTCCTCGAAGGCGCGCCACCGCGCGAAGCGCCGTCCTGCGACAGCTTGCGAGGGGCACGGATGCCGCTGGGCTGAGCCGGCCCAGCGGCATCCGGTCCCGTGGTGGTCGGGTCGTCAGACCCGCGTCGGCTCCGGCTCCGGAGCCGAGTCGACGCCCGCCTCCTTGCGCTGCTCGGTGGTGATGGGCGCGGGTGCCCCGGTCAGCGGGTCGTAGCCGCCGCCCGTCTTGGGGAAGGCGATGACGTCGCGGATCGACTCCGTGCGGGCGAGGAGGGAGACGATCCGGTCCCAGCCGAAGGCGATGCCACCGTGCGGCGGCGCACCGAACTGGAACGCGTCGAGGAGGAAGCCGAACTTCTCCTGGGCCTCCTCGTGGCCGATGCCCATGACGGTGAAGACCCGCTCCTGGATGTCGCGTCGGTGGATACGGATCGACCCGCCGCCGATCTCATTGCCGTTGCACACCATGTCGTAGGCGTAGGCGAGCGCCGATCCCGGGTCGGTGTCGAAGGTGTCCTCGAACTCCTGCTTCGGTGACGTGAAGGCGTGGTGCACGGCGGTCCAGGCGCTGTAGCCGAGCGCGACGTCACCGGAGGCGGTCGCCTCGGCCGCCGGCTCGAAGAGCGGCGCGTCGAGCACCCAGAGGAAGCTCCACTGCGACTCGTCGATGAGGTCGCACCGGCGGCCGATCTCGAGGCGTGCCGCCCCGAGCAGGGCTCGCGACGACTTGGCCGGGCCGGCGGCGAAGAAGATCGCGTCGCCGGGGTTCGCCCCGACGTGGGCGGCGAGGCCGGCCCGCTCCGCCTCGGTGAGGTTCTTGGCGACCGGTCCGCCGAGCTCGCCGTCGTCCTGGACGAGGACGTACGCGAGGCCCTTGGCACCGCGCTGCTTGGCCCACTCCTGCCACGCGTCGAGCTGCTTGCGCGGCTGCGACGCGCCACCCGGCATGACGACGGCACCGACGTAGTCCGACTGGAAGACGCGGAAGGGAGTGTCCTTGAAGTAGTCGGTGCACTCGACGAGCTCCTGGCCGAAGCGCAGGTCGGGCTTGTCCGAGCCGAAGCGGGCCATCGCCTCGGCGTAGGTCATCTGGAGGAAGGGGGGCTTCAGCTCGACGCCGATCAGCTTCCAGATCTCCGTGACGACGGCTTCGCCGAGCTCGAGGACGTCGGCCTGCTCGACGAAGGACATCTCGATGTCGAGCTGGGTGAACTCCGGCTGGCGGTCGGCGCGGAAGTCCTCGTCGCGGTAGCAGCGGGCGATCTGGTAGTAGCGCTCCATGCCGGCCACCATGAGCAGCTGCTTGAACAGCTGCGGGCTCTGCGGCAGGGCGTACCACGAGCCGGGGGCGAGCCGGGCGGGCACGAGGAAGTCGCGGGCCCCCTCGGGGGTGGAGCGGGTCAGGGTGGGGGTCTCGATCTCGACGAAGTCGCGCTCACCGAGGACCTTGCGGGCCGCCGCGTTGACCTTGCTGCGCAGCCGGATGGCCGCTCCGGCCGAGCTGGCGCCGGGACGCCGCAGGTCGAGATAGCGGTGCTTGAGCCGGGCCTCCTCGCCGACGGTGACGCGCTCGTCGATCTGGAAGGGCAGCGGCGCGCTCGGGTTGAGCACCTCGAGCCGGCTGACGATGACCTCGATGTCGCCCGTGGGCAGGTCGGGGTTGGCGTTCCCCTCGGGCCGCACGCGCACCTCCCCGGTGACCTTGACGCAGTACTCGTTGCGCACGTCGTGTCCGCCGCCCTGCGCGAGCACCTCGTCCCGGGCGACGACCTGGGCGATGCCGCTGGCGTCGCGCAGGTCGAGGAAGGCCACCCCACCGTGGTCTCGCCGCCGCGCCACCCATCCGGTGAGGGTGACGATCTGACCTGCGTGGTCGGCGCGCAGGGTGCCGGCCTCGTGACTGCGGAGCACGGAGGTGTCCTTCCGATGGTGCGGGGTTGGGTCCACGCGGCCGTATGCCGCTGGGCTCGCTCACGCGCCGACGGTGCCGTCGGGCGCGGGGTCGGGGCGCTGGGCGCTGGGCGCTGACCACCAATCCTACGGGGTGCTCGGCGGAGCACGCTGCCACCCGGACTGCGCGTGGACGGCCCACCCAGCGGCGCACGACCAGGCTGTCCCCGAGAACCGCCTAGGCTCTGCGGGTGCAGCATTCCCGAAACCGTGACCTCGACGGGGTGCGCGGCCTGGCGATCCTTCTCGTCGTCGCCGCGCACAGCGGCCTGCCCGTTCGGTGGGGCGGCCTCTCGGGCGTCACGCTCTTCTTCGTCCTGTCCGGGTATCTCATCACGAGTCTGCTCATCCGCGAGTGGGACCGGTGGGGTTCTTTGTCCCTCTGGCGCTTCTGGGGACGGCGGGCGCTGCGGCTGCTCCCGGCGCTGGTCGTCTTCCTCGCCCTCGTCCCGGTCCTGCTCTGGGCGACCGGCGACTCCCGGCTGCCGGACTACCCAGCCGCTGCCCTCGCCTCGCTCTTCTACGTCGGCAACTGGGTCCGGATCGCGGGCTCCGACCTGGGCGTGCTCAACCACCTGTGGTCCCTCTCCGTCGAGGAGCAGTTCTACGTCGTGTGGCCGCTGCTGTTCATCGCCCTGATGGCCTGGGGACGCGCCCACCTGCTCGGGCTCGTCTTCGGACTCACCGGCCTGGCGACGGTCTACAGCGTGTGGACCAAGGGCGACTTCATCCGCCTCGACATCTCGACGGAGACCAACGCGTTCGCGCTGCTGCTCGGCGTGTCGCTCGCGTTCGCGCTCGCCTCGATGGCGCGCAAGGGCTGGCATCCGCCGCGGGTGAACGTGCTCATCCCGTTCGTCGTCATGGTCCTCGTCTCTGCCTTCCCCTCGCACGACGTCGCGACCGACCACACCCTGTTCCGGCCGCTGGGCGCCATCTATGCCGTCCTCGGCGTGTGGCTCGTCGCCAGCGCGGTCCTGGGCCACTCGTCCATCGTCGCCTCACGGGTCATGGTCTTCTTCGGCACGATCAGCTACGCGCTCTACCTGTGGCACCAGGCGCTGATCAACTCGGTGCTCCTCGGTGACAAGACGATCCCGCGCAACCTCGCGCTCATCGCTGTGGCCGTGCTCCTGTCGTGGCTGTCCTGGGTCCTCGTCGAGCGCCCGGTCGGCGGGCTTCGGGGTCGGTTCCGCCTGGACGAGCCCTCCGCGCGCCAGCGGGCCGCCCTCGAGAAGGAGCCGGTTCCCTGATGGCGGCGTCGGAGGTCACCGGGTCGGTGGTCGGGGTGCGCGCCACCCTGCCGGGCTGATCGGGTCGATCCGGGCCGGCGAGGGTCAGCACGGGTCAGCACGGTTCGACAGGGGTCGGCAGGGGTTGACAGGGGTCAGGACGGATCCGCGTCGAGGTAGAACCATCGGCCGGCTCGCCGGGCGAACCGGCTGACCTCGTGGAGCTCTCCGTGGCCGTGGGGTCCGCGGTTGCGCGCGACGAACTCGACGGTCCCCATGTCGTCGTCCGGTCCGCCGGCCTCGACACGGACGATCCTCAGCCCCTCCCACGCGACGTCGGGGTCGACGAGGGGCCGGTCAGGGCGGGTCCGCGGGTGCCAGGTCCGGAAGACGTGGTCGGCCTGGTGCAGGGCGTAGGCCGTGTAGCGGGACCGCATCAGCTCCTCTGCCGTGAGCGCCGGTCGAACACCGTCGAGCACCGGCTCGCAACACTCGGCGTAGGCGCCGCCCCCGCAGGGGCACGCCCGGCCCGCGATCCTCGTCATGAGCCGTGGCTCGACGGGCGGGGCCGGCGTTGGGCTTCCCAGGCGGGCCACGGGGCGTCCTTGGGGCGCAGCGTTGCCCAGCCGGAGGCGCGCGACGCGTGGGCAGCGAGGATGCCGATGAGGGCCGCGCTGTTGCTGATGCGGGCCGACAGGGCCGCCTGGTGCGCCTCGTCGAGCGGCACCCACAACGGCCGGATCGTCAGCTCCTCGGCATGCCGCTCGTGGAGGTGCTCCCCGGGCACGTCGGTCAGGTCGCGGGCGAGGAAGATGCGGACCGGCTCGGGGAACGCCCCCGCGGACACCACCTCGTCGATGAGCACGTCCCACTGGCCCGCGACGAGGTCGACCTCCTCGGCGAGCTCACGGGCCGCCGCCCTCCACTGCGGCTCGCCGGGCACGTCGAGCAACCCGGCGGGCAGCTCCCAGACGTGCCCGCGCGTGGCGTGACGGTACTGGCGGATGAGCAGGACATGGTCCACCCCGTCGAAGGGCTGCAGGGCGACGACCGCCACCGCCCCGGGATGCTCGATGAACTCCCTGACCACGAGGCCGCCCTCACCGAGGTCGACCCGGTCACGACGCACGTCGAAGATCACGCCCGAGTAGGGCACGGACGACTCGACGACCGGCGCCGAGCCCCATTCCTCGACGACGTCCGAGAAGCTCCCCCTCGGGGCAGCGAGGCTCACTCGGACTCGATGGCGACCGGCACCCGCCCCGCGTCCGCGCTCCGCTCGGCGGAGTCGGGCTCGGCAGCTGGTCCGGCGTCGGCGTGCGGTAGCCCGTCCTCGTCGAGGGCGTGCTTGGGGCGCTCCACCTCGACGAGCCGCTCGGCGCGCTGCTGCTCGAGTGCGGCGCCGATCAGCCCGGCGAAGAGCGGGTGCGCCCGGTTGGGGCGCGAGAGGAACTCGGGATGGGCCTGGGTCGACACGTAGTAGGGGTGCACGTCCCGGGGCAGTTCGACGAACTCGACGAGGTGCCCGTCGGGCGAGGTGCCGGAGATGACGAGTCCGGCCTCCTCGAGCCGGTCGCGGTAGCCGTTGTTGACCTCGTAGCGATGGCGGTGGCGCTCCTTGACCTCCGCGGTCCCGTAGCTTTCGCGGATGACGGAGCCGGCCTTCAGGTGGGCCGGGTAGAGGCCGAGCCGCATCGTGCCACCCAGGTCTCCGGCGCCGTCGACGAAGGCCTTCTGCTCCTCCATCGTGGCGATCACGGGGTCAGGCGTCTGCGGGTCGAACTCCGTGGAGGACGCGCCGGTGACGCCGAGCACCGACCGCGCGTACTCGATGACCATGCACTGCAGGCCGAGGCAGATTCCGAGGGTCGGGACCTGCCGCTCACGAGCCCACGTCAGGGCGCCGAGCTTGCCCTCGATGCCGCGGACGCCGAAGCCTCCGGGGACGAGGACGGCGTCGACTCCTCCGAGGGCATGCTGCGCGCCGGCGGGGGTCTGGCACTCGTCGGACGCCACCCAACGGATCCGGACCTTGGCGTCGTGGTGGAAACCGCCGGCCCGCAGCGCCTCGGTGACGGACAGGTAGGCGTCGGGCAGGTCGATGTACTTGCCGACGAGAGCCACCTCGACGTCGTGCTCGGGATCGTGCACCCGCTGGAGCAGCTGGTCCCACTCGGTCCAGTCGACGTCGCGGAACCCGAGTCCGAGCCGACGGATGACGTAGGCGTCGAGGCCCTCCCGGTGGAGCACCTTGGGAATGTCGTAGATGCTCGGGGCGTCGACGGCGGCGGCCACGGCGTCGACGTCGACGTCGCACATGAGCGAGATCTTGCGTTTGATCGGCTCCGGGATGTCGCGGTCGGCGCGCAGCACGAGGCCGTCGGGCTGGATGCCGACCTGCCGCAGGGCGGCGACCGAGTGCTGGGTCGGCTTGGTCTTCAGCTCACCGCTGGGCGCGATGTAGGGCACGAGCGAGACGTGCAGGAAGAAGCAGTTCTCCCGGCCGATGAGGTGCCGGACCTGCCGCGCCGCCTCGAGGAAGGGCAGCGACTCGATGTCGCCGACGGTGCCACCGATCTCGGTGATGATGACGTCCGGCGCGTCGGGCGTCCCCGTGGCGAGGTCGCGCATCCGGGCCACGATCTCGTTCGTGATGTGCGGGATGACCTGGACGGTGTCGCCGAGGTACTCGCCGCGACGCTCCTTGGCGATGACCTTGTTGTAGACCTGCCCGGTCGTCACGTTGGCGCTGCCGACGAGGTTGACGTCGAGGAACCGCTCGTAGTGGCCGATGTCGAGGTCGGTCTCGGCGCCGTCGTCGGTCACGAAGACCTCACCGTGCTGGAACGGGTTCATCGTTCCGGGGTCGACGTTGATGTACGGGTCGAGCTTCTGCATCGTGACCCGCAGGCCACGGGATCGAAGCAGTCGGCCGAGGCTGGAAGCCGTCAAGCCCTTGCCGAGGGATGAGGCGACGCCTCCGGTCACAAAGATGTGCTTCGTCGTTTCCACCACGGGCTTTAAGTCTACGTCATGAGTGGAGTGCTGCTGTGTAGCGCGACACCCAGCGGCGCGCCTCCTCCTCCGGTGACGCCCACGTCCCCGCTCGGGCTCGCGCCGCCGCCCCCAGGCGCTCACGCAGCGCGTGGTCCCCCAGAACCGCGTCGACGGCCTCCGCAACCGCAGTCGAATCCCCCACGGGCACAAGCAGGCCCGCGTCGCCGACGAGGTCGGGCAGGCCACCGGTGCGGGTGGTGACGACGGGCAGGCCGGAGGCCATCGCCTCCTGGACGACGAGGGCCCGGGCCTCCCACCGACTGGTCAGGACGAAGACGTCGGCGGCGCGAAGCCAGTGCTCGACGTCACGCTGGGCCCCGACGAAGCGCAGGGGTATGCCGCTGAGCTCGCTCTCGAGCGAAGCCCGGAGCCGCTCGTCCCCGCCTCCCACGACGACCCAGGTAGCGGGGGCCCGCGCCGCACGCGCGGCCGCGACGAGGGTCACCAGGTCCTTCTGTGGTGCGACCCGGGCGATGGTGAGAACGAGCGGACGGCTGTCGTCGATGCTGTGGCCCGCAGCTCGAAGGGCGACACGGGCGGCGCGGCGCTCCCGGTCGTCGGGGGGCGACGTCGCGAGGATGCGCTCGACCGCGGGTGAGGCGACGGTGGCGAGCTCCGCACGGGCGGCACCGAGCCGGCGGGCCAGGTCGACGAGGTCGGCGCTCGCCCCCGTCACGAGCGTGGCGCGCCCGAGAGCCCACCGTAGGAGTGTGCGGACCACGGCGGCCACCACACCACGAGTGGCCCCACCACCCACACCACGAGTGGCCCCACCACCCACACCACGAGTGGCCCCACCACCCACACCACGAGTGGCCCCACCACCCACACCACGAGTGGCCCCACCACCCACAGGTCGGGTGGCCACGCCCCCGGGAACGGTGTTGTGGAGCGAGACAACGAGGCCCGGGCGGGGCTTGGCCCGGGCCACTGCGACGGCAGCGACGAAGGCTGCCTGGTGACCGTGCGCGTGGACGACGTCTACCGTTCCGGCGAGGTTCTTGAGCAGGTGCCAGTCCACGAGCCCGCGCGGCGCCGACCAGCCCCGGTGCACCGGCCACAGGCGTCGGGCGCCGGCCCAGTCGAAGGCCGTCGCCGTGGATTCCGAGGTCGCGATGACGACCTCGTGCCCGGCGGCTTCGAGATCCTGCGACAGTCGGTCGACATGGGCTCCGATCCCTCCGGTCGAGTCGCCGAGGACCATGAGAACCCTCATGCTGCCCCTCCCCCGGTCGTCGTCCGGGCTTCCGGTGCTGCCGAGGCACGCAGACCTCGGAGCCTTCTCGGCAGCGTCGGGTCGACGGCGAGCGCGACCAGTCCCATGACGAGGATCGCACCGGCTCCGATGGCGGTCCCGGCGCCGAGCGCGCCGAGAAGGTGGTCGCTCTGGGCCCGTGAGCCGACGGACCAGCCTGCGAGAGCGGCGACGAGCGCCCCGGTCAGGATGGCGAGGAGAGGACGCCACGGCACCGACAGGACCGAGCGGCCCCACTCCCGCCTCACGAGGACCGCGAGCGCCACCGCGCCACCGCCCAGCCCCACGCTGGAGCCGAGCGCCAGGACCCACAGGGTCCTGGGCCCGTCAGTGGCCCCCGGCTCCAGCACGGCGAGGGCGGGCACCGTCGTGGCGAGCCAGGCGAGGCCGACGACCGCACCCGCGAGAACCGCCTTCTCGCGCAGGTAGCAGGCGCGGCTCAGCAGGGCGATCGCGCCCAGGGCCGGGACAGACGGGGCGAAGGCAGCGAGCGCCTGCGACATCGTGGCGAGGGTGCGCGCCGAGGCATCGGTACCACCGCCGGCGTCGAGGAGCCTGAAGAAGGCACCGACGGGCCCGGCGACCGCGACGAGGAGGCCCGCACCCGCGATTCCCACGGCGAGGACGGCGAACCAGCTGTGGCGCAGCGTCGTGTCGGCCTCGCGGACGGCGTCGGCGTCGCCTCCGCGACCGGGTGTGTCCTGCACCGCCTGCCTGCCGATGTGGGACCCACCGCGAGCGCCGGTCTCGACCCGGGCGACGGCTCGAGCGAGGCTGGGAAAGGCCGCGGTCGCGAGCGGGACCGCGAGCACGGCGTAGGGAAGGAGCATGACCGCCTGGGCGTACGTGAACACGTTGAGCGTCCCCACTCCGCCGCGGTCGTTGGCCAGCCGGATGACCACGAGAGTCGCCAGCTGCTGTCCGGCGACGGCCAGAAGTCCAGCCACGGCCAGTGACCGGACCCGTCGGCCGGCGCCTACCGGGAAGCCCAGCCGGGGGCGGAGGCGGAGCCTGGCGGATCGGAGCGGAAGGGCCAGCGTCAACGCCATGGCGGCCACGCCGAGCGTCGTCCCCACGGCAAGGACGAGCACGCCCTGGGTCGGGATGGCGGAGATCGGTGCTGCTGGGTCCGGCACGAGTCCCCGGTAGGAGAGGTAGGTGGCGATGACGACCACGCTGGAGATGAGTGGAGCGAGAGCAGCCGCGACGAAGCGTCGGTGGGCCTGGAGGATCCCACCCAGGACGATGGCGATCCCGTACAGCGGGAGCTGGGCGGAGAAGATGACGAGGAACTCGGCACCGAGGTCGGCCTCCCCCGAGCACCCCGTGCCGAGGAGCGTCGCGGCGATCGGTCGGGCAGCGAGTAGGACGAGGGCGCCGAGCGGGAGCAGCACGAGCAGTGCCCACGTGAGCAGGGCGGAGGCCGTGTCGTCCGCCGCGCGGCGGTTGTCCCGTGCGAGCGCCCCCGCGACAAGGGGCACCACCACCGCGGCCAGGACACCACCCGCAGCGATCTCGAAGATGACGTTGGGCACGGCGTTGACCGACTGGTAGACGCTTCCCACGCAGGTCGCACCCACGGAGTGCGAGAACGCGAACCACCTGCCGAAGCCGACGACTCGCGCGACCAGCGTGATCGCGGCGATGGATCCGGCCGCCGCGACCACCGTGCGCACGACGGGCGAGGGCCCTGACGGTGGTCTCGCACTCATGGCCTGACCCGACCCCACTCGTCCAGCCGGCGCAACCCGTCGTGGGCTTCGATGACCTGCGTGAAGCTGACCCGCTCGGACGCGAGGGTCAGGGCCGCGAGGCAGGCGAGCGCGACCACCCTGCCACGCAGGCCGGTGGCCTCGACCAGGGCAAGCCCGACGAGGGCTCCGGCGGCGTTGGCGCCCGTGTCCCCGAGCATGGAGGTCCCGGCCAGGTCGTCACCGAGGGCCACGAGGGAGGCACCGAGACCCGCTCCGGCCGGGGCGGACCCGAGCACCGCGAGCGGCGCTGCCGACAGGACGACCACCTTGAGCGCCCGGCCGGGACGCAGGTCGAAGAGGTTGACCGCGTTCGCTGCTCCTGCGACGACCCCGCCCCCCACGAGTGTCCCGAGAACCCCCTGCGACGGCCGGACCGTTGCCCGACGGCTGGTGCTGGGATCTGCCGTGCAGCCTCGCTTCGTGCGATCGGCCACGAAGGCGCTCGCGAGACCGGTCGCGGCGAGGCCGGCGACCTTGATCGCCCCGGTGGTGACCTGCCCCCTGCGCAGGGCACCGAGGTGCCCCTTCAGACCCTTGCTCGAGGCAGTCCCGACGAGGTCGTCGAGCGCCCCCAGCGCTCCGCCGGCGACGAGGAGCCCGGCGACGTGGGCCCATCCCCTGGCGCCATCACCTCTCCGGCGGCGCGGGACGGTTGCGCGTGCCGCGACGAGCCCGGTCAGGGCACCGGTGATCCACACAGGGCCCTCGAGCAGGGTCACTGGTCGCCCTGCGTGGTTGATGCGCTCCCACGGCTCGCGCGCCGACTGGGGCAGCCACGCCGAGAGCCGTCGCGCCGCAGCAGCACCCACGGCGGCGCCGAGGGCGGCTGCGACAGCGGTCGCGACGCCATCCAGACCTGCGGTCCCCGAGGGCTGCACCGCCCCTCGCTCTTTGCCGCGGTCGTCTGCAGGTGCGTCGAGGACACCCGGGACACCAGCACCCCCGCCTGGGCCAGGTCTGCCCTGGCCACGGCGCTGGATCACTGAGCCACCCTCGGCGACGCCGCCGTCGCTCCGTCGGCCGACCCGTAGTGGCCGATCTCGCCGGCAAGCTCCGACTCCAGCGCGAGGACGACGATCGCCGGACCTGAGGGCTCGCTCGCGTGGTCGACCGTGGAGATGAGACGGGACGCTGCATCGACACTTCGGATCGAGGCAACCGCATCGGAGCTGACCGGCTGGCCGGCAGCCCTGACAGGTTGCGGGCCGGCGACGACGGCACCGGCGGAGTTCTCCGCCACGAGGCGGGCCAGGGTGCGGATGGTCTCGCCTTGCCGCTGGACCTCGGCCGCGTCGCCCGAGATGGGGCCCGAGACGATGACGGCGAGGTCAGCCGGCTCGAGCTGGTCAGTCGTGGAGTCGACCAGGTCGGCATCGCTCAGTGTCTTGAGAGCCGCCGTGCGCGACTCCGATGCCGACACGACGTCGGTGCTCACGGTGAGGCGCGCGAGGGCCTCGGCGAGGAGGGCGTCACCGGACAGCGGCGACGACATTCCGAGCGTCGACGCCGCCGCCGACGCGGCCTCGCTGCGCTCGGAGGAGAGGGCCGGGTCGAACCAGTCGTTGCCTACGGTTACCGTGGCGTTCAGCGTCGCACCGCTGGTCGTCACCGCCTCCTCGAGGAGGTCCACCAGTGCCCCGTCGGCGGACGGCAGGACGATGAGGACCACCTCGTGCCCGGTCAGTGCGCCGTCGATGACACGGTCGGAGATGGCCGCCGCGTACTCGTTGCCGGCAGCGACCCGCCGCTCACTCGCAGCCAGCTGGTCGTTGAGGTCCTGCTTCTCGGTGCGCAGGGCAGCCACCTGGTCGGTCAGCTGCGTGCCGAGGTTGGCCTGCAGGGGCCCGGCACCGAGAACGATGCCGACGGCCAGTGCGAGGAAGATCGAGATGATGGAGACGAGGTGATAGCGGAAGTCGATCACGTGAAGATCCCCACGACGGCGGTCCAGAGGTCGTCCCACTTCGCGGCGATCACCTGCAGCCACGCCTGGCCGGCCGGCGTGGCCGCGACGGCGACGAAGAGGGCGAACAGGCCGACGAGGAGCATGAGCAGGAGCAGCCGAGCCGGCAGGCGGGCCTGGTAGAGGCGGCTCACCCCTTTGGCGTCGACGAGCTTGCCGCCGACGCGCAGGCGGGTGAGGAACGTCGATGCCTGGCCGTCACGGCCCTTGTCGAGGAACTCGACCAAGGTCACGTGGGTGCCCACGGCCACGATGAGCTCGGCGCCCGCGTCATCGGCGAGGAGCATGGCGACGTCCTCGCTCGTGCCCGCCGCCGGAAAGACGACCGGCGTGAGTCCGAGCGCTTCGACCCGCGCCAGTCCCGGCGCGCGTCCGTCGCGGTAGGCGTGCACGACGATCTCGGCCCCGCAGCGAAGGGCGCGGTCCGACACGGAGTCCATGTCGCCGACGATGAGGTCAGGTTGGTACCCCGCTTCGAGGATGGCGTCGGCACCGCCGTCGACACCGATGAGCAGGGGGCGGTACTCGCGAATGTAGGGACGCAGGGTCTGCAGGTCCTCCCGGTAGTGGTACCCGCGCACGACGACCAGAGTGTGGCGTCCCTCGATCTTGGTCCTGATGGGCGGAATGCCGATGCCGTCGAGCAGCAGCTCGCGCTCCTTGCGGATGAACTCCATCGTGTTCGTCGCGAACGCCTCGATCTGCACCGCCAGGCCGGCCCGGGCGTCGTGCATCTGCGACTGGATCTCGTCCGCGTCGAGGACACGACCCGTCGCGACCTTCCTTGTCCCGTGCCAGAGGTCGCCGCCGTCCAGGCGCAGCTCGTCGCCGTCGTGCAGGTCCATGACCGCGGGACCTGCGATGTCGAGGATCGGGATGCCGGCCTCGTTGAGGATGAGCGGACCGACGTTGGGGTACCGCCCGGATATCGACGCGGATGCGTTGACGACCGCTGCAGGACGAGTTGCCACGAGGGCGTCGGCGCTCACCTTGTCGAGGTCGAGGTGGTCGATCACGGCGATGTCCCCGGCTCGGAGGCGCTTCGTGAGGTTTTTCGTCCGGGTATCGACGCGGGCAGGGCCGACCACCCCGGCGCCCGTGGCAGGGACGTGGGTGCGGCGGCGAAGAGACATGGCCATGGTTGCACCCATCGTGCCACGCCCGGGCAACCGCGCTGGCACCGCACCGCGGGCTCCGACCAGGGGTGACTCGCCCGCTCAGGCGGCCCCGGCCCGGGAGCCCCGAATGGCGGCGGTCTGCTCGAGCAGGTCGCGGGCATGGGCGAGTCCCGCCTCCGAGTTGGGGTCTCCGCCCATCATCCGGGAGAGCTCACGGAGACGCTCGTCGCCGTCGACGACGGTGACGCTGCTCGAGGTGACCGCCCCGTCGTCCGACTTGTGCACGACGAGGTGGCGGTCGGCGAAGGCGGCCACCTGAGCGAGATGAGTGACGACGATGACCTGGGCCTGGTCTGCCAGAGCGGCCAGCCGTGCCCCCACGTCGAGGGCGGCGCGTCCGCCGACCCCGGCATCCACCTCGTCGAACACGAAGGTGGGCGGGATCCCGGCCCGACGCGGGACGGTGGGCGGTGCGGCAGCCGCTGACGCAGGAGCCGCTCGGCCGCGGGGAACCCGGTCGTTGCCCGGCTCCCCCATCGACGCGTTCCCGGCCTCGGGGCCGGCAGCAGAGCCCGCGCCGACCACCTCCAGGGCGAGCATGACCCGAGACAGCTCGCCGCCGGAAGCCGCCTTGGCAACGCTTCTCGGCACCGCGCCACGGTTGGCGGCCAACAGGATCTCGACCTCGTCGGCACCGTGGCTGCTGACCCGCACCCGCTCTCCGGAGGGCAGCGCGATCCCGTCCTCGGCGAGGCGTTGCTCGACGCGGACGTCGACGACTGCCTGACCCATGGACAGGTGCGCCAGCTCGGCCGACACGCGCTCGGCGAACTCTGTGGCTGCGGCGGTGCGGGCGGCGGAGAGGTCTGCGGCCGCAGTCGCCAGCTCGGAGGTCAGCTGGTCCACCCGAGACCTCAGCAACTCGACCCGATCGTCGGCCGACACCAGGACGTCGACACGCGCGGCTGCCTGCTGCGACCACGCCAAGACCTCGTCGACGGTCTCGCCGTACTTTCGGGTGAGCCCGGCGAGCGTGGCTCGCCGCTCCTGCACGAACCCCAACCGGTCCGGATCCAGATCGACGTCGTCCAGGTAGGCGGTCAGCTCGGCCGCGACGTCGGTGACCAGGGTCGCCACCTCCTCGAGCCGAGTGTCGAGCTCGCCGAGCCGACCGTCGTGCTCTGCCCCGTGCGACAGCGCTGACCGGGCCGACCCCACCAGGTCGCGGACGTTGGGAGCGGGCTCAGCGGCATACTCGTCTCCGCTGAGGTCAGCGAGGGCGCGACCGGCCGCGAGGCGCAGGCTGTCGGCATGAGCGAGGCGCTCGTCCTCCGCCCGGAGGGCGATGTCCTCCCCCGGCTGCGGGTCCACAGCCTCGATCTCCTCCAGAGCCGCCGTGAGCGAGTCCATCTCGCGAGCTCGCTCACGCGACTCGGCGACGAGCCGGTCGTGCTCGGCTCGGGCGGCTCGCCATGCGTCGTGAAGTCGGCCGACCCGGTCGCGGAGTGCGCCGAGTGCCGCCCCACCGAAGTCGTCGAGCACCTCACGGTGGGCATCGCCCTGCTTGAGTCGCCACTGGTCTGCCTGACCATGCACGGCGACGAGGTGACGGCCGAGCTCCGCGAGCACGCCGACCGGTGCCGTTCGACCGCCCACGTGCGCCCGAGACCGGCCGGCGGCGCTGAGCGACCGGGCGATGACCAGCTCCCCGTCGTCGTGGTCGGCGCCGGCCTCCGCAGCACGCACCAGGGCCGGGTGCCCGGTCGGCAGCTGGACCACGCCCTCGACGAACGCCTGGTCTGCGCCGCTTCGCACCAGTCCCGAGTCAGCGCGCTCGCCGAGAAGCAGGCCGAGGCCCGACACGACCATCGTCTTACCCGCACCCGTCTCACCGGTCAAGACGTTGAGGCCCGGGCTCAGATCGAGCACGGCGTCGTGGATGACCCCGACCCCGCGGATCCTCATCTGGCTGAACACGGGACCACCTTAGGGCCGAGGACCCCCAGCGTCAGGCGTCCCCTCCACCTGGTCGGCCCGTGTCGGGTCAGCGGTGGCGCCACTCGACGCTGTCGCCGAGTCGGCGCCGAGGGCGGGGTGGCCCTCATGGGGGGTGCCGTCGGCGTGGCTCCGGATCCACAGGTCCGGGCGCGGCTGCCCCGTCGGCGGAGCCGCGGTGCGGCGGCCGTCCCCTCGCCACCCGCGCACCGGGAGGTGGAACTTGGCCACGAGGCGGTCGGTGAAGGGCGCGCGTGTCAGACGGGCGAGGCGAACAGGACGGATGCCGCGGCGGACCTCGACGCGGGCACCGGGCGGCAGCTCGATGTGGCGACGTCCGTCGCACCACATGATCCCCAGGACGTCCGTGCCCGTGCGCAGCTCGACCGCCACGTGCGAGTCCGGACCGAGCACCAGCGGGCGGGCGAACAGGGCGTGCGCGCTGTTGGGAACCAGCAACATCGCCTCGACCTGCGGCCAGATGACGGGTCCCCCGGCTGAGAAGGCATATGCGGTCGAACCCGTGGGAGTGGAGACGATGATCCCGTCCCCGCCCCAGCTGGACAGGGGCCGGCCGTCGACCTCGATGGTCAGCTCGAGCATCCGCTCGCGCGCCGCCTTCTCCACGCTCACCTCGTTGAGCGCCCAGCTGCTGGCCACCACCTCGCCATCGAACTTCGCGTCGACGTGCAGGGTCATCCGCTCGTCAACGGTGTACTGGCGGTTGGCGATGTGCTCGACCGTCGCGTCCAGGTCATCCCGCTCCGCCTCGGCGAGGAACCCGACGTGGCCGAGGTTCACCCCGAGCAACGGCACGTCGACGCTGCGGGCGAACTCCGCACCGCGCAGGATCGTCCCGTCACCACCGAGCACCACGACGAGGTCGCACCCCTCGGCGACCAGCTCCTCAGTGGCGATGTGGACGCGCCTGCTGTGCTTGAGGTCGAGGACCTTCGCCTCGTCGGCCTGGAGGGACACGTCGATCCCCAGGTGGGTGAGACGCTTGATGACGCCCTTGGCCACCGTCAACGCCTCGGGACGCCGTGGGTGGGCGACCAGCAGGATGCGGCGGGTCACGGTTCCTCCTCCTGGGCGTCGATCGAGTCCAGCATGTCATCCGCGGACAGGCCGCCGGGCCCCGGGCCGCGTGGCACGAGCCACAGCAGGAACTCCACGTTGCCATCACCGCCCCGGATGGGGCTCGGGGCTGCGCGCCTGACCTCCAGACCCAGGTCCCCCGCCGTCGAGTGAACCGCCCGCAGGACCCTGTGGTGCTCGAGGCGGGAGGTCACCACTCCGGTGCGGCCGAGCCGCTCGCGCCCCACCTCAAACTGAGGCTTGACGAGGACGACGAGGTCGCCGGCGTCGGACACGAGAGGGCGCAGGACCGGCAGGACGAGGGTGAGGGAGATGAAGCTGACGTCGCACACGACGACGTCGAAGGGTCGGCCCAGCGTCGCGGGTCGAACGTCGCGGATGTTGGTTCCAGGCAGGTCGACCACCCGGGGATCGGCAGCAACCTCCTCGACGAGCTGCCCGTGGCCGACGTCGAGGGCAGTGACGTGCGCGGCCCCGTGCTCGAGCAACACCTGGGTGAAACCGCCCGTGCTGGCGCCGACGTCGAGGCAGCGGCGACCGGCCACCTCGATCGGCCAGAGCTCCAGAGCCCGCAGCAGCTTGTGGGCCGCGCGACTGACCCACTGCTCAACGGCCGCGGTCACGACGAGGGTGGCTTCCTCGGATACGGGAATGCTCGGTTTGTGCACCACGCGGCCGTCGATCGTGACGCCACCCGCACGGATGAGATCGCCAGCCTGTGACCGCGATCGAGCCAGTCCCCGCGCGACGAGGACGGCATCGAGGCGGCGACGCGTCACGCGCCACCCAGGTCGCTCAGCCTGGAGCGCAGTGCCGCCTGGGCGCGCTCACCGGCCGAGATGCGCTCGGTCAGGGACCCGGCCTGAGCCGCGGCGACGTCGGCGAGCACGGCGTCGATCACCTCGTCGCCAGTGCGCGGTGTGGCGGCGGCCGGCACCGTGACCTCGAGGGCGCCGGCAGCCTGCTCGTCCTGCGCCTGCTCGTCCTGCGCCTGCTCGTCCTGCGCCTGCTCGTCCTGCGCCTGCTGCTCCTGCTGCGGACCCGGGAACTGCGTGCTCATCCTGCCTCCGTGTGTTGGCCGTACGACGTCCCCACCCGGCGACGCCTCCTGCCCAGCCACCGTAGCGGTTAGGCCCCCGGGGACCCCTCCAACAATCCGTCGAGCTGCTCAGCCGCTCGCTCGACGTCAACGCCACTGGGCTGTCGGGCCATCACCCGGTCGAGCAGTGCCGCCAGACCGGCCCGGACGACCTCGATCGGCCGCGCCGGTCCCGGGTCCACCTCCAGGCCCGAGGTCGAGACGCGGGCCCGGCCACCCGCACAGGTGAACACCCCATCGGCCCTGAGCACAGCGGCATACGGCTGCTCCAGCTCACTCAGGGAGGCGATCACCCAGGTCGGCACACAGCCGTCGAAGCGTCGCAGCAGCTCGCTCGGTCGGTGCACCCCAGTGAGGACCCACACCGAGTCTAGCCCGGCAGCGACGGCCCCGGCGATGTCGGTGTCCAGCCGGTCCCCGACTGCCAGGGTCAGCTGCGGCGGGGTACCGAGCCGGTCCACAGCAGCCCGGTAGAGCGGGGCGTGCGGCTTGCCCACGACACGTGGCTCACGGTCCACCGTGTCCGCCAGCAGGCGCACGTAGGCGCCGTTGCCCGGGGCCAGCCCCCACTCAAGGGGAAGGGTGTCGTCTGCGTTCGTGGCCACCCACACCGCCCCGTTGGTCAGGTGTCTCGCTGCCGCCTCGAAGTCGGCGACAGTGAGCTCGCGCCCCAACCCCTGCAGGACCGCATCGGTCTGCTCGTTCACACCAGGGGAGCTCGGCGCCACCACATCGAGCCCGACTTCGGTGAGAGCTGCGGCCACGCCCGGGCCCCCCAGGGCGAGGACACGACTCCCCGGCGGCAGGCAGGTCGCGAGCTCGGCGGCCCCCGCCTGCGCGCTCGTCACGACCTCCGCCGCCGTGACGCGCAGGCCCAAGGACTCGAGGTGATCAGCCACCTCCGACGGGAGGCGAGACGCGTTGTTCGTCGCGTAGACGATCCGCATGCCCTCGCTCCCGAGCCGCCTCAACACGTCAGGCGCACCCGGAACGGCCCCGGCTCCGCGGTAGACGACACCGTCCAGGTCGCAGACCAGGCCCGAGTAGGCCGTCCTCAGTGGACCGGTCGTACCCCGGGCCAGTGGGCCCAGGACCTCCGCGCCGACGGTCTCGTCAGTCGCCGCCATCGCGTCGGCCTCCGTGGGGGAAAGTTCTCGGGTCCACGCGAGTCACGATCCCGCTAGGGCTCACGGCTCGGGGAGTCCGCGTCCTCATCGAGCTCGGGCGAGAGGTCGACGACCTCGACGCCGTCGAGCTCGTCGAGCCGTTCTGCGGCGTCCGTCATCAGCTCGTGGTCGGCGTCGGCAGCGCGGGCGAACCATTCCCGCGCCTCCGCCGGATCGCCCGCAGCCAGCTTGGCGTCGGCGTAGGCGTAGTAGAGGCGCGCCGCCGATGGCCGGTTGGGGTTGAGCCGGCGGACCAGCGCGGACAAACCGGCGATCGCAGCGTCGAGCTGGCCCAGGTCACGCCGAAGCCCCGAGACGACGATCGCCAGCTCCACCCGGTCATCGATGGCCAGGTTCTCGGCTTCATCGCCCTGCGCGAGCTCGAGCGCCTTCGTGTGGCGTCCGAGGGCCCGCTCGCAGTCGACCATGAGCGGAAGCAGATGGCTCGACCCGGACAACCGCCGCACCGTGCGGAACTCGCTCAGGGCACGAGCCCAGTCCCCCATCCGGTAGGCCACCAGACCCAGGGCTTCCCGGGCCGCCGGAACTCGACCGGCGCGGCGCACGGCAGTCTCCGCGTGGGCCAGGGCAGCCTCCAGGTCGCTGTCGAGAAGCTCCGACACCATCACGAGATGCTGCGCCACACCCTCGGCGTTCTCCTTGGAAAGGGTGCGCAGCTGGTTCTTCACCCCGCGGTCGACCTCGTGGCCGGTGACCCCGTCGCGGATCGCCGGTTCCGGCTTACGAGGCGACTTGGGGGTGAGGCGCGGGCCGCCTCGCCGCTCGAGGTCGGGCCGGCCGCGGCTGGCCTGGCCCTCGCTGCGCTGGCCGTCCCGTCGCTGGCCCTCGCCTGCGCCGCGTCCGCCCCGAGCCCCCTCGCGACCCTCGCCTTCGGAGCGACGCGGTCCGCGGGCGCCACCAGAGGAACTGCGGGCATCCGCGCCCGTCGAGCGGCGGTCGTCACGGCGGTCGTCACGGCGGTCGTCACGGCGGTCGTCACGGCGCTGGTAGCGGGGCCCGTCTCCGGTGGGGCGAGACCCCGCGCGCCGGTCCCCGGTGGGGCGGCGGCGATCGGCGCCCCCGGATCGCGAGCCGTCGCCGGCTTCGCCTCGTCCCGGCCGGCTGCCCTTCCTGTCCCGCTCTTCGCTCATGGCTTCATCCTTCCGCGTCAGGCCGCGATCGCGCCATGCCCCTGGGCTTGGCGCACAAAAAAAGGGTCCCGGACGAATCAATGAAGTTCGTCCGGGACCCTGAATGGTTGTCCGGCTGCGTCCTACTCTCCCACACCGT